>DLQB01000046.1 GCA_002477505.1 Flavobacteriales bacterium UBA7443
GTCGAAATCCGAAAAATCAGTGTCACAGAGCTTGAAAGCGGGTTGCAAACAGGTTCTGTGAGCGAAGCTTTTGGCGTCGGCACCGCAGCGACGATTAAATCCATTGAACTAATTGGTATTGACGGCACGGATTATCCACTAACCACGAAGCTTACTGAATTAGGGAAAAGCGTCGCCATGCAATTATCAGAAGCTTTGGACGGCATTCGAAGAGGAAAAGCGAAGGATACACACGGGTGGAATATCCCTGTGTAATACGCACATGTCCATGGGTATGTTGTCAGTGAAATCCGAATCACTAAAGCTGTTTAACGTCCCATTGCTGACCTGTTTTCTGTTTGCTTTTGCAGCCCATGTACAGGGCCAAAATCAGCATCTGACCTATGGCACTGGAGCCACGCCCATGGCGTTGAGTTCTGACTACCGCGCACTGGGCTGGAACCCTGCACATATCACCCTAAGCCCACTCATAAAAGACGATTGGAAAAATGCTGCCGGCGGCTTCGAATTCGGAGCCCGAATCTCTTCAAACGCTTTGGACAAGGCTGATTTATGGGCAGGATTTTTCGATAAAGAGGCTGCTGGCTTTGATGTTCAAAGCGCGGAATGGCAGGATTGGAAAGGGCTTTTGGCAAACGAAGACATCGCATTGAATGTTGATGTGACTGCCGCCGCAACGGCCAAACGTTGGAAAAAGTGGGGCGTAGCCTATTCTTCTCGGCAACACTTTCAAGCGGAAATGTTACTGGATGTGAGCTCCGTTGAATTGCTTTTGGAAGGGCCGGTCAGTTGGTTCGAGCTGCTCATTACCAACCAAGGCGATACGGTGCAGAATAACGGGGGCCTTACAGAAGAGGATCTCAGCAATATTGCAAGTGGAATTGACCTCAATGGGGATGCAATCCTGAGCAACCTTCTATCCGAGTCACGATTAGGCTTCTCATGGCATCGTGCCCACACTGTTGGGCTGTCCAAGGAGTGGCAACTGAAGCGATTCAAACTCCACACTGGATTTTCGGGTCGTTTGCTTCTTGGCAACGGCTATTTCCAACTCAGCCAGCAGAATGGTGCTTTGGATGCATTCGGTGCATTTTCAAATGGATTCAACGTGCCTTCATTCGTGTCATCGAACCAATCAAATTTGCCCCAAACCATTCGAAACTGGGGACCGGTCGGCCAAGGTTGGGGCGTGGACATAGGCGCCGCCATTGAATGGGGCGAAAAGATTTGGGCATCGGCCGCCATAACCGATATTGGTTTCATGGACTGGCGAGGTGAGCGTTACAGCATTGGCTCCATATCCATTGGGAATTCGAATCTACCGAATGATCAAGGTCAAAACTGGATCGATGTGACCTCAGCCGCTCTCGATCCGAGCAGCTGGTTCAGTAGCTCGGTCGCTGAAACCCGTCGGATCTCCAATGGACCCTCTTTCCATATCGGGGGTGGAATTCAGCTCATCGAGCTCGTGACTATAGCTGCAGATGCTTCCTTTGACAACCCCGAATTGCTGGGGAATTCGGGGACTCGTCTAGGTGTATCTTTTGTCCTGCAACCATTGCCTTTTCTACGCATCGATGGAGGCATAAGCAAATGGGGAAATGAAACAATTCGCTTCCCGTTGGGTTTAATATTCATAACCGGTAAGAAAGGATTTGAATGCGGAATACAAGCAACAGATGTGCAAAGCGCATGGGAGTCATCTCAACCCGAAATAGGACTGAGGGCGTGCTTCATGCGTTGGGTTTGGTGATTCCAACAGGCATCGCATACTTGCTGACCACTTTCATATTGTCCCCAATACAGGCTCAAAACAATTCAATGAATCAATCCGCCCAAACCGAACAACAGAGCACTACGGGTCCTGCGCAAACCATAACACTAGGAGCGGGGTGCTTTTGGTGTGTTGAGGCGGTTTTTGAAAACTTAAAGGGTGTCCATAGCGCAGTCTCAGGCTACATGGGCGGCAGCATCAAAAACCCGAGTTACCGTGAAGTTTGTACAGGCAGAACGGGCCATGCCGAAGTAGTCCAAGTCCAATACGATCCCGCAATCTTGAGTACTGCTACCCTTTTGGAAGTGTTTTTCGCTACGCATGATCCGACAACGCTGAATAGGCAAGGAGCTGATGCCGGCACGCAATACAGGTCGGCAATTTTCTTTCACTCAGATGCGCAAGAACAAGAAGCAAAAGATGCCATTAATCGCGCTTCAAGTGACTGGCACAATGCCATTGTAACCGAAGTTGCAGCAGCCTCTGAATTCTATAAAGCCGAAGATTACCACCAAGCCTATTACGAACTAAATGGTGAAGCGCCATATTGCCGGGCTGTCATTTTACCAAAGATGAAAAAGCTCAACACCGGGTTTCAACACTTGCTTAAAATGCAGTGACAGCGCTACGGTTCAAGTTCACTCTGCACTCTCGGCTTGCTCAATCAATTGATCCAATAGCGCATTGATTTCATCCAATTCGCTTGCTTTGATTTTTGAGTCCAAACGCGCCTGTTTCTTCAATTGCCGATACATGCTCGCTTTCTTTATTTCGATAGCAACGTAAACCGTGTAACTCCCGTCTTCTCCTTGGTATTTTTCGTTTCCAATTTGACGCATGTCTGCAAGCTTAGTGCTTGTTATTTCGCGCGCAAGCGTCTCAAATCGGGTCATGGCCTCGTCCAAAACTTGGCCCGTGGTGCTTTTTTGGTAATCGTCCGATACCACTTCAAAATACGTTTGCACTTGTTGCGCTAAATTCTGCCGAGCACGCATTTCAGCTTGGCTGGTGGCCACCGCATCCATTTTACTCGTGCCTTTACCGGTCGCGCGGTAATAGCGATTCGTGCTCTCATATTTTGAGCCAGAAAATGGTTCTTTAATCTTTTGACCCAAAGGATTGGCCGCACATGATGCAAAGAGCAGCGTTAAAGAAAAGACAAAGAATGCGCAGAAGCGAACGGAACGAGATGCTTGCATAGTCGGATGATTGATTTTCTTCCAAGATGCGAAAGTCATGCCAAACTTCTCATTAAATTTGTCACAAGCGTTTTGTTCAAATCCAATTCAACCGTCACAACCTGACCATCGATTCATGGCTCGTCTCATCCCACAAAAACTCAGAACAAAACTTGCCTTGCGCATGCTGAGTTTTGCATCTGCTCAAGGCCGGATGAAACAAGGGACCTCACTTGACAAGGCCAGCACTTTAATTCTGGTCTACAATGGGGAAACAGAGGCGAAATACAAATTGGTCAAGGACATCTCCAATTACCTCAAGAGTGAGTTCGGGTTGAAGCGTGTGATGCGCTTAGCTTATCTCGATGTGGAAGAAAAATTGACGCCCTTCTGGCACATGCGAAAGCTCGAATCTGATTTCTTTTGTAAAAGCGATTTGAATTGGCACCATAAGCCCGTCAAGAATGTAGAAGGACTGGTCAATGAGCCTTTTGACATTCTTATCAACCTCGATCCTGACGCGGCCATACCCATTGATTTTTTTGTCGCCATGTCCAAGGCAAAGATGAAGGTGAGCAACCATTCGTCCCGGCGGAAAAAGGACTACGACATCTTGTTGCCATCAGCGAAAGGGGATACATGGAAGCAACGAAACCATCGAATCATTAAGTTCTTGTCTGAATCTCCCTTGTCATGAAAGCAGACGCTTCAAATCTCATTCATGGACATGGCGTTTCATTGATTACGCCATTCAACCCGACAGGAGAGGTGGACTACCCTGCATTGGAACGGCTGGCAAAAAACCTAATGGTTTCGAAGGTTGACTTCATTGTCGTGTTAGGACATGCATCAGAAGCCGCGTTATTGGATGACGATGAGCAGGTACGGGTCATGGATTTCATTTCTGAAATTAATAGCGGCACGAAAAAACTTGTTGGTGGAGTAGCCTCCACGAGCACGCGCAATGCCATCCGCCGTGTTTCAGCATTCAATCAGCGTGATTTCGCTGCCATCTTTTGTGGCACACCCTCACCAACGGCATCATCAAATTCCGGATTCATCGGACACTACCGATCCATCGCTCAAGCGTCTCCGCTTCCCATACTGATGCACCATGATGGTCACGGAATGAGTCACTCGGAGTGGGTCCTGGAAATGGCGCAAGAACAAAACATTGCAGGGGTCGTAGATGAATCAGGCAGCATTGAACTCATGGACTTGTGGCTTCACAATCGGCCTGATGGTTTCGGTTTGTTAACGGCCCGAGATGCGATGGCTCTTCCTTTATTTGCTTTGGGGATAGATGGCGCAATTTCCACGATTGGGAACGCTTTTCCGGAAGCGTTCGGAGAAATGATTGATTTATTAGCCTTTGGAGCGATCAATGACGCCCGACTACGTCACCACGATTTGGCTCCATTGATGCGACTGATGGAACAAGAAGGAAGTCCCACTGCCATCAAAAGCATCTTAGCTCAACTTCAGCGTTGTTCGTCAGCCGTGCGCCTGCCCAATACTCCAGTCTCCGAGAAAACGCAACGTTCGCTCTATCGCGCATTGGCTCAATTGCCGAGCAGCATTTCGGCAACCTTATTGGATCAATTGAATTAAACTTTGTTTAGGCGATGACGTTGGCGCGTCGCATCACGGCATCAACCTTCGCCTGTATAGCCTCCGAATTCAATCCGTACTTATCCATCAGCTGCGCAGGTGTTCCGCTTTCACCGAAGGAATCATTGACTGCCACGTGTTCAATCGGCACGGGATGATGCATTGCAGCCGCTTGCGCAACCAAAGCACCAAGCCCACCATTTCGCTGATGCTCTTCGGCGGTAACCACGCATCCGGTGCGCTTCAATGAATTGACAATGCTTTCCACATCCAACGGCTTGATGGTATGTACGTTGAGTACCTCCGCGCAGACGCCACGCGTATTTAATGCCTGGGCAGCTTTCAATGCCTCCCAAACCAAGTGTCCTGTTGCAACAATGGTGACATCGTTTCCCTCCATCAATGTTTGGACCTTACCGATTTCAAAAAGGGCGTCAGGGCGCATAAACACGGGTACTTTTGGCCTGCCAAATCGCAGATAAACAGGACCATGCATCTTTGAAATGGCGAGGGTTGCTTGCTTCGTTTGCTCAAAATCTGCCGGACAAATGACCGTCATATTGGGAAGCATGGTCATCATGCCAACATCTTCCAGAATTTGATGCGTAGCCCCGTCCTCGCCCAAGGTTAAACCGGCATGAGACGCACAGATTTTGACATTCTTTTCCGAATAAGCAATGGATTGGCGAATCTGATCATATACCCTGCCTGTTGAGAAATTCGCGAACGTTCCTGTGAATGGAATTTTACCACCAATGGTCATGCCTGCAGCAACTCCCATCATGTTGGCTTCAGCAATGCCAACCTGAAAAAATCGTTCGGGAAACGCGTTTGCAAAGGCGTTCATCTTGAGGGACCCCGTCAAATCGGCACACAATGCCACGGCATTTTCATTTTGCTTTCCGACTTCGAGAAGGCCTTCGCCGAATCCACTGCGCGTATCCTTGTTTACAGTGGGGTCGAGGGATTGAATGAATCGAGAATTAACCATTGATAGAGAGATGTGTGGTGTTTCCGGAACGGATGTTGAACGATTTTACAAAACTAAACTCAATCGATTGTGCAGACCGCGCGCGGTAGACAAAAGTGTATTCACCCGGCTGAAGAATGTATTGGCCTGATGGATCTGATTTGCCAGAGCTCCATTGATAGACCACTTCATGATTCGAATCAAGAATGGCCGCATACCCCATGCGAAAGGCATTGAGCTGCAAAACGCCAGGCTGAGGAATGCTTACGGGTGACAATTTATTTTCTTGAATGCTCACGTCTTTGACAATAACAGGAGGATGCGTGGGGAAGTAAACATCATACGTGCCTTCGAGAAGCAGCAAATCTTGATTGACCGGAAAGACCATCAGCGGCTCCAGTTTTCCCTTCTCATACAATGTGATTGGCATCTTATCGTAACCATTGCGCAGTCCCCGTGCAAATTCAGCTCGGAGTGTTCCTTGCCCAGCGTTCTCAAATCGAACATGGTTGTGTGTTCTTGGCTGAAAACGCAAGCCCTTGCGTTGCAAGGGAGGCACTGTATGTACAATTATATCGTACGTTGGAACGGGATCTACCTGAATCGTATCTGGAAAACCTTGCGCATTTAAAGTATGCATCCATTGCTTGGAAACTGAAGCATCATGCGCATCCAAGAGGGTAACCGGCACATTGGAAACGCTCGATGCGCCCATTCCGTCAATCAAATCAACCTCGAATGAAGTGTCGTTGATGGCTTGATCGATGACGATATCTAAAATCTCACGAAAGGTGTCAGTATCCGAGGCATCGAAAAAATTCCCAACACAGCGAAATGTTTCTTTGTACGCCTCCTCAATGCCAATGCCAATGATGAATGGCTTAACGATAATGCCTTTCTCTTGTAGCATTCTAGAAACGACACATGGATCTTCATCGCACGCTTCAATGCCATCGGTTATGAGGATGATGACCTTTCGGCTGTCCGAGTTAGAAAAATCCTCTGCTGCGCGTTGCAAGGATCGAGCAATGGGAGTAGTTCCCCGCGCCTGTAGCCGGCTGAGCGCCTTTCGAATCAATAAATTATTCCCTCGTGCAAATGGAATGACCAATTCGGTGTCATCGCAATCTTGCTTTCCTTCTATGAATTTGGTTTGATGCCCATAAACACGCAAAGCCAGTTCAAGTCCTGGAATCCCATAGAGTTCCTCAAGGGATTCAGAGAGCAAGCGTGTAGCAACTTCAATTTTTCGGTTCCCATCCCAAAACGCATTCATGCTATTCGAAGCATCAAAGACAAACAAGATCTCTGTATCCTGTGCATCGTCGTCTTCATTCTGTCCCGCATTTCCTTGGGCAAAAAATACGGCGGATGGATAGAGAAGAACACACCATACGGCAAGTCCGCGCAGACCCGGAGATCCAAACAACTTGTCAAGGAATCGGTAAACGACGCCAAAGGATATGGGATGGTTTTTCAAAATGAAATTGCCCAGTGCTGTGCAGATTGAATCCGTTAGTAATCTCCCAAGGTTTCTTCCAGTTGCCCCAAAGCAGACGCGAGCTGATCATCATTGGGTGCAATCCCGTGCCATTCGTGCGTGCCTTCCATGAAGTCGACCCCTTTGCCCATGGCCGTTTTCATCAAAACAACCTGAGGTACTCCTGTGCCTCTCGCTTCTTTCGCCGTTGAAACGGCTTCTCGCAAAGCATCAAAATCATGGCCATCGCAGACGTGAACACGCCAACCAAAGGCCGACCATTTCTGCGCCAAATCACCCAACCCCATTACTTCATCGGTCGGCCCATCAATTTGCTGTCCATTGCAGTCCACAAAACTGATCAAGTTATCGACCTTGTGGTGGGCTGCATACATGGCAGCTTCCCAAATTTGACCTTCTTGCAATTCACCGTCACCGTGAAGCGAGAACACGGTTGAATCTTCCGCGTTCAACTTCTTAACCTGCGCTGCGCCAATTGCAGCGCTTAACCCTTGGCCCAAGGAACCGGAAGCAATTCGGATGCCCGGCAGTCCTTCTTCAGTCGCTGGATGACCTTGCAATCGCGAATTGATTTTACGGAATGTGGCCAATTCATTTACAGGGAAATAGCCCCTTCGTGCTAAGATGCTATACCAAACTGGGCTGATGTGGCCGTTGGATAGAAAAAATAAATCTTCGCCCATGCCATCCATATCAAAGGCGTCAGGATTGATCTTCATTTCTTCGAAGAACAAGAGCGTGAGAACCTCCACACAGCCCAAGCTACCGCCCGGATGGCCCGAGGAAGCACCGTGAACCATGCGTACAATGTCCCTTCTAATTTGGGATGCGATGTTGGGGAGGGTAGGAGTTGACATGGTAATCAAACGTATAAATTATTAGAATCGTGTCAAAATTACCACCAGAGGACTGACATATGAATCGTTTGTTGAGAAACTGTGAAAACCAATTGAAGCGTGTGCGATGTACTTTTGTGGACACACTAGAAAAGAAGAACCATGGCGCTGAAATGCGGAATTGTCGGATTGCCCAATGTGGGCAAGTCAACCCTATTCAATTGCTTGTCGAATGCAAAGGCCCAAAGCGCCAACTTCCCATTCTGCACGATCGAACCCAACGTTGGGGTCATCACTGTGCCAGATCCCCGCCTCAATCAATTGGCTGAAATCGTCAATCCGCAGAATGTCATCCCAACGACGGTTGAAATTGTCGACATCGCCGGTCTCGTGAAAGGAGCGAGCAAAGGGGAAGGGTTGGGCAACAAGTTCTTAGGGAACATCCGGGAAACCGATGCCATCCTGCATGTTCTGAGGTGTTTTGAAGATGGCAACGTGGTGCATGTTGACGGAAGCGTAGATCCGATTCGGGACAAAGAAGTCATCGATATGGAACTACAACTGAAAGACCTAGAAACGGTAGAAGCACGGGGCATGAAGGCCAAGAAGGCGGCAAAAACAGGGGACAAGGACGCTGTAAAAGCCGTAGACTTTTATCAAAAAGTCGTGCGGGCCTTGGAGGGGGGTAATTCGGCACGATCCGTCGATTTAGAAGAATCTGAAATACCACTGATGAAGGAATTGCAATTGCTCACCGCAAAACCCGTCATGTACGTGTGCAATGTTGAGGAATCTGCCGTGACAACCGGAAACGCTCATGTGGAAAAAGTGCGAGCGCTCGCCAACGACGAGGGAGCGTCTGTGATGATCATTGGTGCTGCAATTGAGGCAGATATCGCAGAATTGGATGATGCAGAAGAGCGTCAGATGTTCTTATCCGATATTGGTTTAGAAGAGCCTGGAGTGGCCAAATTGATCCGAGAAGCCTACGATCTGCTCCAGTTGCAGACGTATTTCACAGCCGGCGAAAAAGAAGTTCGCGCCTGGACATTTCCAACGGGAGCAACTGCACCTCAAGCGGCCGGTGTCATTCACACGGACTTTCAAAAAGGATTTATACGGGCCGAAGTGATGAAATTCGATGATTTCGTGTCGTTTGGATCTGAAGCCGCTGTGAAGGATGCAGGCAAGTTGTCCATTCAAGGAAAGGAATACCTTGTCCAAGATGGCGACATCATGCACTTTCGCTTCAATGTCTGAATCATGAAGTTTTCAATTTCGCACTTCTGGGTTGCATGTGTTTTGCTCTGTAGCTGCGGCACAGCATCCAATGACGTCCCTCGATTGGAAAAGCCGTCGTTGAGCATCCCATCGTCCATTGACCAAAAACTAAAGGCCCAAGAACTAGCCTGGAACGAGGGCGACTTAGGCCGATTTATGCAAGAAGCTTATTGGGAAGATGATCAACTGATGTTCATTGGCAGCCGCGGACTCACCTACGGATACGACCAGACTCTAGCCAATTATCAGAAGAGTTATCCGGATCCAAACGCAATGGGTACACTCGTGTTTGAATTGCTGCAATGGAAGCCGCTGGGGAATGCCCACGGTTTACTCGTCGGGTCATGGCTGTTAAAGCGAAGCGGCGAATTGGAGAACCTCGACGGACACTTCAGTCTGATTTGGGAGAAAAGACCAGAGGGATGGGTCATCATCGCCGATCATAGCAGTTAAAACGCATGCCGGGAACGTTAACCTTAATCCTCATCACCACCGCAGCGATTTCATGGTGGTGCCTGCAAGATGCTTTACGCAAGGATCAACTGATGCTCAAACCTTTTGCGGTCAAGCATCAGCAGCAGTGGTATCGCGTTCTGACCCATGGCTTCATCCATGCCGATAGCACCCATCTGTTTTTCAATTTGTTCGTGTTGTGGCAATTTGGCTCGAGCGTAGAAACGTATTTGGACACAGCGACCGCAGAGCCGGCCATTCCCATTCCAGGGCAGTACACCTTCTTGATGCTTTATTTCGGGGGATTGTTCACAGCAAGTCTTCCGGCCATGTACAAGCACATGAACAATCCGGGATATGCCAGTTTAGGCGCCAGTGGGGCGGTAAGTGCCGTGATGATGGCATACATACTTTACTTCCCAACCGCCAAACTCCTCCTGTTTTTCATCGTACCCATGCCCGCGTTTGTGGCGGGGATTTTGTTCTTTTTCTATGAATCCTACATGAACCGCAGGGGAGGGACTAGAATCGCACATGACGCACATTTGTGGGGCGCACTATTCGGCGTCGCCTTCGCATTGGCCGCTGATGGCTCGGCACTCAGCAGACTCTTTCAGTCAGTCACCGCCATCTTTTAACGTGAAGTAGTTCTTTTACTCTGCTGCTTGCGCTTCCGGTAGGATGCGAAACAAGTCTTCATTGTCTCGTTTCATGAAGTACTGCTCCCGTGCAAACCGTTCCAATCGTTCCGGATTCGAAGACAAATCGGCAAGCTGCATATAGGATTCTCGGATGGCTTGCTCATAGTGGGCCACTTGACGCTCTTGAGCGCGCAATTCCTGGCTGCTTTTGAACAAATAGATCAAGTCTATATCGCTGACAAAAGTTACCCAGAACAGGGCAAGGGCACCTGTTAGAATGTAGCGATTTTGATCTCCTCCAAATACCGTTAGTGCCGATTTAATCCGTTGCTTCAGCATCTGGCGAATTCTCTTTCTTCTCTTTATTGCCGTCTTCGCTCAACGCCTCAGTAGCACCAGCTGGCAGCGACAAAAACCCCTCCTTTACAACCGTGATCGACAACGAATCCGATCCTTTTTTGTAATCAGCCTTTAGCAAATCGCCCTCTTGAATGTTGGCGTTGATGATTTCCTCTGCAAATGGATCCTCCAAGTGCTTTTGGATAGCACGCTTTAAGGGACGTGCGCCATATTTCTCGTCGTATCCCTGATCCACGAGGTAATCTTTTGCCTTGGCGGTTACTTCGATTCCATAGCCAAGTCCCTCAATCCGATCAATCAAGGCACCTAATTCCAGATCAATGATGCTGTGAATGTGATTCCGGTCCAAACTCTTGAATACGACTACATCATCAATTCGATTCAAAAATTCTGGACTGAATGCCCGCTTTAGCGCTGTTTGAATGACAGAATCACGGTTTGAATTTTCATTGTCAACGCGGGTTGAAGTACCGAATCCTACTCCAGTTCCAAATTCAGCGAGTTGTCTTGCACCAATATTGGATGTCATAATGATGATGGTGTTTCGGAAATCAATCTTTCGGCCAAGGCTATCCGTCATTTGACCATCATCCAACGCTTGAAGCAACAAATTGAACACATCGGGGTGCGCTTTTTCAATTTCATCCAACAACACAATGGAGTAGGGGTGACGCCGCACTTTTTCGGTCAATTGTCCTCCTTCTTCATAACCGACATAACCTGGAGGTGCTCCTACCAAGCGACTGATCGCGAACTTCTCCATGTACTCGGACATGTCAATTCGGATCAAAGACTCCTCCGAATCAAACATAAAACGAGAAAGCACCTTCGCCAATTGGGTTTTTCCAACCCCGGTAGGACCGAGGAATATAAACGAACCGATGGGCTTATTCGGATCCTTGAGTCCGGCACGGTTTCGTTTAATGGCCCGCGATACGCGAACAATTGCATCTTCCTGGCCAATGACTTTCCCCTCCAAATCCTCATTCATTCGAGCCAATTTTCCTGACTCCTTTTCCGCGATGCGCTGCACTGGAATGCCCGTCATCATGGAAACCACATCGCCTACATGGTCTACGGTGACCGTCACCCGCTTGTTTTTACTGTCCTCTTCCCATTGAATTTTCGCCTTTTCCAAGCGGTCATTCAGCGTGCGCTCCGTATCGCGCAACCGTGCCGCTTCTTCGTAGCGTTGGGACCGCACAACTCGCACTTTTTCTTCCTTGATTTTTTCAATTTCTTCCTCCACCTGCAAAATCTCATCTGGAACGGTAATGTTGGTCAAGTGAACCCGCGAACCCACCTCGTCCAAGGCATCAATGGCCTTGTCTGGGAGGTGACGATCCGTAATGTAGCGCGAAGTGAGGTTCACGCAAGCCGCAATCGCTTCATCGGTGTAGGTCACGCTGTGGTGTTCTTCATACTTGTCTTTGATGTTGTTCAGGATTTGCAACGTTTCATCGATTGACGTAGGCTCAACTAGAACCTTTTGAAAGCGCCGTTCAAGGGCACCGTCTTTTTCAATGTGCTGACGGTATTCATCCAGCGTAGTCGCTCCAACGCATTGAATCTCACCGCGGGCCAAAGCAGGCTTAAACATATTGGAAGCATCAAGCGAACCACTTGCGCCTCCGGCTCCAACGATGGTATGTATCTCATCGATGAATAGGATGACATCGGGTGACTTTTCCAATTCATTCATAACGGCCTTCATCCTCTCCTCGAATTGACCGCGGTACTTTGTGCCAGCGACCAATGATGCTACGTCCAATGTCACAATGCGCTTATTGAACAAGACACGACTTACTTTCTTCTCAATGATGCGCAAGGCCAGTCCCTCTGCAATCGCACTTTTTCCAACTCCAGGCTCTCCAATGAGAATCGGATTGTTCTTCTTTCGTCGGGACAAAATCTGTGAAACGCGTTCTATTTCCTTTTGGCGACCCACGATGGCATCGAGTCGACCTTCTTCTGCCATTTTCGTCAAATCCCGGCCAAAATTATCCAAAACGGGCGTCTTGCTTTTCGGATCCACCTTCCGACCAGCCCCTTCTGAGCCTCCCAAGTTTTCTGAACTTGGCTCCTCATCGCTGCTGTAATCCGTCGACTCCGCGCGCGGTGCAACGTTACCACGGCCTTCCTCGTGGATGATGCTTTCGTATTCTTCTTTCGCCACTTCATAGTCAATATTGAAAGTACCCAATGCTTTGGTCGCTACGTTGTCCTCGTCTTTCAAAATGCTGAGCAACAAATGCTCCGTTCCGATCAAATTCGACTTGAAAATCTTCGCTTCTAGGTAGGTTATTTTTAAGATTTTCTCCGCTTGCTTCACGAGCGGGATATTTCCCGCTCCAATGGCCTTTCCGGTCGTTGGACGAATGTTGCCTTCCAAAGCCTTTCGCAGTTTTTGCAGGTCCACATTCAATCCTTCTAAAATCCGGACAGCCGTGCCTTCTCCTTCCCGGATAATGCCCAACAGCAGGTGCTCGACACCGATGTAATTGTGCCCCAATCTCAGCGCTTCTTCTCGGCTAAACGTAATAACGTCTTTGACCCGTGGTGAAAATTTTGCGTCCATGCTTTCAAGTTTCTTTTCTAATCGTAACAAGGAAAAAAGGCTGATTTAACTCTTACAACGTTGTAGTCGAATGAATAATGCCTTTCGTCCAATGTCTTTTCGTTCGAAAACTACAACCCCACTTCACTTAACAACCCAGACTGCAGAAGGTTTATCCACATCACATTGAAGAGATTTGTGAGTAATTGTCGCGTCAAATGCCCGTGTTGACGCCGGATGAAGCTGTATTTTCGTGTGAGCTTGAAATCGTTGAGATTCCGGGCCAATCATTCATACACCGATACGATGGCAGAAGGAGAAAAGATCGTCCAGATCAACATTGCAGAAGAAATGAAATCGGCTTACATCGACTACTCGATGTCAGTCATCGTCTCGCGGGCTTTGCCCGATGCCCGAGACGGACTCAAACCCGTTCACCGGAGGGTGCTTTACGGCATGCTCGACTTGGGCGTTCTGTCCAATCGGGCGTACAAGAAAAGCGCGAGAATCGTCGGAGAGGTACTCGGTAAGTACCATCCTCACGGTGATAGCTCCGTTTATGACACCATGGTGCGAATGGCCCAAGATTGGTCTCTCCGATATCCCATGGTCGATGGGCAGGGAAACTTCGGCTCTATTGACGGCGATAACCCCGCAGCCATGCGATACACCGAGGCTCGTCTCCGGAAAGTCGCAGAAGAAATGCTGGAAGACCTGGACAAGGACACGGTAGAGTTTCGACCTAATTTTGACGAGAGTTTAAAAGAGCCCACGGTATTGCCGGCAAAACTGCCCAACCTACTCGTCAACGGAGCTTCAGGCATTGCGGTAGGAATGGCGACCAACATGCCACCGCATAATTTGACAGAAGTAATCAATGGAACCATTGCTTATATCGAAAACAAGGACATCACCATTGATGAACTTATGGAGCATGTCAAAGCCCCTGACTTCCCAACGGGTGGAATCATACACGGAGTGGAGGGAGTGCATGATGCGTTTCACACCGGGAGAGGCAAGGTTGTGGTCCGAGGACGGGCGCGAATCGAGGAAACAAAAACCGGTCGGGAAGTAATCATCGTAGAGGAAATCCCCTACATGGTGAACAAAGCGGAAATGGTCCGTAAAACGGCTGAGTTGGTCAACGAAAAGCGTATCGAAGGCATCTCTGAAATCCGGGATGAATCCGATCGAAAAGGCATGCGGGTCGTTTACGAAATCAAGCGTGATTCAATGGCCAGCGTTGTGCTGAATAAGCTTTACAAGTACACTGCGCTTCAAAGTTCTTTCTCGGTCAATAACATCTGCCTTGTCAAAGGACGTCCAGAACTATTGAACCTGAAAGGGCTCATTTCCAACTTTGTTGAGCACCGTCACGAGGTGGTGACACGGAGAACACAATACGAACTTCGAAAAGCACAGGAACGCGCACACATCCTACAAGGACTTATCATTGCCATTGATAATTTAGACGATGTCATTGCCTTGATCCGAGCCAGCGCAACGCCCGAAGAAGCCCGCAATGGCCTCATGAAGACGTTTGAATTGTCAGAACTTCAAGCACGTGCCATTTTGGACATGCGCCTCCAGAAACTGACCGGCCTCGAGCGTGATAAGTTGCGTGCTGAATTCGACGCCTTGATGGCGACTATTGAAGACCTCGAAGACATCTTGGCCCGCGTCGAGCGTCGAATGGAAATCATCACGGGGGAGTTGATTGACGTCAAAGAACGATTTGGTGATGAGCGTCGCAGCAACATCGAGTTCAGCAGCGCTGACGTTCGAATGGAAGACTTGATTGCAGACGAACAGGTGATCGTGAGCATCAGCCATGCCGGCTACATCAAGCGAACAAGACTCGCCGATTACCGATCACAAAGCAGGGGAGGCGTTGGTTCCAAAGGGGCAACGACAAGGGACGAAGACTTTGTAGAGAACATCTTTGCCGCGACCAATCACAACTGGCTGCTAATCTTTACCGCCAAAGGACGTTGTTTCTGGATTCGCATTTATGAGTTGCCAGAAGGGTCGAAAACCTCGAAAGGACGTGCGATCCAAAACCTGATTCAAATCGAACCGGACGACAAGATTTTAACCTACATTCCGGTAATCGATCTCAAGGACGAAGAATATGCCAACAGCAACTTTGTTGTTCTTGCGACGCGCAAAGGATTGATTAAAAAGACCACTTTAGCGGCCTATTCACGGCCGAGGTCCAATGGAATCAATGCGATTACCATCCGGGAAGGGGATGAGCTACTAACGGCACGATTGACCAATGGTGACAACGAAATCATTATCGGCAAGAAATCAGGAAAGGCCATACGATTCCATGAAAACACGGCGCGAGCAGTCGGTCGAACGGCCATGGGAGTGAAGGGGGTTACTTTAGAAGGTCCGAATGATGAAGTCATCGGCATGGTGTGCGTTCGGGGCTCGGATTCGGAAATTCTCGTAGTCTCTGAAAACGGTTACGGCAAACGTTCTGCAGTAGAAGATTACCGCATCACCAACCGCGGTGGAAAGGGCGTCAAGACATTGAGCGTCACAGAAAAAACCGGAAATCTCATCAGCATCTTAAATGTGACCGATGAGGATGACCTCATGATCATCAACCGTTCCGGCATCACGATTCGAACTGGAGTGGCGGAACTGCGAGTCATGGGACGTGCAACGCAAGGAGTAAAGCTCATTTCACTGAGAGGTGATGATCAGATCGCTTCTGTATGCCGGGTACCGAAAGGAGTCGATGAAGATGAAATCGACGAAACAGAATCAAACGAAGATGCCGAGAACACCAATGAGGCCCCATCTGAAGGATAATTCAAAGTGTGGCATTAGTTTTGCACTCCAAAATCGAGCGATTTAAAAACAGTCCAGTTTCACTTACCGATTAAAAATTGATTTGATGAAGAACATCCTTGCGATTATAATGATAACATCTGCTTTCATGGCCTACGGCCAGAAGCAAGTTGTATCAGCGTACAATGCGAATAAGGCGGGAAAATATGCCGATGCCGCTACATACATCGATGAGGCCATAACGGTTGAAAAGGCCGCTGTGAAGGAGAAGACGTGGCGCTACCGAGGCGAGATTTACCTCAATATTGCGAAAGACACATCCCTTGTAGCCGCATACCCCAATGCGTTGTGGACGGCCAAAGAGGCGTACCTCAAGGCGCGTGAATTGGATACAAAAGGAAATTATGAGCGAGAAATCATCACCGGTTTGGGCCTTGTCCAAACGACCGCTGCCAACCAAGGCATCAATGATTATTCCAGCGAAGTTTATGATCAAGCCGCAGTTAAATTTGATTTGAGTGCTGAAATCGCTGGCATGTTTGACGTTTTGGATACGATGGGCATATTCAATGCTGCGCTATGCTATGAGAAATCAAACAGTGTTGATCTCGCCGTTGAACGCTATAAAACGTGTGGGGCAAATGGCTACCAAGTTCCAAATGTCTATTTATTCGTTGCCAATCTGCTCCGACAAAATGGGCGAGACGAGGATGCGCTAGCGGAGCTGCAATCGGCCCGTGCGCTTTTCCCACGGGAGCAAAGCCTCATCATCGAAGAATTGAATATTTACCTTGAAGCCAAAGATTTCGAGCGAGCTGAGAACAACCTGAAATTGGCCGCAGAAGGGGACCCAACGAACGAAATCCTTTGGTTCAGCCTGGGAAGCGTGTATGACAATCTCGAAAAGGACGAACTGGCAGCAGAGGCATATTTAAAAGCGCTCGAGCTTGAACCGACGTACTTTGACGCCAACTACAACCTCGGCGCGATGTATTTCAACTTAGCGGTCCAAGGCATCAATGAAGCCAATGACATGTGGAAACCACGCATGAGCAAAGCCGAGAACGCTAAGCAAAAAGCCTTAGAAGATGCCGCTAAGGAAATGTTTACCCAAGCTCGTCCATTTCTAGAAGCAGCGCACATGGCTAATGCTGAGGACATCGACACGATTCGTTCGTTACGCGACATTTATGCGAGGACTGGACAGGATGATTTGATGCTGAAAATGAGCGGCCTACTGAAATAAAGTTTTCCTTAGTTTCATAATATCAAAAAGGGGACTCGTCGGAGTCCCTTTTTTTATGCCTGCTCTATCGCCCGCTCAGTCATTTAACATAATATTTATTATCATTCAATAGGGCTGATCGGTTCAAACCCACAAGCGACTTAGGTACAACACAAAAACGGACCACCTTTTCGGATGGTCCGTTTTCCATGAATCAAACTAAGCTTTATCATTCTACGATCAGACGCTGCTGAGAAAAGCCGAGCGTCCGGTGCACCGTTGAAATCGTATACAAGCCCGGCGACCAATTCGAAACATCAATTGCTTCTGATGCTGTGCGCATAACGAACCGATCAATCAACTTGCCTGAAGCATCAAATACACGGACATCTGAACCCAACCAATCCTGTGCATCCATGTAAATAGTAGTTGTCGCGGGATTCGGATAAACGGTTGGTCCTTCAGCGTCAAGGATCGATCCAACGGCAGAAATCTCCGTACAAAAAACAGACTGATCGAATTCTTCAAATTCGCCGCCAGAATCAACTTCATCGCCGTTTTCATCCAATATTGTCCATGCGCCTTCACCGTATTCGCAGCACAACCCATCTCCATAGCTGTCGGATATTTCAAAAATGTAACAACCATCCGTCAAACAAAAGTCTACGACAACTTCAGTGCCGTCCAAATCATCTTCATAAGGTCCACCTGAAAATAGCACTTGGCCCAATTCTTTCAGCTCCCAAGTGACTTCACTTCCATAATCGTCCAAAATGATGACCAATTCGTAGTCAATTGTAGGACCCAATGATGTCACAAAACTCACATTTGCGGCATTATTGAACTCATTCTCGTCAGATACTCCATTGGGATTGAGGACTTGAATGTCCAATGTGTTTTCGCCATCAACAACGATGAATTCTGGCAAAGCCAATGTTTCTGATTCAAATTGAGCCAGTGATCCTGTCCAATCGATGGATTCGCTTGACGCTCCGTTGTAAGTGTATGTAATGGTGGCAGAAACCAAATCATTCAACCCAGAATTGCTCAAAAGCACACTGGGTGTAAATGGCTCTGCGCCACAGGTAAAATCTGTCGGAATCCCTGTTACTTGGATGCCTGCATCATCATTGTATGCGATAGCCCCTTCGGGCCAACCATCCACCACTAGTGCTCCTGAATTTGACGGGTCCAACCAGTCGCGCAGTCGCGTTGCAGCAGAATTGCCATCCCAACTCACATCGAATCTTCCATACCAATCGGGCTCGCCATTGTTGACGCTGCCCGAGCACGCTGCCGTTCCACCATACAGCTGACCCACTATCCGATGGTTTTCGTCGTAAAGCGGAGATCCCGAAGAGCCCGGCTCGGTGACACCCTCCTCCCACTCACTGATGTACCAAACTGCCGCACCGCCAACGTTTTGGATAGACGGACCGTCCTCGTCGAAGCAAATCTTCTTGACGTCACCACTGGGATGGTGAATGCCGGTGAGGTTCGCCGGGGACACTCCTGTTGCGTCCCAACCGGAGTATTGAACGTTGTATGAAGGTGGAGGCGTATCGCTCAATTCAATCAAAGCAAAATCACTTCCTGCGTTGCTTGCTTTCAATGTGCCACCTGAAATAACATCCGATGCAGGAGCATTGTTGGTGTTGCCCGTGCATCCCTCAATTTCGTGGTTGAAGATGTATGTCCAGTTGTTGGGATTGCCCAAGCAGTGGTTAGCTGTGAGGAAATACGGCGTGCCATCTTGCGCCGTGTTGTTGACCAAAGCGCCCGTGCAAACGGCAAAATTGCCCTGGATGATCAACGCAACGCTTCTGCTTTCCACCGACCAAGGTGCTCCCTCTGGACAATTGACGTTGATGTTGCAGTTTCCAGAATTGCCATAAGGTCCCCGCTCCTCTATACTCTGAGCGTATCGGTGAATGCTCCGGTAGCTGTGCACCACTTTTCCGATGTGCAGATCCGCTGGGAAGTCAACCGCAAGGGGTTCGCGGTATTCAATAATCGCAGAAGTCCCCATGGTCTGGCCAATGGCCAATGTGCCCCAATCTTTGTTGTTGCGATGATCAAAACTTCCAATAAAGTCTGTTCGCTCTGCATTCCAGACGAACAAATGCCCTCCTTTCGGCAACCTAAACTCATCAAAGAAAAAGCTAATCCCCAATGCATCGCTTGCGTCAAATCGCATTCTCCAAACGCGTTCATTTCCCTCTATCGTCCAAAGACCTTCGAGCGAAGGGTCAACATTCACTTCGAACTCGACTCCGAAACGCCAAGGTGCCTCTTTGTACTGATCTGTTACAGCGTCTTGCGCATCCAACAATTCACGATCAATATCGGGCAATCGAAGCGCAGGAATGGTCGCTATGTCAATCTGCCACTCCGGTTGCCCCCCATGATTAATTTGACCCACAACACCGGGCATCAATGCCAAACCGACCATGAAAGCGACTACACGATAAAAAATATTGGAAAATGCACGAAGGAAATCTGAGGAACGAATGAACATGATTGAGAATGGATTTGGGTTCAATTGGTTGTCAATGAAAACAACCTTAATGGGTTTCTAAAAGTTGCTTGCGATGTAAAATTCACTCATAATCACCTTGTATTTGACAGCGCTGTGACTGGGCTAAGCAATTGAATTCAACATGATTGCAGAGCATGTTGTCCCAAATAAAACATAGCGGTTCCCTCACTGCGGCCTCCCCTGCCAAGAATCTGCGGGCAAAGTGAAACAAATTGATTTGTTTCACGTAAATTTGCGCGGACTTTGGAGGTTTGGCAGAGTTGGTCGATCGCACCGGTCTTGAAAACCGGCGTACCGCAAGGTACCGGGGGTTCGAATCCCTCAGCCTCCGCACAGAATACAAAAGCGCCCGCTCGATGCGGGCGCTTTTTATATCGCTTGGTTTTTCCATTATCGCGATTACTCGATTCCTATTCGTTTTTCTACAGATCCGTCAGAATAAACAAAGAGTCGCAATTCACCCTTCATAGGCTTTGACTTTCTTCCCAAAAGATCCATTACCGCAATGAGCGTGCGTTCTTTAGGATTCAATTCATTCTCAAGACCCTCGGGCACATTACTGCATAACTGCTCAAAAAATAACCAAGCTTCGAGGCTCGCATCGATGTCCATATTTCCATAAGCACCCGGCCAATCATGACCACCTCCTTGGACTGTGTACAACCGAACTTCGCCACAACCACCACTGGGGTCACCATAGCGAATTGCATCCACTACACTTCCATCCCCTGGATCAATGTCCTCGAAAGAATAGACTTCTTCTTCTACCAAGTCAAAAAGATTGACGAAAAAATCCATGGTTTCTGGAATGCTCGGGTAGGCCCCCCATCCGTCATTGTTGTTGGGGTCGCCGTTGTAGTAGGTCACATTATCATTCGTGCCATGGATTTCCAAAATCGGCACTTCGTTGGACGGAGCACAATTGTCCATGATTTCTTGCATGATCATGCCCGAAATTGGCGCAACCGCCTTGAAATGTTCGGAAGCCTCGCAAGCGAGCAGATAGCAGAAATCGCCGCCATTTGACATTCCCGTGCAAAAAACCTCATCTGATGAAACCCCATTTGTCGCTTCAAAGTAATCCGTCAGGGCTAGTAAAAATGCCACATCATCGACCGTTTCATTGTTCTGAAAATCATACCCAACATTCCAAAAAGAATTCCCATATGAATCATCGATTCCTTGTGGATAGCAAACGGCGAATCCAAAGATATCGGCCAATGTATTGAAGCCGGAGTAGTCCATTATGCCCTGCGCACTTCCCGTGTAGCCGTGGCACACAAAAACCAAGGGACAAGAGGGCGACGCTGAAGCCGGCTTGTAAAAGATGTATTCACGCTGCACCCCCCCATCGAAGAGGGTTCCATATTCCAACACGGAAAGGTTCAATGTTTGCGTATTGTTGTCGGCATTGTCATCGGACACCCCATTGACTTCAGCAATCGAAACCGTCAGCGACAGCGAGCCCATGTCATCAATCGCCAATTCATCAGGATGAGTAAATCCATAAACCTGCCCTGGCGCCAATGCGAGGTCGGTGAACGTTGCGGTAAAATCTTCCCCTCCTACGGTCCACACAACCGACAGGCTTGAGATAATCTCCAAACCCGTGTTGGCGATGGTCCCCTCTATAGCAATCACTTCCCCTAGGGTTAAGTTGGAACTCACATCGATAGAATTCAAAGCGGCGTCCAGTCCACTGGGTTCAAATACCACCACGTCATCAATGGCACAACCAAAGACCCATCCGCCATCGTCATTGTATCGGAAGGCCAAAAGCACCTCTGGAAGCCCCAATAGCGGTGTGAGACTTACCGTATGCCCATTCCATTCTCCATCCTCGGTTCCCTCGATGGTTTCAAGAACCTGCCAGGTGTTGCCTCCATCCAAGGAATATTCAATCGTTGCCACTTCGGTGTCACCCTCAAAGGTTCCTCCATCGTAAAAAGCATCAAACGTGAGCATCGCCGCTTCACTGTTTGAGAAATCAAGAACGGGCATAATCAAGTAATCTGCACTCTTGTCGCAATCACAACCGTCATCATTGGTGGCGATGAAATTTCCATGCGGTGCAATGCTCCACCATTCACTTTGCAATTGCCCGCTAGTTCCCATGAGCCAACCACCATCCGTCGCTAACGTTTGCTGTGACCATCCCTCTGGCAAAAATTCACCTTCAAAATCTTCATTGAGGAGAATCGTTTGCCCGAAGGCAGAACACTGAGCGATCAGAAAGAAGATAATTGCTATTTGATAACGCATGAGCAGATGTTTAGCGCGGAAATTAATCATACATTTTTCGTTCAACGCATTTGAAACGTCATTTGTAGGTCACGTTGCAGGTGCGAATGGATTGAAGTATTTTAGACCATGCGAATTTTGACAACGTTTCTTTCCTTGGCCTTCGCGGTGGTATCATTCTCTCAGTCCGATTGCGGCTGGCAGCCAGATAGTGATGAAAATAATTTTATCAGTGTCACTGATATCCTTGCCATACTCGCAGTTTTCGGACAAGCAGATGTGGATCAAGACGGTATATGGGATGCATCAGACGTTTGTATCGACCCTGAAGCGTGCAATTACGCTGCGGATCCAAGCGTTCCATGCGAATTTTTGGATGCGGCAGGAATATGTGGTGGAAGCAACGATATTCCAGCCTTGCTCATTGGGTCATGGGCTTTGAGCACAGCTGCTGGCGCCGTGGAGGTCGGCCCCTCACCGGGGTCGAATGAATGGTATTCCAGCGGATCAAATGGCCTGCAAAGTGCTCAATACGACGACATCTATACCTTTCAAACGAACGGTTCATTGATCGCAGACTACAACGGATCCATCATCGACGCCTTTGCAGATTACAGCGAACAAGGATTCAGCTGTACACCGATCGATTTTGATTTCAATGCATCAGATACATCAGGTGACGCATCAACCATTGAATTATCAGCAGCATCCACATCCTGCAGTTGTCCTTTCATTGGAACCAATGATGCGGGTCTCATATACACCATCACCACCCTGACCTCGAACACCCTGCAGCTTCAGGCGCAAGGGGATGACAGCAACTGCAATGAAGCTGACCTCTATTTTACGTTCACGTTTGTGCGTTTAAATAATGAATCCGGCGATGGTACAGGCTATCCAGCCCCCGAATCGTATCCTGGGATGACGCTCGTTTGGTCCGATGAATTCGATGGAAGTGCCGTGAATACGGAAAACTGGACATACGACCTGGGAGCCAGCGGCTGGGGCAACAACGAATGGCAGAACTATACCAATTCTGTCTCCAACAGCGATGTGTCGAACGGATTCCTGACCATAACAGCACGTCAAGAAGGGTCGTCTTACACCTCCGCCCGTCTCAAAACGCAAGGATTGCAAGATTTTCAATACGGACGAATCGACATTCGAGCAAAGCTTCCCGAAGGCCAAGGAATTTGGCCAGCACTTTGGATGTTGGGCATTTCCATTGCTGACGGCGGTTGGCCGCAATGCGGAGAGATTGACATAATGGAAATGGTCGGACACGAACCCGGAACCGTCCACGGAACCGCACACTGGGGCAGCAGTTGGAATGTTCACCAATACAACGGTTCAAGCATTGGCCTACCAAATGGTGAGCACTTCAGCGAAGCCTTTCATCTGTTTTCTGTGGATTGGCAAGAAGATCAAATCACCTGGTACATGGATGATCAGGAGTATTACAGCATTACATCCAGCCAGATGAACGGCCAGCCTTATCCTTTCAATGATTCCTTCTTCTTCATCATGAACATAGCTGTGGGTGGCAATTGGCCCGGGTATCCAGATGCCTCGACCTCTTTTCCGCAAGAAATGATCGTCGATTGCGTTCGAGTGTTTCAATGATTGGCCAACTGCATGCATTTAAATGATCCAACCCCCCACAATGGCTCCTGGTTCATGGATCGAGAGTGGTGTCGCTTGACGACCGGAAATGAGCCATGGGAAGGCCCTAATGGAATACTACTCTCGGCGTCACGCATCAAAGGAATTCCAGCACTCATAACCGCTCCATGGGCTCTGCATTCCGAATGGCAAGGAGAGGCAATTGATGCCGTTAAGCTAGCCCTCGAAAAGCAAGATCGGGCATTGGTGGTTCTTGACCTTCCCCTTGATGCAAGCTGCAGCTGGCTATCACCATGGTTAGTTCAAGAAGGCCACACCCGTATACTCAATTGGAGCAGCGAGGAATCGGGATTGAAGCGTTGGCCGAAACATCGCCTGAAACAAGTCAAAAAGGCAATGACTCGAGGAATTGTGATTGAATCATCCCACGATGTAAATGAGATGGTGCAACTGCACCAAATGGCTCGGCATCGGAAATCAATTGCATCCGATGAAGAAGGGTTGAAAAGGCTTCTCGAACATGTTTTCAAAAGTCCGCACCAATCCAGTCTTGTTGCTCGGGATGCAACAGGAAACGCCATTGCCAATGCCATTATACTGCACAACCACGGTCGATCCATCTATGCATTTGGGGGGCAAAAACGATCCTCGAATTCTGCCTTGGCAACCGTATATCTGCTGCATCGCGCCATGGAAATAGCTGCAGAAATCGGGCAAACCTCATTCGATTTCGGAGGGTCACGAGATTCCGGTGTAGACAGTTTCTACGCCGAATTTGGCGCGCAAAAGGTGCGCAGACAACGAGCAATCCTCTGCAGAAAGCCTCAAAGTTGGTGGTTGCGTTTGCTCCGCCCCGATTTGATGGCCTGAATCAAATGATTGTTCTAGCGAACGACACTCAACTCCCCAACGTATTGAAACGGCAACTCATCGCATACATGACGCGCCGAAAGCGTTACATAGTACGTGCCTTCCAACACTTCCTCGGAAGGACGCCAAGCCCGACCTCCTTGGGACGATTCGAAGACAGCATTGCCCCATCGGTTGTAAATACTCAAATCATAGAATACAAAATCTCCCGGGTCCAAGGCAGAAAACACATTGTTATCACCATCCATCAAGACCGGTGAAAACGAGTCGTTGCGGCCGTCATTGTTCGGTGAAATCACGTTAGGGACCTCATAAGTGACTCCCGTCAATGGTTGTGGAATTTCCGCTTCAATGTCATACACAACCGTTAAGTCGCAAGCAGCATTGAACAAAGTCAATGATCCGAAGTAGACACCAACTCCGGGAAAGTTTACTTGTGCGGTTAACTCAGAAGTGCTGATTACGCCCGGAAAATCCCAGGAGAGTTCATCCGCACCCACACCTGAATGCTCCAGCAATACAAATCCAGTCTCGTCGCATTGAGCAAGCGGCTGCACGGTGTAAACGGAATCAAAAGGGAATTCAGGAAACAAAGTGATCTCGAGCGATTGGGAGTCAGCGCAATCCGTTCCAGCACCTGCCGTTAGCAATACCTCATAAGTTCCAAAAGCCGGATAAGTGAATGACGGGCTGATTTCATTGTTGATACTGCCGGAACCCCCACCAAAATCCCAAGAAAACGGCCCCGTATCGGGAGATAAATTCACAAAAGATGCCTGCAAACCACTGCATGGCTCGTAGTCAATTTCAAAATTCGCAAAAGGCAAATCAGGAAGCGCTACATCAAACGTAGCAGTCTGTGTGCAGGAGAATGCCGATGATTCCAGCTCAACGGTCACATCTGAACCTGCCGCAAATAGAATTTCATCTGGGGTTGAATTCGATGCAGCATTTGGACTGGAATTGCCCCCGAAAGACCAATCCCAATTGATGTAATTCGTCCAATCTGAATCATCCAGTACCAATTGACCCAACCAGCCTCCATCGCTGCACACCAAATCAGTGACCTCGAAATCGGTATTCCAAGGATCGTGAACCACCAACTCAAAAAACAATGAATCCGAGCACGAGCCGGTTTCAAAAAACAAACTCACATCGTAAATACCAGGCTCTTCGTAAGTGTACTGGGGCTCTGCATCCGAGCTTTCATCCTCCGTCGTTTCGTTTGCACCAAAATCCCAGAAATAGGAATCGCTTGGATTGCCGAACTGCTCGAAATCGATGGTAAGTCCACTACACGGATCGGGCAAGTCATAGGCAGGCGACAATATGTTACACACCACAATGTCCATGGTGAAATCCCTCAGAATGGAGCCAATCTGCTGACCATTTCTCCATTCCGTAACGACAATCCCCAGGGCAAATTTCCCATTCGTGGTAGGGGTTCCACTTAAGATACCGGTGACGGGATTGATCACCAATCCACTGCCCGGTCCTAAGGGCGCCTGGGCAGCATATCCTGGAGCCCAATTGACCGGACTGAAAGGCGGACCCGTTGGAGGATTTGGAATCGGCTGAAAAGGAGTGCCACCGAGGTAAATCGGACTGATGGCATAACTCAACGAGTCCCCATCCACATCCACCGCGCTGTTATCGATCGAAAATGGATAGTTACTGCAAGCAAAGGCCTGCGGCAATTCATTGAAGCTCGGGGATGAATTGACAAAGTTGGAGGACGTATTCCCGGGGATGCTCGTCACTAGTGAAAAGCCTTGGTCCTCCGGAATGGTTAAATTCAAGATGGCGGGAGAGCGACAACATCGTTGGTGCACCAAGGTATAAGCCTGTTGGCTTGCGGGCAACGAGACATTGATGATGTACTCTGCCCTTTCAACGCAAAGATCCTCGGGTAGAAAAGCACAGTTATTGGGGTTCTCAGGGATAACATCGGTGACCAGTGCAGGATTTAAATTTCCAGAAGCCACCTGGAACAAGTTGTTGCCCTGGTAAATACCAACTGCAGCCGAAGCATCAAATTCAGTGCCATTCGAATTGTTGGAGCTGCAATCCCGGTAGATGAAGCAATGCACTTCGAATTCATTTTCACCCTGCCCATTCTGCCCTACAAGTTCGTATGTCAATTCCCCTCCCACCAAATGTGTGGCCGATCCCCGCAAGGAAGGAACGAGCATTGCACACAAAGCGACTAGAGCGCTAGGCGAATAATGCCATGGTTTGAGCATCTTCATCATGTCAGCAAGGTAGAATGAAATTGTCACACACCTCCTCAAACCCATCAAGGATAGAACCGAGCGGAGACTATTGCGATGGCCCGAATAAAAGAAACGTAGGAGGCGAGAGAAAATGCGAATAACTTTGGACCATGAGACAACGATTTCAATTCAGCCAAACCCTCACCGCCTTTCTGGCAATGACCGTGGTGCACATCGGTGCCATCCATGCGCAAGCCGAAGCCGTCTGGATCGACTTGTTGCGTTTTCAAAATGGAGATGAACCCTACGTTGAAATTCAACTGGAATTTAAGAGCGCGGCATTTGTTGCTGAACGCGCAGAAAACGGTTGGCAAACCGCCGCGACATTTGAGGCAACGTTAGAGGATGCGGACGGGATAATTAATTACGCGAAAACCCGCATTAAAGGACCAGTCGAAGTAGACTCGACCCAGGCTGTTTCTGGAACGCAGCTGCATATCGAACGAGTAATTGCTCCGACCGGTAATTACCGATTGAACATTGCATTGGCCGATGCTTCAATGCACGGACAATTCTCAACGGAAAACAGCATGGATTTGACCATCCCGCTTTCGGATGCTCCTCGGTGGTCTGACGCCTTTGTAATTGAGGCCTATGCGCCGACCAATCCGGAAGCGCCAAGTCAACTTTCGCGCTCAGGCTTTGACATGCTGCCCGTGGTCGGAGGAAGAATTGGTTCAAGTGCTGAACGTATTCAATTTTATACTGAGCTATATGGCGTTCAGGATGCGGTGGATTCGTTGTTCTTGGTGAGTTGTTGGATTGAAGACGCTAACGGCCGAATCGAACCTGGTACACAGCGGTTTTACCGAAAATCTGCGCAAGATGTTGTTCCATTGTTCACGTCAATCCCTACTGCGGGAATCGAACTGCAACCACAATCGCGGTTGGTTGTGCAAGCCGCAACCCGAGAAAATCAAGTTATCGCTCAAACGGCATTGCCCTTGGATATTCAACTTCCATCTCCTGTTGCAAGTGATTGGGCTACCGCCGGCAATCACTACTTGATTGACTTCACCGATTCATTGACCTTGATCCAGCACGTTCGCGATCATCATCCACGTGCAGATGCATCACAAAGGCACACAATCGATGGGTTCATAGAGGTTGCAAGTGTGGAACAGATGCAGGCGTTCTTGCTCTCTCTATGGGAGGAACAATCGCCCGAAAATCCCGAATTGGGATGGCGCGAATACACCACAGCCATTGCTTATGTTGATTCTGCCTATGGGGCATGCCGCAACAACCATGGAGCAGAAACAGATATGGGGTACACCTACCTCCGTTATGGGCCGCCCAACACCATCATCAAGCGGCACAACGAAACAGATTACTATCCTTATGAAATCTGGCATTACCACCGTGCAGGGCCATTTACCAACAAACGCTTTCTTTTCTTCTGTCCTCACATGGTGGCAGAATGCTTCGTCACCCTTCATTCCGACATGCTCGGGGAAGTCCAAAATGCAGATTGGTTGCATCAATTGCGAAACCGTGAGAACCGACTTCGCGTAACAGATAGTCAGTTGAATCGATTGAATCCGCGCAGAGACACTTTCTCAGGCGAGGAACCTGAAGATCTTTTCTTCAATCCGAGATGAACGCGCATATCAATAAGCATCAAACGGCTGTCGCCATCCTTAACTGGAACGGCCTTGAACATCTGCAGGCGTACCTGCCTTCCGTTGTTGAACATTCACAAGGAGCAGCGCACGTTGTGGTCATCGACAACGGCAGCTCAGATGAGTCCATCGTATGGTGCCAGCAAGCATTTCCGAGCGTTGAAATCATTGCTTTGAAGGAAAACTTGGGGTTCGCAGGTGGTTACAATGCCGGACTCGCGCAGATCAATGCTGAAAATTACGTCCTCCTCAACAGCGATGTTCGCGTAACGTCGAATTGGATTGCTCCGGTCCTCCAAGCAATGAAAAAAGAAGGTTTTTCGGCATGCCAACCCATCATTCGCAACGACTCTGACCCTGAACTTTTGGAGTATGCTGGTGCTGCAGGTGGTTTCATCGATAAAGATGGCTATACTTTTTGCGCGGGTCGCATTTTTGAAGTTTTCGAATCTGACACTGGACAATACGCTTCCAACCGTGAAGTTTTCTGGGCTTCCGGAGCCGCTTTGTTCATTCGAGCTGAAGCCTTTCATGAAGTTGGAGGATTGGATGCTGATTTTTTTGCGCACATGGAAGAAATCGATTTGTGCTGGCGCCTTAAAAATCGCGGCCATCGAATCGGTGTTTGTGGAGCATCTCGGGTCTTTCATCTTGGCGGAGGCACGCTCCAAAAAATTAGTCCGTTCAAATCCTATTTGAATTTTAGGAACAACCTGTTTCTGTTGGTCAAAAATCATCACCGCGCTGCATTGTATCCCATGATTCTTCGTCGTATGGTTTTGGATGGAATCGCAGCATTGAAGTTTCTTTCTGAAGGATCCAAACCACTATTTGGTGCTGTGCTAAAAGCCCACCGGGACTTCAAGGATGCATTGCCAGCAATGCGACAAAAGCGTAAGCTAGAAATGGAAGCATGCCAGGCAAGCAACATCGCTCCAGGCCGGCATTCTCACAATTACACAGGTTGGTACCGGAGGAGTATTCTCATTGATTACTTTCTCCTGAAGAAGCACACCTTCCACCACCTGAATTACAAAAAATTCGAGTAGCAGTCAAAGATGCTGATTGGCCTCAGTAGGCTCCCGAATGGCGCGAGCAAATCAGATAAGAATCGGATGAGTTTTCGTCACATGTTTGGGCATGTGGCAGGCGCTAAATCCACCCCAACTGAAGGCACCACTTTTCGGCCCTTCTCTGCTCTTTGCTGTCGGCGTCCTTGTCTTTGAACTGCCTCATGAGCCATTGGCACTGGCATTTGGCGTATTGCTTATCGCCAAACCAAAACGTTTGGTCATGGTCCTATTCGTCGGACTGGGAATGGCGCGCATCGCGCTGCACATCCATCAATACCCAAGGAATCAATCCAAGGAATGTTCTTTGTGGAATTGCCACTCAGCAGCCGTCCTGAAGGACCAGACATTTCAATGCCATTGCTCCTCGCTGAAATACCCTACGGGCATCGAGGTGGAATGGAATCATGTCGAAGCACCGCCTTTGAACCAAAATTTCTTGGCCATCATCACCCCATTTGGATCGCGTGGATCATTCAATGTAGACCAATGGAAACGGTCAAAGGGAATCCATGGAAGGCTCTCTCCCCTGACAAAGACCACAGATCGAGAAAGCACAAAACAGAGATTCCGAGGCAAAGGTTCCGATGGCTGTAAGAGGGTGAAACAATGGCGAGAATCAATTCACGCTGCAATAGACTCGTCATTTTCTAAAGATACCGGTGGTTTTCTTCGAGCCATTTCTACGGGAGATAAATCCAAATTGAGCTTCCATATGAAAGCTGCCTTCGCCCATGCAGGCATCGGCCATTTGTTAGCGGTCAGTGGATACCACGTAGGACTCATCTGTTTTGTGCCGCTTGTTCTCCTCCGCAGCAGACGTTGGATGATCCGCTGCATTGCCTTGATCATGGCACTGGCATGTTCCTGGACATTTGTAGCCATTTGCGGCTGGCCTCCTTCGGCCATTCGAGCCGCAACCATGGTCGGTCTGTATGCCATTTGCAATTGCCTTCGACTTCCAATCAGCTCCATTCAAATATGGTCTGTGACGTGTGTTGGTATGATGCTTTGGAATCCCGATTTGGTGTTTGACGTTGGCACCCAATTGAGCTTTGCCGCCGTACTGGCTATTCTTTTGTTTGTCCAGATCACAATTGAAACATCACGATACAAAGCCATAATTGGCGCAATCGGTGTTCCAATCGCCGCGCAATTGGGTACGGTCTTTATCGCGATACCTGTCTTTAATTTGTTTCCGATTTTCTTCTTACCCTTCAACATCATCGCTCAATTAGACATGATCGTGTTGGGAATTCTTTTTGCCGTTTGGGGGTTCGGAATGGCCCTAGAGGTGCCCGAATCGGCACAAAAGTTATTCAGTGATGGAGTAGAACTATTCTTGGATAAGCAACTGGAAACCCTTCAATTCATTCAGCAGAAATATTCACTCGCGATCAATGTGGAACAGTCCGATTCATGGGCATGGTTCGCCTTAAGTGGGATATACTTTGTCACCGTCTTCTTACTCATTCAAAAAAGGCAGATCAAAAAGGAAATCCTTCTCTTGTCCATTGCCTGGGCCATTGTGATTGTTATCTGTGGGATTGTTCATCCCATGCAACGGCCAAGCCTCCGAATAAAATCATACCGCAAGCCTGTCATCCATCTGCAAGAAGGGTTCAGGGAGCGATTGTGGGTTTTTGACTGCAGAGATTCGAGCCTTGCCATGCGCAAGAGCATTATGAATGGTGTCAACCAGCCCGAAGTCATTTGCCTAAAACCTGGTCAATATTATAGCAATTCCAATGGCGATTTCATGCTTTGGACCTCGGATAGTGTCGCTCAGGGCTGCATAGCAAAACGCCCATGCAACTATCGTTACACAGGCGAAATATCCGGACTTCTGACGATTGGCCGGACCGAGATTCCCTGGGAATCTTGGGGGCCACATGCAGAAATTAATTGAGGTGGAGGAGATTCGTCAAAACCTGATCAACATAGCCTTCCCAATCAGGCAAATCGGCAATCGGTAAAATTGCATTCACCCGGTTGTTGCGACGGCTATAAATGGCTTCTACATAGAAACCATTCAACTCGAAAATACAAAGGATGTATCGGTTTTCAACGATGCGCTGCGCGAGGCATATTCCGTGGTCCCACATGTAATTTGTCTTCTCATCAAGAGGGAGGCGGTTGAAAGCTGTCAAGTCCATGATCGTTGGTATAAGTCGTTTGGCTTGGATACGTCTCCCGCTCCAAAAAAGTTACAAAAGGGCCTCCTCTTCTCTATCTTTCGCACATGAACGCAGTGCAACTCATTGAGTGTCCACGTGATGCTATCCAAGGCTGGCCTCAGGTTGTGACCACGAATGATAAAATTGCGTATTACAAGGCTTTGCTGGATGTAGGCTTCGATGCTATTGACATCGGCAGTTTCGTTTCGCACAAAGCTGTTCCACAGATGGCCGACACGCGAGAGGTCATCAATCGATTGCACGACGAAGGCTTATTTACAGCAGGCACGCGCATCTTGACGATTGTGGCCAATGAACGCGGAGCAATCGACGCAACGCAAGTGCCGGGCGTCACCGACATGGGCTTTCCTTTGAGCCTCTCTGAAACTTTTCAAGAAAGGAATACCGGAGCGAATATTGAGGAGGCTTGGAGACGACTCGACCGCGTCAAGCACCATTGCACCGGCCACGACAAGAAACTCGTCGTTTACCTCAGCATGGGGTTCGGGAATCCGTACGGCGATGCGTGGAGTCCACAGGTTCTCGGCGAATTCGTCGATTCATTAGCCGAACGCATAGAACCGGATGTCATTGCTTTGAGCGATACCGTTGGGACCGCTACACCCGAAATGATTGCATCCGCATTTCAATCCACCATCCCTCAATTCAAGCACATTACGTTTGGCGCCCATTTGCATGCGCATCCCGAGGAAGTTAAAAGTAAATTACAAGCAGCCTACGACAGCGGATGTCGCAGATTCGATGGGGCGTTGAGGGGCATCGGAGGATGTCCTATGGCTCAAAATGAATTGGTTGGAAACATTCCTACCGAACACATGGTCGCGCATTTCACGGAGCTCAATGCCTGGAATCTGAAAAATCAACGTGCCTGGGAGCATGCCATGAGCATCGCTGTCGACCTCTTCCAGACCTGATTTTTAGGTAAAAAAAATTGCCTCAGTTGAGGCAATATTCAAATAAATTCACTTGGAACTTATGCCGATGCATGTAGATCTGTTCGAACTTATTAATGTCGATGTGGATGCGGTAATGTTTCATAGGAGAGGTTAAGTGTCCTCTTCTACGAATTTTGTCGTCAAAAAGTTGCGTTTTGTCTAATATTCGCCTCGAATGGTTAGCCCGTTACTAAAAAGGCCAACCCTAGGCCAGCTATCGTGACCAGCATTTTATTCCGGTTGAAGTGATGGCCATCCCCTGTTTCAAACAAGATTGTGGTGCTAATGTGCAACAAAATACCAATCAGCAATCCTCCCGCATATTGAGGCAAGACAGCCGAAATTGCCGAATCGGAATGGAGCAAAGCGTCATAGAAAAGCATTCCCATGAGCGGTGTTAGACCGAAAAACGCCAAAGCCAACCATTGCTTCATTCGACTCACTCCAAATGCGTCAAGCAAACTCATCAACACCAAGGCAACTGGGAATTTGTGAAGAATCAGTCCCATCAACAGCGTAGAATCAATGGTTTCGATTCCAGTCAAGTGCACGTGTCCGGCATGGTCGTGATGTTCGTGACCGTGATGACCGTCATTGCTCAAAGGCATCGATTCAATGAATGCATGCAAACACAGACTGAAGTACATCGCCCAAGGCATATGGCCCTTCGCATTTTCTGATTCTTCATGGTGGGCATGACCGTGTTCGATGCCCTGCGAGATGTATTCAAGGATACCTTGAAGCAAAAAACCGAGGACCACAATGTACCCTGCGTTGGGATTCATCGCATACGCTTCTGGAACAAGGTGATTGAAGATGATTCCAATCAAAAACGCACCTCCAAACGCCAAGATCAGATTCAACTGACTGCGGAGAAGCGAACCAAACCGATCATAGACAAATGCACCGGCGATGGCAATCAAAAACAATATGAGGCTGGCAATCCACATGGCACTTAATGGGCGACAATAATACAGCGAGGACTGCTCTTCACCAACGGATCCAACTTATAATTTCCGAAGGTTTGGAAGGACCGGAAGCCAACCGTTTCGAGCATCGTCTGAAGGTTCTCCGGAGAAAATGCCTTGACGCGTTCAACATGATGCTGTCGTGTGCCCTCAGAATCAATGTACTGAATGGATTTTTCAATCCAACCATCTGCGATTCGACGGTTCAATTCGAACTCAATCCCACCTTTCATAATGCGCTCGAACGGAACCAACACATTCTTTACCTGGTGCAGGTTTAAAAAATCCAGGATAAAAGGACCTTGAGCCTGCAGCACCGTTCGAACCCCTCGCAGCGTTTGCTCGTGTTCCTCTTCCTTATCAAAGTAACCGAAACTCGTAAACAACATGGTGACAGCCTCAAACGCATCCGGCGCAAACTGCGATGCAATTTTTCGCATATCACCCTGGACGAATTGCAATCGCAATTCCGTTGATGAATGCATGGCATTTGCCTTAGCGATGCTATGCGCACTCAAGTCCATTCCCACGACCGTATGCCCCTTCGAAGCCATGGCTGCAGAATGTCTTCCTGCTCCGCATCCGATGTCTAGAATGCTTTGCTCCCTTGTGAGTAGCGTATGATGTTCCGTCAATTTCTCAACAAAAGCAATCGCTTCAAGCTCGGAACGATGGCCATACAAAAGATGATATTCCGGAGTATTGAACCAAGGCTCGAACCAATCGGGGGTGCTTTTCCACAAGTTTTTACTCATTACTCCTAAGGTGAGGGTTCGCTAAGTTCGTTTCTATCGCGTTACTTTGAGCTATGTCGATGGTAAATGCTTCTGAAATTGGTTTGCGGCCGTTGCGAGCGGCTTTTCTTTCCGAGGCCTCCCACCAAAACGGATTGGAGTTTCGATGGCGAGGTGCGATTGAAGAATCCTCGACCGTATTTATTTTGGAATGGATGGAGCAGCGGCTGAGTCAGCTGGACACCGGGGCATTGAACAAAAAAAGAATTCTAAGGGTAGCAATTGAACTGCTTCAAAACTTGCACCACCATGCAAAAGCCCCCAAGAAGGACGTATCGTTTGAGATCGTTTCCAACGACGACTCACATTGGTGGATTCGAACCGAAAATGCCGTCTCTACCGAACAAGAAAAATACTTGCAAGAGACACTTTTAGAACTCAATGCTATTGATGCCGATCAACTCCGAACCGTACAACGCAACAAAATTGCTCATCAAGAACGCAGTCAGCATGGAGGTGGAGGAGTTGGCTTAAACGAAATGATTCGAAAAAGCCTAGGACAAATGTTTGTTGAATTCGTTAATAGCAATAGCAATCGAAAAAATGTTATCTTCATAACCAAATTAGCACTAAAATGACAGACATTTTATTGGAAGGAACAGCGAAGACACCGGAAGTCAAGTTTTCGATAGACCCCATTAGCATGTCACTTTCGGGACGTTCCATCCCCGAGAACTCAATTGAGTTTTACAAACCATTGCTGGATTGGGTTGACCAAAGCATTCAATCACATCATGAGGAAATTTGCATTTCTGTCAAATTGGAATACTTCAATACAAGCAGCAGCAAATGCCTGATGGACCTGTTCAAACGCATTGAAAAGGCTGCACCTACGGCGAGTGTCGATTGGTATTACGAAGAAGAAGATGAAGACATGCTCGAAGCAGGGGAAGATTACGATGCCATCATTGACATTCCTTTCCGATTGATCGCCACCGCTTCCTGAATCAATCAAGACGTTTGCCCCATCCCAAGCGCTCTGGGAGTCGATTGACCAAAGCTAAATACATCACCAAAATCATTGACCATAGGATCAATCGATTGAAAAGAGGGGTAGAAAGCGTCCAAGGACCGATCTTCTTAAAAGGCACGTAAAACGGAGCATTCCAAGCCTGTTGCCCCAGTGGCAATTGATGAATGAATGAAGTTTCCTGGACCAGCCCCCTGCTGGTCATGGACACTCGACGTGTACGATCAGTTTGCATGACCCAGGAATGCAAGGATTCATTTTGATGACAATCTTTCAATGCTTTCAGATCTTGCTCTCGTGCAAGTTGCGTTCTTAAGGAGTCACGCTCGTGAAAAGCTTTTTTGTACTCCTCCCTGAAAGCTATGCGCAGTTGCTCCGCGTCGCGAATTGAATCCGTGGAATGGTTCCATGACTCCAACTCCTGCATGGCCCCCTCCCATTCTTTGGAACGGGATGCGACATCGTCAATCGATTGGAAGGACTTGAACCAAAAATCACGGCGCCAAGCTGAGCGTTCCAGACGATCCTCGCATTCGATGAATGGTTGAACCGCGGCATTGTTTCGACTGAGGTCCACGGCTATGCTTTCAAATCCCCATCGAGAGGCCATTATGTTTCCGACCCATGGAACGCGGTCCACTTCAGTAAAGACCGGATTGAATCGATCAAATCGTATGATTGCGCCTCCAAAAATAATCTGAGGGATGATCAACAATGGAATCATAACATAGATGGTCTTCGCGGATCGCATCGCCGAAGAGAGGTTCAGTCCCAATAAATTGGCGAAGGCACTCAAGCTGAAGAGTGTCCAGAACAGCGTGCCAAATGCATTTGGAATTTCTAAGATCAAAATAGAAATCGACGAATACATGAAGCTCTGTAACGCCGAAAGACTAAACATCAAGGCAATCTTGGATGTCAAATAAGCATTCCAATTGAGTTTTAAAAACCGCTCTCGTTTCAATAACGGTCGGTCCCGAAAGATTTCTTCCGCACTGAAACTAAGTCCCAAGAACAGAGAGACGATGACAGAAATGAATAAGAATTGCGGTAAATTCTCACTCAATCGATAACTGTAACCTGCAGCACCGTCTTGAAAACGAGTAAAGGTTGCAAGGAATATAGCCAAGAGCGGAGCTTGCAGCAGGTTCATCAACACGTACTGCCGATTGCTCCTTTTGGATCTGAAGTCCCGTTGCCAAAAGGTCCTCCACTGGGATGACCAAGAAGGTGAATCCGAAGTAGTAGGCATCTCTCTCACCGATTCATCCGCCTTCGTACTATTGGCGATCAAAACATTGTAAAAATCGAACCATTCTTCTGGAGAAACCCGCCGATTTGAAGTCACCTGACCATATTCATCCACCATACACGATTCAATGATGTCGAAAATTGATTCTGGATTTACTGTACCACAATCACGGCAAACCAAATCATTCGATTGCACCTGGTTCGAAAGCTGTTTGAAATATGCCAAACTCATTAAAGGATTGCCTTGAAAAACCGGGTAGCCGCCTGTGTCCAACATCAATAGATGATCGAACAGCTTGAAAATATCCGAACTCGGCTGGTGGATGACCACAAAAATCAACTTGCCTTTCAGCGTTAACTCTTTGAGCAGATCCATAATTTGTTCGCTATCTCGGCTCGATAATCCGCTCGTTGGTTCATCCACAAATAATACCGCGGGCTCGCGGATGAGCTCCAATGCAATGTTCAATCGCTTGCGCTGTCCTCCGGAGATCGTTTTATCCATTACGGAGCCCACTCGTAAATCCCGAATATCCCAAAGCCCCAGGCTACGTAAGGTATTGTCGACTGCAGCGTGTAGCTCGGACTTGTCCAAATCTCCTAAACTCAAGGCAGCGCTATACCGCAAATTATCCTGGACCGTAAGCTCCGAGATCAAAACATCATCCTGTGCAATGTGACCGATGAGACCAGAGGAAAAGCTATCATCCTGGTAAATGTCTCGCCCGTTGAGGAGGATCCGACCAAAACTCGGAGCCTGTGATCCATTCAAGATGTTAAGCAATGTTGATTTTCCAGAACCGCTTGAACCCATAATCCCAATCAATTGACCATCAGAGGCCGCAATTGAAATCGGTTTCAACGCAGATTCATGGGGATAGCGAAAGAAATGCGCCACATCCTCCACTTGGAATGAGATTCGATCAGGACGTGCCGTATAGACCGCGGCCTGAAGTAGAATATCACTGAAGAATAGTGCGTGACCACTCGCATCTTTTATGACACTGCCTTGGGTCATTGGCAAGCAACAACCCCGCACAATGGGCACACCATTCAAACGCAAATCGCCTCGGTCCACATCCTTTATGAAAAACAAGCCCTCGATCGATACACTACAAACCAAAAGAGGTTGATCATCATGATCTGCACCTACTTGTGCGGATAAAATGGCACCACCTGTCATTGCGTATGGCAAGGCCTCATCACGCGACTCCAACTTTGCAAATTGAGTCAAATCCTTTGCATCCGATTCTGCCAGATGCAGGGCACTTCCTAATACGGTCAAAAAGCTATCCGAATCGTCGATTGTGCCCGTAGCCTTGGCCAATTCGGCCAAGCGAATGAATACGACCAACCGATCTTTGGCGGTTAACTCACCTTTCAATTGGTTGCAAAGCACTAATAATTTGACCGATAGTTTCGACTTACGTTTGGCTAAACATGTTTCATCCAAAGCCTGTGGCATCTTGCGATTCAATTTCTCCAGGGCGACATCATATCGCTTCAGATAATCCTCTGTAACCGCCCTTGAAAGCCTTCCAAGCAGGTACCTACTCGCCGCTTGACGACCCAACATCGCCTCCCTTGCACTCCTGCCAGAGGCAAAAAGGGCAAATAGCCGCATAAGCGCATCAAGGATTCCTGTGGTCATCATTGTGCCCCCTTACGCTAAGAGGCCTCCAAAAGTTTCGTTTCGACCCGCCTAAAACTGACGTTCGTAGCATCCTTTATCAGGATTGCCGATGATTCTTGGATTTCCGTCTAGATCGACTGGAATTGAAAATTGACCGAAAGAACCATCCCAAAGGGCATTATTGGAATCGATGTGAAAATCCCTCGACGTGACGGATGCAAATGGAGGTACTTGGTCCACTGTGCAATTTTCCAGAATTGAAAGGGGAAACTCAATGTCCTGAACATCGACGGCACTATACCGAATTATAGGATTGACCGGAGGATTGTTCATGCTCACGACAAACTCATCGAAATCGGTCAGCGAATGGTTGTTGCCCCAAAAAATACAATTGTTGAACAAGCTCCCGTCAAAACTTCGCTGCTGGATTTGACCATTGACATCTTCGTACCAATCCGTCATGAGCACCGAAGGCGCCTGACGTACTCCTTCGGACCAATAATTTACAAATGAACAGTGGTCCATTCGGTAAGTCCCCCCTAAGGTGAACGCCGCTGTCGTTTGACCACAATCATAAAACAGATTGTTATAACCGTCTATTGTTGCTCCTTGAGCCAGCATACCAATAGCACTCATGTTGTAAATCTGTGTATTCTGTATCGTCAATGCCGCCGAATTGGAGGTGCCCGCAGTGTCCACTTGCAAACCAATGGTGCCATTTTTTAAAATCGCATGGCGAATCTCGCATTCCACGCCACCAAACAACCATATCCCACCACGTTGTGCCGTGACTTCCTCAATTCCATATTCCGTTTCAAATTCAAAATTCAACTCTATGCCCCATTGGCCGGCATATGCCTCATAATTTTCATCCAATCGATCGCCTTGAAAGACAACTTCCTGACCCAGTTGACCCGAAACATTTAAGGTGGACTGGTAAACCAATAGACCACCTCCATCGTGCACATGCACCTGCGTTCCCGGCAATATGGTCAAAGAGCATCCAGGTTCCACCTCAACGATGCCATAAATCACGTGAGGCAAATCAGAAGCCCAGGTCTCATCGCATGAAGGCAGCACCGTAATCTCATTCAATCCGCCATGGAAATGAGCGTTTTGGCCCCAAGCCGCCAATGTGACCAACTGCTCATTGCCATTGGTCACAAATCGAATGTAATCTTCGATGACAAAGGGTGTACTCCCTTGGGTTGGGTCAACGGTCACCTCAATAAAAATCCACAAACTATCATTGGCAAGCAAAGGCCAATCTGTGACTGTGGGCCCCACTGCCCCATCCACATTGATGCGAAAAGGCGAATCAAGACCTTCGAGCACTTCTATTTCATCAATAAGAACAGCACTCCCATTGGGGTTGAACACCTTCAAGGGCAACGTGACAGAACCAATGGTCGTAAAGACCGTGTCAAAAAGTATGGTGTCTGCTGAAAATTCCAAGGTCAAGCTGGAATCGTCTGAGTACCTCACCTTCCCGCAACCTGAACCAAAAACCATGCAACTGAGCATGCATAAAACCATGGTGTAGCCAACCAATTCCGAAAGGCGGCTCAATCTTGGATTCAAGAATTTTTTTAAGGAAACACGCATCGTTCGCAAAGATGAAGCTGTTTGAGACGAAAACGAAACCAGACACAGATAATTGTCTTGAGGTGGTCAAGCAAAAAGCCATGCCAATCACTCTTGGATGGCATGGCTTTTCAATTCAGTCGTTTACTGAAGCTTTTATCCCAAGTAACTCTTGAGAATTCGGCTTCTACTCGTATGCTTCAACCGTCGGATTGCTTTTTCCTTGATTTGACGGACACGCTCACGTGTCAAATCAAATCGCTCTCCAATCTCTTCAAGGGTCATGGGATGCTCTCCGTTCAAACCGAAGTACAGGCGAATCACATCGCCCTCACGCGGTGTCAACGTGCGCAATGAACGTTCGATTTCTTTCCGCAAAGACTCGGTCATTAAGTCGGTATCCGGCGATGGCGTGTCCCCCGTTCGCATGACATCGTACATATTACTCGATGACTCATCACCATCCTTCAATGGTGCATCCATGGAAACGTGTCGCCCTGCATTCTTCATGCTTTGCTTCACTTCGTCCAGCGTCATATCCAATGTCTCTGCCAGTTCAGCAGCCGTTGGAGGCCGCTCAAACTCCTGCTCCAAACGAGCAAATGCCTTATTGATTTTGTTAATTGAACCAATCTTGTTCAACGGCAATCGGACAATTCGGCTCTGCTCCGCGAGTGCCTGAAGGATACTTTGACGAATCCACCATACCGCATAAGAGATAAACTTAAACCCACGCGTCTCATCGAAGCGCTGCGCTGCTTTGATCAATCCGAGGTTGCCCTCATTGATTAAATCAGGCAATGAAAGCCCTTGATTTTGATATTGTTTTGAAACGGAAACCACAAAACGAAGGTTGGCCTTGGTCAATTTCTCAAGAGCAACTTGATCGCCCTTTTTGATCCTGCGTGCCAACTCAACCTCCTCCTCGGCGGTGATCAAGTCTACACGACCAATTTCCTGCAGGTACTTATCCAACGATGCGGTCTCGCGGTTGGTTACCTGTTTTGTAATTTTCAGCTGCCTCATTTATTGGGTGCTTTAGTTATTGGTTCTCGATTCTTTTATACTCGCAACAATCAGAAAGGTTACTCTGAGTCAGAAGAAGACTGTTGATCTCCTCGTGGACCACGGTCCCGACCGCGATCACTGCGCGGGTCACGTCCACGATCTCCGCGGTCTCCACGGTCTCCGCGTGATCGCTCAGGACGCTCAACATATCCCTCTGGCTTTGGCATCAGCACCTTTCGGCTTAATTTGATTTTCCCTGTCTTGTCGTCTCGTCCAACAACCTTAAACTTCACGACCTCGCCTTCTTTCAGGATGTCTTCCACGCGATCAACGCGCTTCCAATCCAATTCAGAAACGTGGAGCAAACCGTCTTGACCTGGGATGACTTCAACAAAAGCCCCGTAAGGCATGATGCTCTTTACCTTGCCCTCATATTCTTCGCCAATTTCAACAGTTGGCGGGAATGCGATGGCCTTAATTTTTGCAACAGCAGCTTCAATTGCTGACTTATTGGATGCTGAAATTTCCACGATTCCCTTGCCGTCCACATCTTCAATGCTGATGACGGTTTCCGTATCTGCCTGAATCTCCTGAATAATCTTGCCGCCTGGACCGATAATTGGTCCAATGGATTCGCCCGGTACTTGCAACGCCACAATCCGTGGTGCGTGGTCCTTGTAATCGGCGCGAGGCTCGGAAAGGCTGTGCAACATTTCACGACGGATGTGGTGACGTCCTTCTCGGGCTTGCTCCAATGCTTCGCGCAATTGTTGGAAACTCAAACCTTTGATTTTGATGTCCATTTGGCAGGCAGTGATGCCTTTCTCCGTTCCAGTGACTTTAAAGTCCATATCACCTAAATGATCTTCATCCCCAAGGATATCAGATAGGACGACATATTTGCCCGATTCTTTATCGGTGATAAGCCCCATTGCGATTCCTGAAACTGGCGCCTTGATTGGAATACCTCCATCCATCAAGGCCAGGGTTCCAGCACATACGGTTGCCATGGATGACGAACCATTTGATTCCAAAATTTCACTCACCAATCGAATGGTGTATGGACAATCTTCGACCGCAGGTAAAATTGGTTTGAGGGCGCGCAACGCGAGGTTACCATGTCCTACCTCTCGACGGCTTGTGCCGCGCAAAGGCCGCTCTTCACCTGTCGAAAATGGTGGGAAGTTGTAATGCAAAAGGAATTTCTCCGTCTTGCGAACCAACGCGCCATCGATGAGCTGCTCGTCCAATTTGGTCCCCAACGTAAGCGTCGTCAACGATTGAGTCTCTCCTCGGGTGAAAATCGAGCTGCCATGCGTTCCGGGCAAGTAATCCACTTCCGTCCAAATCGAACGGATATCTGTTGGCTTGCGCCCATCCAAACGAGTTTCTTCATTGAGCAACAAATCTCGGATGGCCTTCTTCTGCACCGCACTGATGTACTGACGCAACATGAAAGCCTTTTCATTTCGCTCCTCATCGGAGAGCGTCTCCATGAAGGAGTCTTTGATGGCCTTGAAAGAAGCTTTGCGTTCTTCTTTCGACTTACCGACCTGTGCCGCTTTGTAGAATGGTTCGGTCAGTGCTTCATTGACACGCGACCGCAAATCTTCATCGTGGTTCTCATGCGAATACTCTCGCTGAACACCATAATGTCCTGTGCTTTTCGCCAGCGCAATTTGCGCTTCACATTGTGCTTGAATTGCCTTGTGCGCAGCTTCGATGGCATCCACCATCTCGTCTTCGCTCACCTCAGACATCTCGCCCTCCACCATGACAATGCTATCCATGCTTCCCGCAACCATCATATCCATGTCCGCGCTCTCTAATTCTGTGCGGTGTGGGTTGATGACAAATGCTCCATCGATTCGTGCAACACGCACCTCCGAAATGGGACCATCAAATGGAATATCGCTGACAGCCAAACACGCAGAAGCGGCCAAACCAGCCAGGCTGTCGGGCAAAACTTCAGCATCCGCTGACATCAATTGAATCATGACTTGGGTTCCCGCGTGGTAATCAGACGGAAATGTGGGGCGAAGCGCCCGATCTACGAGTCGCATGACCAGCACTTCCGTATCAGAAGGGCGTGCCTCACGTTTGAAGAAACCGCCGGGGAATCGACCCGCCGCAGCATACTTCTCGCGATAATCCACCGTAAGGGGTAAAAAATCCATGTCATCGCGCACTTCGTGCGATGATACTGCCGTTGCCAGCAGCATTGTGTCGCCGCATCGTACGACGACTGAACCGTGCGCTTGCTTTGCAAGCTTGCCAGTTTCGAGGGTGATCTCGCGCCCGTTGCCGAGATCAATGGTTTGGTTGTGTACCGTATAATTCATCTTTCCTGTAAATGCATCTTGTTCCTTGAACTCCCTTGAGCCAAGGCGTATAAAAAAACGAAAAAGGCAACGGTGCTTTACCGATTGCCTCTCTCGTTTTCAAAATTTCATAATTAGCGACGTAAACCGAGTTTGGACACAATTGCACGGTAACGCGCGATGTCCTTTGCCGAGAGATAATCCAACAACTTTCGTCGCTTACCGACCAATTTGATCAGAGCCCGCTGGGTGTGGAAGTCCTTTCGGTTCTTCTTCAAATGCTCTGTTAAGTGAGCAATCCGGTATGAAAACATTGCCACCTGCGCTTCCGCATTTCCGGTGTCTTTGTCATTTACCCCATGCTCAGCAAAAAACTCCTTCTTTTTGTCTGCGTCTAAGTAATACATGTCGAAATCATTTAGATGTTCGTGATGTGAATAAAGGCGCGAAGATAAGCCTTCTATCTTTGGTTAACAACGCACCACACACATTTCTGCTCGATCACCAGCAGCATCGCGCCAGCGGCCTTCTAAGTTCGAGACGCTTCAGGAGCATCATACATCGCCTTGAGGCTAAACGCGATTTTTTCTTTGAGGTCTTTGCGCTCTACAATAGCGTCCAAGAATCCATGTTCCAATAAAAACTCGGAACGCTGAAATCCCTCGGGAAGATCCTTGCCAATGGTTTCTTTAACCACTCTCGGCCCAGCGAATCCAATCAAAGCATTGGGTTCCGCAATATTCATGTCCCCCAGCATAGCGAATGACGCTGTCACGCCGCCCGTTGTGGGATCCGTCAATACCGAAATATAGGGAAGCCCTGCTTTGGCTAGCAATGAGAGCTTCGCACTGGTCTTCGCCATTTGCATCAAGCTCAAACCCGCTTCCATCATTCGAGCCCCACCTGATTTGCTGATGCAGATGAAGGGACATCCCTTTTTCAATGACAAATCAATGCCACGGGCGATTTTTTCGCCGACTACGCTTCCCATGGACCCGCCGATGAACTGGAAATCCATGCAAGAAATCACCACGGGAATGCCTTCCAAATCACCGGAGGCGGTGCGCAAAGCGTCAGTGAGTCCCGTTTTCTTCTTGGCAGCAGCCAGTCGACTGGAATAAGACTTGGTGTCAATAAATTTCAAAGGATCTTCACTCTCGATCTTTGGGGCCACTTCTCTGTATTTGCCTTCGTCGAAAAGCAACTCAAAATATTCTTCGCTTCCCACCCGATCGTGATGTCCGCAATAGGTGCAGACATGAATTCGATCCGCATGTTGCTGCGACGTCACAACCGTTTTGCAATTGACGCATTGATGCCAAGCACCTTCTGGAATCTCCTTCTTATCGGTGCTTTTGGTCGTAATGCCGTCCTGTATTCGCTTAAACCAACCCATAGTGTGTCAAATTTCCGGGCTAAGTTAAAGCAATCCTGAAACTGGCATTCAAAATGGATAACCAATGCCCAAATGAAGCGCCCCTTTTGATGGACCTTCTGAAATCCAACGCTTACCGGGCATTTGCACGGGGTCATGCAAACGCAGTGCAGCATCCACTCGAAAAATAAAAAACTCGAAATCCAATCGGGCGCCAACACCCGCTCCCCAAGCCAGAGATCGCAAATCAAATGTGAGTTTTTCACTCGCTACATCGGCACTCGAATTTTGCAACCATACATTTCCTAAATCTGTAAAAAATGCCATTTCGAACACTTCAGTCAGGTCTTTTCTTGTTTCGACGCTCAACTCGCCTTGCAAATCGCCGAGCCCCGAAACGAAACCGCCATTGAAATCATCAGGGTTTGCGAATCCCGGACCTAAATCGCGTGCACTCCATCCGCGCAAACCATTTGCTCCACCAGCGAAAAAAGACCGGTCAAATGGAATTCCATTAAAATTCGCACCGTTCACCGCCCAACCGCCGCGCAACCGCCCATGCCATGAAGTACCTTTCTGTTGGTTCTCTTTCCTCTCCCATATCCACTCTCCTTCCGTGCGGAAATAATGGGCAAAGGGAATGTTGCCGAGAAGCAATTGGCCCGATTCGTTGGAAGCCCAATTCCGATTATTTGCGAGTGCTTCCAATCCCCATCCGGTCCATTCTGCCTGGATGCGAAAGGAACCGCCCACCCTTGAACTGACCGACCAATCTGTTCTCCAATCTACCCGGGACAAGATCGATGCATAGTCCTGAAATCTTGCCGTCAAGTATGGATTCGATTGATCCTCGAGCCATTGGCGAAACCCCTCCTCTGTGCTGATTTTCAAACGCCTAAACTCCATCAAATCCATGCGAAATTCACTGCGACTTGCCGGATTCTCGATGAAGTGAAAACCCCACTTAAAAATCAATGAGTTTTGGGCATATTCAGGCCTGTTTTCACGGCCCCAATTGAAGGCAAAATCGGATCGCGCACGGTTGGAAGGACGCAATTTCAGCAAGGGAATCGGCGGAATTCCCAATGTTGAATAATGCGCCTGCACCATCCAAGCTCCGCTGTTGGGCACCAAGTAATCGTTCGAATATGAGAACGGCCGAGTAGAAGTGATTCCGCCTGACAATTGGATGTCCCACTCATCTCCGCGCCCTGAAGCAAGTCGATCCATTAACGACCAGCTCAGAACAGGACCATATCGCGCATCCGTTCGCGTCATATCCAACGACGTCGTCATTCCAAATCGCTTAGCGGGATGAAGCAAAACATTCACATCATAAATCAATTGTTCATTTACAAGTCCGTTGAAGGAACCTGGAATGTCCACACGCGAAACACACGGCAATTCGACAACGCGCCTCTGGGTCTCTTGCAAGACTCTGTCATTGTAGCGCATCCCTTCTTCAATGGACATTAAAAATTCCACAACATTCGAGCGAATCAGCGAATCGTTTTCTGCACCTTCCACTGACCAGGTAACACGACCAAACCTAGCCTCTTTGTGCGGTTTGGGAGTTTCTTCATTGAACCAGCCCTCTGGTGCCAACTCAATTTCCAACTTCACTTCATGCAAATGTCGAGCTTGGCTCGTATCCGCTATAAAATTAACGTGGGATGCTTGCACAGAGGCAAATCCACGGTTGCGCAGGTCCCGTGCTACCTGATTTCGCGTGGCCTCCAGATCATCCACGGCGAAGTCATCGCCCGGCTTCATGTCAATCTCGATCTGGGAAACAGCACCATCCATGCCCATTTGATTGTCGGACCAATCAATCGAACCAAGCTTCCACAATGGGCCTGGCTCCAAAAGATACCTAACCTCAACTGTCCGTTCCTTCGTAGAATCGATGACCGCACTACAATCCGCATCTAAAAAACCCAATTGTTTGCTGATGAACTTGATGTTTAAAGCGGTCCGTTGCACGAGCGCAACATCAAGTTTTGCTGGTGACTCCCCTACCTTTTCCGATAACCACCAGCGAAGACCTCCGATTGGTTTGCCTAAATCTTGGCGGCGCTGAATGGCACGTTCAAGGGCAGCAGGGCGGACCAATCCGTGCAATCGCATAGGAATGCGTATCCCCAAGAATTTTGCATTGGAAGCGATACGCATACCGGAATCAAAGGATTCTGCTTTCAAATCAACCTGCTTGGGATTGGACCATTCAATCGTTTGACTCTGCAGGTAAATGGCATCCTCTTCCATCATTCGCAACGGGGAACAACCCGACCCTGCGAACACGCAAACCGCCGCAAGATATCCATACCTTCGCCGCAAGCTTTTACCACAAATGACCCGCGAAGAAATCTTACAAGTTAAATCCTTGAGCAAGCGAACCGAACGCAAGGCGCGTGGACAATTTATCGTTGAAGGGATTAAAAACATATCGGAATTGGCGTCAAGTCCGTTTGGAATTGAGCGAATTTACTATACGCAGGGCATGGACGAACACATTCCTGAACAACTTATGGCAAGATCCCAAGCCGTGAGTTCAAAAGCAATGGACCGGATTTCTCAATTAAAAACGCCTCCAGGATTGATTGCTGTTGTGGGAATTCCCTCTCAAAACATGGACATCCTCGATGAGCTTGCCAATCAAAAACTCCCCTTCGCTTTGGTCGCAGATGGAATACAAGATCCCGGAAACCTTGGAACCCTAATCCGTTCGGCCGATTGGTTTGGGATGCACGCCTTATTTGTTACCGAGAAAACAACAGACCCCTGGTCGACGAAATGTGTTCAGGCTTCCATGGGCTCCATTTTCAAAGTCCCTGTTTTGGAATGGAAAGATGAGTTTGAAGCGAAAACAGCGCTGCTAAAGCATTACGCATTGGACCTCGACGGCGTAACATATCATGAAGTAGCCTGGAGCGCTGGACTCATTTGGGTTGGTTCAGAAAGCCACGGACTGCAGGTGGCTGAAGCTTTGCCCCACCAGAAAATCACCATCCCCCGCCTCGGACGAGCTGAATCATTAAATGCTGGAGTTGCCGGCTCCATTGCTTGCGCAGAAATTGCGAGAAGCTTCGGCAAAACCTGAAGAGGTAAAAAGTGGCTAAACCAGCTCTTTTTCGATCGAATGGATGCGATTCAAGAGCGGCATGGATGTGATTTCACACCATTTACGGGTGATTTGTTCCTGTGAAAAGTTCAAGTCACTCATTGCATCGATCATCTCCTCCAATCGCTGAATACAGCGCTGACCGACCGCGTCACTGACAGCTTTGGGCGCCCAATCTTCAGGCCAATTTTTTACGTGCCCTTCATTCAAGTCCCACAACTTTTTCGCTGCCCAATGCTGCGAGGGCCATTCCTTCATACCGGCATGAATCTTTTTATCCATTTGAATCGCCATGCTCACAGCGGGCCGAATGCCTTCCTTCGGTGCTTCCCAAAGCATCGGTTCCGAAAAAGCGACATGAACAGCGCCCTTGAAACCGAAAAGGCCTTGCTTCATACTCCTCTCATCTTCTCCCGCCTGCTTCTCATAATCGCCACCGTTCGCTTCGCGCAACAAGAGCTCCCGAACCTTCATTCCATCGCAAGGATCCCACTCGTAACTCAAGGTGACTGGGTGCACACGCATCGCGTTCCAATCCTCTCCATCCTTTCGATTCACCAGCATTCGAATCAATGCAGGCGAAGTTCGATCATCTCCATCTTTCGCTCTTCCTTCTCGATGTGCAAGCCACAAACTTGAGCGTTCTTCAAGTATGACATGCCGGACATAATCAGCAACTTCAGCACTGCTCATCAGCTGCTCCCGAGGCGTTCCGCCCCGACTGACGATGAAGCTTTTGTTCAATCGCACCAACGCCTCGACCCAGGGCGTTTCCAACAAATTACTGCCAATGCCTATTTGCGTGGTTGGATGGCCAAGAGACAACAGCCCCATATTGATCAAAGAAGGGTCTAAAACGATGTCTTTGTGATTGGAAATGAACAATGCACCATGCGAATCAAAGCCCTCAGGAAAAGAAAATGTAACTTCATCCGCAGTGTTATCAAGAACCAATTGCACAAACGGTTTTGAAACTTCTGCCTGAAAGTCATCAACGCTTTGAATGTTGGAAACCCCTTGAAGCAACTGCGATGCAGCCGCTTCGCCCATGAAAGGAATCAGTTGATCCGACCAATCCATCGACTGCAACAACGTCTGAATAGCACCAGGCACTTCACCCTTTAAAAAAGGCCGCATATGAGCAAATGTGTCTTGCATGTTTCGAGCGCAATTTAGGCAACCTAAATTTGTCACATGACATTTTCTGAGCTGAAGCTGACCCGACAATTCCTCAACGCGATCGAAGACGCCGGTTATCAGGAGCCTTCTCCCATCCAAATCAAGGCCATACCGCCTTTACGCTCCGGTCAAGATGTCATCGGGATTGCACAAACGGGAACGGGCAAAACAGCGGCTTTTCTTTTGCCGTTGCTCCAGAATCTCAAATACGCGCAACATGACGAGCCACGTGCACTTGTGCTGGCCCCCACTAAAGAACTCGCATTGCAGATCCATCATGAAGCGCTGAAATTCGCGGCGTATACGGACCTTCGAATCATAGCGCTGTACGGTGGAGTTGGACCCAAAAGCCAAATCGAAGCGCTTCAGGAAGGTTGCGATTTGGTCATTTGCACCCCAGGACGTTTCATTGAGCTTTACAGCCATGGTCATGTAAAGACAAAGCGGATCAAACAACTGGTATTGGACGAAGCCGATCGCATGATGGACATGGGATTCATGCCTCAATTGCGCCAAATCCAGGAGATTATCCCAAACAAACGTCAGAACATGCTCTTCTCGGCCACTTTTCCACAACGCGTAGAACGGCTTGCCGACGAGTTCCTTTTGTGGCCCATACGGATTGAAGTCACCCCAGAATCAACGCCGGTTGAAACGGTTCGACAGCTGAAACTGGAGTTGCCCAATCATCGCACCAAGATTGCTTTCATTGAATGGTGGATCAAGAATTTCCTCGGTGAGAAACGCTTGTTAATTTTCGCACGCAAGAAAGAAGAAGCGGAAAATTTGGCCCGTTATCTTCAGCGTTCTTTTGATTTTGGAATTCGGACCATTCACAGCAATAAAGGGCAAAATTCTCGCATCAATGCAATGGAGGATTTCAGATCTGGCGCTGTGCGAATACTGGTTTCCACGGATGTCGCAAGTCGCGGTATTGACGTGCCAGAAACGGAAATGGTCATCAACGCCTCCGTGCCGCGAGATCCGCATGAATATGTGCATCGCATTGGCCGAACAGGACGCGCTTTCCGGGATGGAACCGCACTGACCATTAACGATCCAGCAGAACGGTATGCGTTGGAGCGAATTGAAGCATTGGTCGGGGAACCACTGGAGGAAATAGAAGCACCGGAATCCCTGGAATCATTCGATACTCCTAGGCATGAGCGTCAGATGCAAGCACGAGAAATTGACCGTGAAATGCGCAAAAGAGATCCCAACTATCGAGGAGCCTTCCATGAAAAGAAAAAGAAAGGAAGCAAGACAACGTCTTCGCGGTCAAATCGGAAGCCGAGAAAGTAATTTGTCAGGCAAGTCCGACCAGGGGGTCAAGCCTTCTCCATGCAAAATATAGCCTTCTTCATAGCACATGATCGCCAGGCGACCGTCATCCAAAGGCTGCACATGGGTGTGAAAATTGAAGTCAAAGCCTTTGCGGCGCAGCCAAATCATGCGGCTTTCCTCTGTCATTTCATCTTTGACCAAATCCTTTAGTGAGACGAGAAGCGACCAATTGCGAATCAACACTTTTTCCACCTCTTTTACGGTGGAGGACTTCACATGACTTCTCCTATGTTGGCGCACGCGACAAACATCATTGCAGAATTTCTTGTCCATTCTGCCGCGCAATGTGCTGCCACATTCCTGGCAGCGACTACTGGGGAACTTTAGAATCATGCCGCAATAAAAACACAAGTAACATACTTGTTATGTGTCGTTTACAACCGGCGCCACAAAATTCACAGCCGCAGACTAGCCCGCTTTAATGTGGCTTCAATTGAATTTTACCGACCAGATCAATAAATAGTTTTGTGAGCTTTGGCTCTGCTTTTTGAGCCATGGCAACTACTTCATCCAAATCAAAGGGTTTCAAAGCATCCGGATTGCATTCATCTGTGAGAACGCTCACGGCTGCGCAAGGCATTTTCATATGAACGGAGGCAATGACCTCAGGAACAGTGGACATTCCCACTGCATCTGCGCCGATGGCACGCAAATAGCGATACTCCGCTCGTGTTTCCAATTGGGGACCCGCAACACTGGCGTATACGCCTTTCTGAACATCGATGCCTAATTCCATTGCAGTCTCTTTCAAAAGGGCCGTAAGGGTTGCATCATATGGCTCGCTCATATCTGGGAATCGTGTTCCGAGGGTTGGGAAGTTAGCTCCACGGAGCGGCGTATCCGGCAACAGATTGATGTGGTCCTCAATCACCATTAATTCGCCTTTTCCAAATGCAGGATTCAGGCTTCCGGAAGCATTCGAGATTAAAAGAGCCTTGGCGCCCAGCATCCTTGAAATCCGCACGGGCTTGACCACTTGCTCCATCGAATAGCCCTCGTAAAAATGAAATCGACCCTGCCAGGCGACTACTTTCTTGCCCTTTAAAACACCGTAAATGAGCTTCCCAAAATGCTGCTCAACCGTTGCTACCGGAAGGTGTGGAATTTGACTATAACTCCAAGAATGAATAATCTCAATGGAGTCCACAAGCCCTCCAAGTCCCGTACCAAGAACGATTGCTACATCCACGTCTTCTATGCCGCGCTCCCGCAAATAAGCTGTTGATTCATTCAATTCTATTAGTGCATCCATGCCCTCATTTTTATGTTTTGGGTGAAATCATCTCCGAAATGATTCTGGCAACCCTTTGTACTCCTCAATATTGACCTCAACAAAGCTATAAAAACAAGATTGTCGACCTTTGAACCATTCGAAAGAAAAAAATACCCGAATGCCAACGACCAATCCGACAAAACCCATCGCCATTGTTGGCGCCGGAGCCATGGGCTCTGGGATTGCGCAGGTAGCCGCTCAAGCAGGATGCTCCGTGATCTTGCTTGACAGCCAGCAAGAAGCCCTAGATCGAAGCAATGCTGCCTTGCAAAAGGTGGCTGCACGGCAGGTAGCCAAAAATCGCTGGAGCCTGGATGAATCCGAAGCCATTCAAGCCCGAATCCACCGAACCTGTGAATTTGAACAAGTGGCGGAATGTGACTTGGTCATCGAAGCCATTCTGGAGGACCTCGGGGCCAAAACAGCTCTCTTTCATTCCTTGGAAGAATGTGTAAAGCCATCGACCATACTCGCCACCAATACCTCTTCGCTTTCCATTACGGCATTGGCAGGCACATTGCGTCACCCCCAACGTTGCATTGGCTTGCACTTTTTCAATCCAGCCCCACTCATGGCACTGGTCGAAATTGTTCCGGCATTGCAAACAAGTCATGACGTAATTGAGCAATGCCAATCCTGGTTGATGGACTGGAACAAATCTGCAGTCATTGCCAAGGACACTCCGGGATTCATCGTCAACCGACTGGCTCGACCGTTTTACGGCGAGGCGTTGCGCATTGCTGAAGAAGGCGAATACGGAATCCATACCATTGACTCCGCAATGAAAGCAGTTGGATTCCGCATGGGACCTTTTGAATTGATGGATTTGATTGGCAACGATGTCAATTATGCCGTCACTTGCACGGTATTTGAGGCTTTTTATTTCGACCCTCGTTATCAGCCAAGCCTTATTCAAAAGCAACACGTGGATGCCGGATGGCTCGGAAAGAAAACAGGAAGAGGATATTACACCTACTTAGTGGATGGAACGCGCAAGGCAGAACCAGTGCCTGCGGACTTGGATGAAGCCGCTTTTGCGGACATCTCCAATCGCATTCTCGCACTCCTGATCAATGAAGCGGCGGACGCTTTGCGATTGAAAATCGCGAATGAACAAGATCTGGAAACCGCCATGACCCGCGGTGTCAATTATCCGAAAGGGCTTCTGAAATGGAGCAATGATTGGGGAATCAGCAACGTGTTGAGCAAACTCGAAGCCATGCAATCTACGTACGGCGAAGATCGTTACAGGCCTTCCCCTCTGCTGAAGGAAATGGCGCGCGAAGGAAGAGCCTTTAACGTCTAACCATCATCAAGCGTAGGCATCCAACAAAACGTCTAGAATTTCTGAAGCCGATTTTGTAATTGGCGTTCCGGGGCCAAAGATTCCCACGGCACCCATCGCAAAGAGCGCCTCGTAATCTTTCACTGGAATCACTCCGCCTACTACGACCAAAATATCGTCCCTCCCTTGGGAATTCAATGCGGCAATCAGTGCAGGCACTAAGGTTTTGTGGCCCGCTGCCAAAGTGCTGATTCCAACCACGTGCACGTCGTTGTCGACCGCTTGTTTCGCAACCTCCTCGGGCGTTTGGAACAACGCTCCTAAATCAACATCGAACCCCAAATCAGCGAATGAAGAAGCGACCACCTTGGCGCCTCGGTCATGCCCATCCTGGCCCATTTTCGCAACCAAAATACGAGGCTGACGCCCCACCTTCGCGGCGAATGACTCAGCCCGTTTGACGACTGCTTGGTATGCTTCTTGACCTTCCATTGCTCGCGAAAAGATACCACTGACCTTTTGAGTTTTCGGTTTAAATCTGCCATAGACTTCCTCCAAGGCCAAACTAATTTCACCCAACGTCGCGCGTGATCTTGCCGCCTTCACAGCCAAATCGAGCAAATTTGAGTCCTCTTTTGCCCCTCGCGTTAGCGCTTGCAGCGCTGCATTTGCCTTTTGCGTACTTCGGTTGGCCTTGACATGTTGTAAGCGACGCTCTTGATCCAAACGAACGGCTGACTGATCAATTTCAAGCGTAGCGAGCTCCTCTTCTTCTTCCAACACAAAGAGATTGACACCAATCAATCGATCCTGGCCCCGATCAATACGTGCTTGCTTTTTTGCTGCTGCAGCTTCAATTCTGAGTTTTGGAATGCCTTGTTCAATGGCCGAAGACATCCCTCCCGCTTCGTCAATTTCCGCGATCAAAGCATCGGCCTTTTCAACCATCTGACGCGTCAAATCCTCCATCATTCGAGATCCATACCAAGGATCTACGGCCTTGCAAAGACCGGCTTCATTTTGAAGGAAAAGCTGCGTATTGCGGGCGACACGCGCCGATGCCTCCGTCGGTAAGGCGATGGCCTCATCCATGGAATTGGTGTGAAGTGATTGTGTGCCGCCAAAAACAGCAGACATCGCCTCGAGCGTCGTGCGGGCGACATTGTTCCATGGGTCTTGTGCCGTCAGCGACCAACCACTGGTCTGGGTATGGGTTCTCAGCATCAATGACTTGGGATTTTTAGCTCCCAACTTTTTCATGCAATCGGCCCATATTAGTCGCGCCGCGCGCATTTTAGCTATTTCCTCAAAATGGTTCATTCCACTTGCCCAGAAAAAACTCAAGCGAGGTGCAAACGCGTCGATATCCAAACCAGATTGAATGCCCGTCTTCACATACTCGAGGCCATCCGCCAGGGTGTATGCCAATTCCAGCTCGGGTGTGGCTCCTGCTTCTTGCATGTGATAACCCGAGATGGAAATGGAATTGAATTTGGGCATGTGCTCCGCTGTAAACTGAAAAATATCCGAGATGATGCGCATGGAAGGCACGGGGGGATAGATGTAAGTATTCCTCACCATGAATTCCTTCAAGATGTCATTTTGAATGGTTCCCATCAGCGCATTCAATTCCACTCCTTGCTCCTCGGCTGCGACAATGTAGAAAGCCAGAATGGGCAGTACCGCGCCATTCATCGTCATGCTCACTGACATTTCTCCGAGGGGAATGCCATCGAACAAGCGCTTCATGTCCTCCACGGTGTCAATGGCTACGCCCGCCATCCCCACATCTCCTGTTACCCGCGGATGGTCGCTATCGTATCCCCGATGCGTTGCAAGATCAAATGCAACACTCAGTCCTTTTTGACCTGCTGCCAAATTCGCTCGATAAAACGCGTTCGACGCTTCAGCGGTTGAAAAGCCCGCGTATTGACGAATGGTCCACGGGCGGGCCGTATACATACTCGCGTATGGACCACCCAAATAAGGCGCTTGACCCGGACCAAACATTTCATGCTCCTGGCGCCTTGGCGTCTCGGGGTAATGCGGTTTCTGATTCATAGCTTGGATTCAAGGTAAGCGGACCACGCGGCCTCCAGCAGATTGGAAGACCAACGGTCCACGGTACGGCTGCCTCCCATCGGATCAAATGTTCGATGCAAACCGGCTTCTTCTCGCATCAAGTGTTGGATGTTACGAGCCCAACGCAAAGCGTTTTCATCCGGAGGAAGCTCGGACTTGGACTTGATGTGCGGAACGGTTTCCAGACCATCGGCTCCGCCAATGATTGCAGCATAGGAGGCAACTGTCAAATCGATCAGGTGGTCGGTTTCCAATTCATCACGGAACGTCACATCCGATGTAACTGCATCAATCCAAACCGCTTGGTCGTCCAATTGATTTGCAGCCAACCAACGCGACCAGAGCGCCCGTAACGCCCGCAGCCCAGCAACCTCCTCCATGACATCTACAGATGTCCACCATCGCCAAACCATGCGATTGAGCTCATCTTCAATAACCGCATCTGAGGCCTTTGCCCACTTCAGCCAATGGTCCAAGAGCAAGCAATGCTCAACCAATGCTTCCATCAGGTTCAAGCCCCGCAATCGATGGTCGGATGAACCAAATCGCCAGATCCGCAAATGCGGTGCCTCGTCCAGCATTCGCCAATGATCATGCATCTGAGCTGACCCAACCGCTGATGTCACATCCAGTCCACAAGAGCCGCGCCATCCTGCCTCTAACAGTACACGCACATCCAATTTGTTCGCATGAAACAGCTTCGGTTCCACGTGCAGTTCCACCATATTCATATGCACGCCATCGAACCAAGTCATATCACAATCAGAAGCGTCCAAACGCAAACCAGCAACGCCATTCAACAGCGAGTCAAGAACTTGATCCGATGAATGAATGCTTTCTTGTAGTTGCCATGGATTCCCTTCTGAAGGGTCAGCTATGCTCCTCGACGGGAATTCAAATGACGCGTCCTCTGGACTCCAGATTGGCCGCTCCCATGACGCACTGGACGGGGAAATGGAATCACCGACAGCTGTGCGCCATTTCTTGGGATCAAACGCTGAGAAGGAATTCCATCTAGTTACTGGCATGCTTCAAATCTACAAAACCGAGAACCGATGCAAATTAGATGGTCCATCGTTAATTTTAGGACATGAAACGACCAATTCCTTGGGAGCAATTCGAAGCATTACAGCTTGAGGTGGGACGCATTGTAAGCGTGGAGAGATTTCCCGAAGCAAAAAAAACCGCTTATATCATTGCTGCCGACTTCGGACCGACCCGCGGAACACTCAAGACCTCTGCTCAACTTACCCAGCGCTACAAGCCTGAAGATCTCGTCGGAAAACAAATCGTTGGGGTCACCAACTTTCCGAAAAAGCAGATTGGCCCCATGATGTCAGAGTTTCTCGTTCTGGGTGCATTGGACTCGAAAAACGGAACTGCCATCCTTCAAGTCCTCGAAAATGTCGCCCCCGGCACTTCCATTGCATGATGCTTGGGGGATTCCATTCAGGTGCTTAGCTTCGCCGCATGACTGTGCGCAACAAAGCAATTTTTTTGGATCGGGACGGCGTCATCAATCATGACCCCGGTGATTACACGAAAAGCATCGAAGAGTTCACCATCCTGCCCACGGTCATGGAGGCGCTCAAAGCATTGCAAGCGGATGGATACAAGCTGATCTTGATCACGAATCAAGGCGGAATTGCCAAGGGTTTGTACGGTCACGACGCGGTGAAAACGATTCACGATTATTTCGTTTCGCAGTGCGCTGAACACGGAATTGAAATTACCGATATCTTCTACAGTCCACACCATCCTGATTATGGTGAAAGCTTAACAAGAAAGCCCGGGGGGCTTATGATCGAAAAAGCCTGTGCCAAGCACGCAATTGACCCCAAGCAATCATGGATGGTTGGCGATAAATTGCGTGATATTGAAGCCGGTGAAGCCGCGGGCGTCAAAGGCATTCAAATTCCTCTCAACAGTCCCCTGTTGCAATATGTGCCTCAGCTAATGCAAGCACCTGAAGCGATATAGCATGAACCATTTCCAATGGCGACCTACGGAGCGACCGTGCTACCTGATGAACGGTGAATTCTGTGCGGATTCGGCCTTGCCTTTCTCGCACTTCAATCGCGGCTTTTTGTATTCGGATGGTTTTTTTGAAACGGTGCGAATTTGCAACGGTATCCCCCAGCACTTGGCGCTGCATTGGAATCGAATTTCCTCGAGCCTTCGTGCGCATCGCATGGAAAACAAACAAGGATTAACGGAAAAACAACTGGGTCATCGATTGCAAGAATTATGCGAACGCAATGCGATCAATCAAGGAGGACGGGTGCGGATTACAATTTTCAGAAACGGCGGCGGTCGATACCGACCCGAATCCAATGAAATGGCATGGATTGCAACCGCAGAGCCCTTGCAAGATAACTTGCTGATTTCGGAAGAAAAGGGGCTCAATGTGGATCTTTACAGCGGCATGCAGAAGCAAGTCAATCCACTTTCCAATTTCAAAAACTTGTCATCCAACCTCTACATTCAAGCCGCACTTTGGGCTGAAGAAGAGGGATTGGATGACGCACTCATTCAAAACGAAGCATGCGACGTCATTGAGTCGTCGCATTCCAACTTATTTCTTGTCAGCAATGGCGCCTTATATACGCCGGGACTTGACTCGGGTCCAGTCGGAGGCATCATGCGCGCCTCCACCATTAACCTCGCGCTTCGTCAGGGATACAAGGTATACGAATGCAACATCACGCCGAAGGAGATGATGGCAGCTGACGAGATGTTTCTGACCAATACGATACGAGGAATTCAGTGGATAGCGCGTTTCAAAGACCGACGCTATTTCCACACCACCTCCAAAGAGCTTCTGAAGTTGATGAATGAAACGTGGATCAGCCAACTCTAACACGAGGATCCAGCAAGCGATAAATTTGATCCACCAGTACGTTGACGATGACAAAGGTCAAAGCAACGGATGCAACACAACCCATGACTACTGGCAAATCACTTTGTTCCAACGCACGAAACATCAGCATGCCCAATCCTTGCCAACCAAAGACGTACTCCACAAAAACGGCACCGGCCAGCATGCTTGCAAACCATCCGGAAGCAGCCGTAACAACTGGGTTCAGTGCGTTTCGGAGCGTATGATGCAAAACAATCCTCCACGAGGACAAACCTTTTGATTTTGCGGTTCGAATGTACGAGGAGGACAATACATCAGCGGCACTGTTCCGGGTCAATTGGAGCACGACTGAAAGCGGGCGGACACCGAGGGTTAGCGCAGGCAAAATTGCATTTTTCCATGCCAATTGGGGGCCATCAAAGGGATGAACCTCCCACAAACCACCCGTCATCGACAAGCCCGTCCAAGCGTGGCAAACCGAACCAAAAAACCAAGAAACGAGAATGGCCATTACAAACGATGGAGCGCTCATGCCGAGCGATGCCAAGCCGAGAATCCATCGGTCCCACCATCGGCCCATGGAATGCGCCAGCAGCAAACCTGTGGAGACGCCTAGAACCAATGCCAGCACCATTGCCAATGATGCCAGCAACAGGGTTGGAGGAAGCGCTTGGAAGACCGCTTCTGCCACTTCGCGGTCAGACACGAATGAGCGTCCCAAGTCAACTCCGGTCCATGCCATGCCTTCGGTCGTATGGGTGAACGGGATGAAGCCTGAGAAAAATCGAACATACCGCACGTGTAGCGCGTCATTTAATCCGTGCTTTTCACGAATGGCTTCAACCACTTCTTCGCGCTCATTTTGACCGGCAAGGGCCCGCGCGGGATCAGGAACACTCGAAAAGAGTACAAAAACCAGCGTCAATGCGCCCCACAACACACCCAGTCCATGGAATAGTTTGCGGACGATTGCCATCTAAAAGTGCGTTATTGGGCCACAAAATCTTCCCATGCCGGGACATCCCTCCAGGACCATTTCTCTTGAACAATACCATCCTTTAACCACACCAACCCTGGATTGGAACGAATCACAATTTTCAGTTCCGTTTGATCACAGGTAAACATGTCATACGGCACCTCGTAGGTTGTACGAAATGCCTCATTTTGATCCGCAGGGGCGTTGGTCAGTCCAATGTTTTTCCAACCCGCGGCAGCAGAAGCCTTCGCAAAAGCATTCATGGCCGTTTGATTCTCTGTATTCGCGGCCTCAAGATCCTTCGAAACATAGAGCATCACATCGCCATCGTACGATAAGAAGTCATCGGACAGGTCCGAACCATCAGCATCCAAAATCTGAAAATCCATAATGCGTGGTTCATAGCCATCCGAAACCTTTACCTCGGCTCCATCGAAGGAAACCGTTTCGTAGTGATTCTTGAACCATGGCTCATTGTAAATCCTCAACCAGTCCGAACTCAACACCAGCGTATCCACTCCCGTAGTCGTATTTCGGAATGTGTACTGCGTCGCATAAACAGGCGGTTCTAGCCCCAATTCATCAGCCGATTTTCGATTCTCAACGATGCTTTCACCCACTGCATATGGCCGGTAATCTTTCATTGGTAAGTGGTTGAGGGTCACAAATTGAAAGACCAAACAGACCACCGTTACCGCCGCAGCCATGATCCACTCTTGAGCCGGTCCTTCCCAGCGCTTTTTCAAACCTTCTGCAACGGCATAACAAATGGCCGCAAACAGCACTGGAAAATTCCATTCGAGCATCCATTCACCGAACGCATAAATCAAAATAAGGCTACCAGCAATCATGACCAAACCATCTTTTCGATCATTGAGTTTTGTCACGCCCGCAAATGCACCCCACACCACAGGGACCGTCAAAACAGACAGGACGACATCCTTGATGAAGCTCTCATAAGGTGTCAATGGAATCGCATTTCCAAAGCAACCACAGGCCAACACACATTGATTCGAAATTTCAATGAGGTTGCCCGCGGCATCCGTAATCATTTTGGTTCCGAAAGGATCGCAATTGGCCGTGTACCAGGTGAGCCAAGTGAAAAAGGCCATGATCGCTGCTGTGAGCGTCGACGTCAATTTGGGAAGCGCTCCGAGGACCAAAGCCACACCCAGTAAAATTTCCCCAACACAGATGAATACGGACAGCGGAAGTGCCACGTCGCTAAGCCCCGGAAAATTGAGTGCTCCCGGCTCGAAGTATTCTTCCAGCTTGTACATAAAGCCGAGCGCGTCATTGGCTTTGATCAGTCCCGACACAATAAACAATGACCCTACCAGCAGGCGACAGGCTTTCACAATTGCGTTGAATGCATTCATGTTCGTCGTTTTATCAAATATTGAATCCTCTATTAATTTGCGCCGGAATCCGATTCTCCTCTTGCCAGTAAAACGAGAGCAAAGAGCGCATAATTGGCCATGTCCTCATAATTCGCCTCTACTCCTTCTGACACCTTTGTTTTACCATTATTGTCTTCGATTTGTTTCACACGAAGCACCTTCATCAGAATCAAATCCGTCAGCGAACTGACACGCATGTCGCGCCAAGCCTCCCCATAATCGTGGTTCTTCCGAATCATCAATTGCCTCGTTTCTTCGAATGCAGCTCGGTAGCGATCAATGGCTTCTTGCTTGGGCAATTCCATCGCATGACCATCGGACAACCCGCATTGAATGATGGCCATCAAGCTATAATTGACGATGCCAATGAATTCTGACTCTATGCCTTCGTCGACCTTGGATTCATTCGTCTCTTGAATCGTACGGATCCGATTGGCTTTGATGAACAATTGGTCCGTCAGGGATGAAGGCCGCAAAATGCGCCAGGCCGTGCCATAGTCGGAAGTCTTGGCTTCGAATAGTTCCGAGCACAGAGCAAATGCCTGGTCGTACTCCTTCAAGGTTTCTTCAATTGCGCTCACTTCAGGAATTCTTGGAATATCTTTCGGCAAGGTACAAACTCCATTCGGGAGAGCCAGCCAATCCAATGCCAATGTCCTCTAAAACAACGGGAACTTTTCAACTTACCTCGCACGGAAAGATTTGGAAACTCGATACGCCTCAAGTTTTGGGGATTGTGAATTGCACTCCCGATTCATTCTTTTCCGGCAATCGCTTTTCAGCAACCAACGAAGCTGTTGCACAAGGCTTAAAAATGTTGGAGTCAGGCGCCCATGCCTTGGACATAGGTGGGCAATCTACCCGCCCAAATGCCAAGGAAGTATGCGCTGCTGAAGAATGGGAGCGCATCGAATTTGTAATCGCAGGCATCTTAAATGAACGACCAGAAGCCATTCTATCGGTGGACACCTTTCATGGAGAGGTTGCCGCGCGCGCGTTGGATGCTGGGGCGTTTATGATCAATGATGTCTTCGCAGGGACCAAGGATGAAAATCTTGTACACGTTGTCAGCACGCGGCGAGCACCGTTGGTGATCATGCACATGCAAGGAACTCCCGCAACCATGCAAGTGAACCCTCGATATTCCAATGCGAGTGAGGACATCTGCGCTTGGTTGAAGCAGCGAAGCGATTCCCTAAAAAGCCAGGGCATGGATCAATTGGTGGTCGACCCCGGTTTTGGTTTTGGCAAAACAACCAAACACAATTTTCAGATCTTGAGATCGCTGAAGGCATTCCAAGTACTCGGTTTCCCCCTGCTCGCTGGGGTAAGCCGAAAATCGATGATTTGGAAAACCCTTCAGTCTTCGCCAGAAGCTGCCCTAAACGGGACAACGGCGCTTCATGCTTGGGCTTTGGAGGGCGGAGCGAACATTTTACGGGTTCACGACGTCACAGAAGCCCTTGAAACAGTCGCATTGCACAACGAATTGCGAAACGCCTGATCAGTGCTGGATAAGCACTCGGACAGAAGATCCGGTTTCGTCTCGTAAAACGTACACGCCATTTGGCAAATCGCCTACGCTCAAATGCAGTCCCGAAGCACCCGGTAGGTCTGACCATGATTTGCAGCGTTTGCCCGTTAAATCATGAAGGACAAGGTTTCCGTTCCAACCGTCGACGCGAACCGTTTCATTCGCTGGGTTTGGGAAAACGTGCAACGTTTCCTTCTGAGTCGCATTTTGCACAGCACTAGGCGTTCCAGGTGCGATAGAAGCCGATGGCTGTACCATGAAAAAGTGGGTCATGGAACTCACCGCAACATTTCCACTTGGGAAATAAGGATAATTGCTCCATGTGCCATCAAAAACAGGCGTATCTGTTGACGGATTGGTATCGAAGTAACCGACCAATTCAAGTGTGCCTGTAGCAGCGTCGGAGACGTCCAAAATGCGCAAGCCACTCAAATAATTTGACTGGTACATTTTATCCCCAATGATGTACATATTGTGGTCAATGGCTTCTACATCCGCTTCGTAGAATCCAACAATAAAGGGGTTGTCCAAATCCGCAATGTCCATGATGTAGGTCCGGGTATTGTTCCCATAATTTTGCTCATCGAGCTCATCATTGAAATAGCAATAGCGGTGATTGACTCCTACATATCCTTGGTGCGTGTAACCGGATTGCTCATAGGTCAAAGAGGAAACCAACGAAACATCTTCCTTGTCTTCTGCATCGACAATGGCAATGCCCCCGTACCCATTGAAACAAATGACCATTTCTCTTCCATAGTAATCCGCATCCGGTCCGGTGTAAACAATTGGGTGAACATCATGCGAGTACGCACCATCATACGAACCAACCAAAACTGGATTCAATGGCTCTGCCAAATCAAGGATGTGGAGACCGCCTGAAAAGGTGCTCGTGCCAATCGGGTAAGCATATCCGGTCTCTTCATTGATCATGATGTTGTGTGCATTACCAAAACCGCCGTAAAAACCATCGGGCTCGAGTTGTGTCACTTGGTCCAAGGGAAGCGTTAGAAGTGAATTCAGATCAACAATTTGCAAACCATGGCTTCCGGCCTCAGAAACGATGTAGGCGTGGTTTTCATATACCTTGATGTCACGCCACAAACTAGGAGATGATGCCGTGGGCAAATCTGCAAAAAACTTCATGTCCGTAGGATCGGTAACGTCGATGAATGATGTGCCACTGGATCGTCCATAAATGGCGATTTCTCGTCCTGAAACAGGGTCCGTCCAGCCCCAGCAATCATT
>DLQB01000066.1:0-1070 GCA_002477505.1 Flavobacteriales bacterium UBA7443
GCATGATCGTAATCCTCCAGAATAATCGCACCTCCACCTTCGCCCAAGACAAAACCGTCCCGTGTGGAATCAAATGGCCGAGAAGCGGTGGTAGGGTCATCATTCCGAGTTGACAATGCCTTCAGGGCATTGAAACCTCCGATTCCGCCTTCCGTGACTGCGGCCTCAGAACCACCCGTGACCATAACATCTGCCTTGCCCAATCGAATGTAATTGAACGCGTCAATCATTGCATTGGTGCCACTCGCACACGCTGAAACCGTGCAGAAGTTTGGGCCTCTGTACCCGTGGCGCATACTGATGTGACCCGCCGCAATGTCCGAGATCATCATGGGAATGAAGAACGGACTGAAGCGCGGAATACCATCGCTTTTGTGAAAGTTCAATGCCTCGTTCATGAACGTTTGGAATCCTCCGATTCCCGAGCCCCAAATGACGCCTACCCGGTCGGGATCCGCGGAGCCTTCTTCAAGCAGTCCCGCGTCCTTGATGGCTTCATCTGAACAGACCACGGCGTACTGGGCAAAGAGATCCATCTTCCGTGAAGCTTTCCGCTCCAAGAAATCTGCAACCTCAAAGCCTTTGACTTCGCACGCGAATTGGGTTTTGAAATTTTCAGCGTCAAACTTGGTGATTGGGGCGGCGCCACTCACACCGTTGATGAGGCCATCCCAATAGGCGCGCACGTCATTTCCCAGGGGCGTAATCGCTCCCAGGCCAGTCACAACAACCCTCTTGAGCTCCATAGAGCCGGGATTATTTCGCGTGCTCCGTAATGTAGTCGACCGCTTGGCCTACTGTGCTGATCTTTTCAGCTTGGTCGTCGGGGATGGCAATGTTGAACTCCTTTTCAAATTCCATGATGAGCTCAACCGTGTCCAAAGAATCGGCTCCCAAATCATTGGTGAAACTTGCTTCGATGTTAACCTCTCCGGCATCAACTCCCAACTTGTCGACGATAATCGCCGTTACTTTTTCTTGAATATCAGACATAGCTTAAATCTGTTTATCGGGGCGCAAAGTAACCAAAGGAAAAGGTAACCACCGAAGTTTATTCAAGATTTTATGCC
>DLQB01000066.1:1142-1295 GCA_002477505.1 Flavobacteriales bacterium UBA7443
AGCAATATCAGGCACTTCACAGTCATCTTTAGGGAATCCAATGGGGATGAGTAAAAATGCCTTCTCATGGGGTGGTCTGTCCAAAATATCACACAAAAAAGCCATCGGAGAAGGTGTATGCGTCAGTGCAGCGATCCCCGATTCGTGCAAAGC
>DLQB01000066.1:1420-1683 GCA_002477505.1 Flavobacteriales bacterium UBA7443
TGGGGTTTGATGTGGTTGGTATCGAAGGGCTCCAAGTCCTTGAGCCAACGATCTGACATGCGGCCGTGGTAATTGACATACTCTTCTTTTTCCGCGGCTTCTCGAATCTTTTTCTTGATTGCGGGGTCCGTGATGAGGCAAAAATGCCAGGGCTGCTTATGGGCGCCCGATGGAGCTGTGCCCGCAGCCAATATGCAGCGTTCCACCACCTCCAATGGAAGTGGATCAGATGAAAAATGCCGAACCGTTCTTCGCGACTGATA
>DLQB01000066.1:1750-12808 GCA_002477505.1 Flavobacteriales bacterium UBA7443
TGAGGGCCTCCTTCCGCCATGCTTCATGGGGTGGATTGGTTCTTGCGAATCTGACGCATGAGGTCCGAAGCAAAAACAAATGATTCCAATTCGGCCACTCCCCCTTCCAACAATTGGTGCCGATCTCCGTTCCAAAGGATGGACCCTTCGTGGACAAAATGAATGGTATCACTCGCCTCCATGACGCTATTCATATCGTGCGAAATAACCACGGTTGTCATCTGGTATTCCAACGTGATTTCTTTGATGAGCTGGTCGATGACAATGGCCGTTTGAGGATCAAGTCCAGAGTTGGGCTCATCGCAAAACAAATATTTCGGATTCATCGCAATGGCCCGGGCAATGCCAACGCGCTTTTGCATTCCACCGCTGCATTCAGATGGAAATCGCGTGCCTGCGTCCGAAAGTTCCACCCTTTCGAGGCATGCTGCAGCCCGCATTTGAATCTCTTTTTCACTCAAATCACTGAACATGCGCAGCGGAAATCGAACGTTTTCTTCAACCGACATGCTGTCAAACAAAGCACTTCCCTGGAAGAGCATTCCAATCTCTTGACGAATGGATTTGCGTTCTTTCAAGGACATTCGGGTGAAATCCCGTCCATCATATTCGACATAACCCAAGTCAGGCTCAATCAGGCCAACCGTGCATTTGGTCAAAACACTCTTTCCGCTTCCGCTGCGTCCAATGACAAAATTGACTTTGCCTCGCTCAAAGGAGGCGGAAACGTCCTTGAGAACATGATGCTCACCAAACGATTTGGAGATGTTGTGGAGTTTGATCATTCCGCTCGTCCGTTAATTCAGCAACATTTGGGTGATGATGAGGTTGGAAATCATGATGATTACCACGGACCAAACCACTGCACGCGTACTGGAACGCCCCACTTCAATGGGCCCGCCCGATGCATAGTAGCCATGGTAAGCGGACACACTTGTGAGGATAAAACCGAAGATCACGGTTTTGATCAGGGCGTAGGACACATCGAAAACCCGGAAGTCGACTTGCATTCCGTATTCGAAATCAGCAAGCGTGCTCACGCCGGTAGCAACACCGATCCAGGCGCCTGCGCCCACGCCGAGGACCATGCTCAAGATGACCAAAAAAGGCACAATCAGAACCCCCGCCAAAATTTTGGGTAGGATCAAATGACTCGCGCTATTTACCCCCATAATTTCCAACGCATCAATTTCCTCAGTGACCCGCATGCTCCCCAATTGCGAGGCGATGTTGGACCCAACCTTGCCCGCAAGTATCACTGGAATCAAGGTCGGCGAAAATTCCAAGATCATGGTCTGGCGCACTGTGAATCCAATGGTGTAAGCGGGGATCCAGCCTCCAATTTGATGCGCCGTTTGCAAACAAATAACCGCCCCCATGAATAGGCTCAGCAAGGCAACAATGCCTACAGATTGAATCCCAATGGATTCCAATTCTTGGACAAAGAGCCCTCGAAACATCCGCGCCTTTTCAGGTTTGCGAAAGCTCTTGGCCAACAATTGCATGTAACGTCCAATGTGAAACATCCACCGCATGCGGCTAAGTTAATGTTCAGTGTCGCTCCATAAGTCAAGCGACGGAGCGTATTTTTGCAGCATATGAAGAAGATAAACCACCCGTTGATGGTCATAGCTCTCCTTGGAGCGGTTTTTCTATTGACAAGTTGCCAGCAACAACGGCGAAGTCAGAAATGCGATTGCCCACAATGGTCAAGCGTTTCCGAGCCCGCTTCATTGCCTTTAACCCACCCTTGATTTGAAAAATTCGAACACTTACGCAGTCATCATGGCTGGTGGCATTGGAAGTCGTTTTTGGCCCATGAGCCGAGAAACACAGCCCAAACAATTCCTCGACATTCTCGGTACGGGACGATCCCTGATTCAGATGACCTACGATCGCCTCAGCCGGATGGTGCCCAATGAAAACATTGTTGTGGTCACACAAGAACGCTACCGCGGTTTGGTGCATGAACACCTCGAACTGCTGCCTGCGGAAAACGTACTCTGTGAGCCTTTCATGCGCAACACTGCTCCATGCATCGCCTATGCGAATCACTGGGTCGCGAACAAGGCTGGTGATCAGGCATCAGAAGCCGTCATGATTGTGGCACCATCTGACCATTTGATTGTCAAAGAAGACAACTTCTTGGAAATTGCGGAACTCGCGGCAAATCACAGTTTGAATACCAACCATTTGGTGACGCTCGGCATCAAGCCATCGCGTCCCGACACGGGCTACGGTTACATCCAATTTGAAGACCTGCCCGATGCGGAAGATCAACGCATTCGTTCCGTGAAAACCTTTACGGAAAAGCCGCAAAAAGACCTGGCTGAGGAATTCCTTGCATCAGGAGACTTCTACTGGAATTCCGGAATCTTCATTTGGAGCCTTCAAAACATTACCGCCGCGTTTGAAAAGCACTTGCCCGAGATGCAAGACTTGTTCCAAGAAAATGCCGCGGCTTTTGCGACGCCCGCAGAAAAGCCAGCCATTCAATCCATTTATGGCGATTGTGAAAATATCTCCATCGATTACGGAATCATGGAGAAAGCATCGAACGTCACGGTTGTGCTTTCCGATTTTGGCTGGAGTGACTTGGGGACTTGGGGGTCATTGCATGAAAAATTGCCGCTGGACGCGCATGGCAATGGAACGACTGGAACTGAACTCTGGGCCCATGAAGCGGCAGGCAACGTAGTGGTCACTGAGGCAGAAGAATCGAAAAAGATCGTCGCTTTGCGTGGCGTGAACGACTTCATCGTTGTGGACACAAAGGATGCGTTGTTGATCTGTCCGAAGGCGGAGGAACAGTGGATCAAGCAGCTGGTTACGGAAATGAAGACGCGGAAGACGCGCTAGTCCAGCTTGAACAATTGATTGCCTAGCGGCGGCCTGTCATGTCGGCGGGCACGACCCACGCGTCGTATTCCTCCTCAGTCAAGTAACCGGTCGCGAGCGCTGCCGCTTTCAAGGTTGTGCCTTCGGTATGGGCTTTGTTCGCGATTTCTGCCGCTTTATAGTAACCAATTTTGGTGTTGAGTGCCGTGACCAACATGAGACTATTCTGCACCAACTCATCGATCCGACTGTGATTCGGCTCGATGCCTTGAACACAATGCGCACTAAACGAGGCGCATGCGTCACCAATCAACTGAGCACTTTCCAGAATGTTGCGGGCCATCATCGGCTTGAATACGTTCAGTTCGTAATGGCCTTGTGCTCCCCCGACAGCAATGGCAACGTCATTTCCCATCACTTGAGCACACACCATGGTAAGGGCTTCACATTGCGTAGGGTTCACCTTGCCGGGCATGATGCTCGAACCTGGTTCGTTGGCTGGAATGATGATTTCACCGATTCCCGAGCGCGGCCCTGAAGCCATCAATCGGATGTCGTTGGCAATTTTATTCAGGGAGACCGACAACTGGCGCAAGGCACCATGCGACTCCACAATAGCGTCATGCGCCGCGAGCGCCTCAAACTTATTGGCAGCCGTCACAAATGGTTGGCCTGTGAGTTCAGCAATGTGCTGCGCAACACGGACGGCATAGCCTTCGGGCGTGTTGATTCCCGTTCCAACTGCTGTGCCGCCAAGTGCCAATTCTGAGAGATGACTCAGCGAATTTCGCAGGGCATTGAGTCCGTAATTCAGCTGCGCGACATATCCCCCAAATTCCTGTCCCAACGTCAACGGTGTGGCGTCCATCAAGTGGGTACGGCCAATTTTTACCACCTCCGAAAATGCCTGCGCTTTTGACTCCAGTGCATCCCTCAATTCCTCGACACCGGGAATGGTCGTCTCGACGATCATGCAATACGCCGCAATGTGCATCGCCGTTGGAAAGGTATCGTTGGAAGACTGGGACTTATTGACGTCATCATTGGGGTGCACCAGCCGTTCGCCTTCTCCGACTGTTCCGCCATTGAGTTGATGCGCTCGATTGGCGACCACTTCATTGACATTCATGTTGGATTGCGTTCCTGACCCCGTTTGCCAAATGACCAACGGAAATTGTTCGTCCCATTTGCCCGCAACGATTTCATCGCATGCTGTGGCAATTAAATCGCGCTTTTGAGCATCCAAACCGCCCAACTCAGCATTGGTAAACGCCGCGGCTTTTTTCAATACAGCAAAGGCCTTGACCACTTCCATCGGCATGGACGCTTTTGGACCAATTTTGAAATTGTTCCGTGACCGCTCTGTTTGTGGGCCCCACAAGGCTTCTTTGGGAACTTTTACTTCACCAATGGTGTCCTTTTCGATTCGGAATAAATTCATGTCAATGAAATGAATAAGGGAAATGATTGTTGTTATTCTAGGCTTTTCGCGCCCGATCCCGCCTGCATCAGATACGCTTTAAGGAAGCCTTCAATGTCTCCGTTCATCACGGCCTCAACATTGGATGTTTCGTGACTGGTTCGGACGTCTTTGACCATTTTGTACGGCTGCATGACATAGGACCGGATCTGCGACCCCCACTCAATCTTCTTCTTTCCCGCCTCAATTTCCGCACGCGCCTCATTTCTGCGAGCAAGTTCCATCTCAAAGAGCTGCGACTTGAGCAGTTGCATGGCCTTCTCTTTGTTTCCGAGCTGTGAGCGGGTTTCGGTGTTATCAATGACAATTCCCGTAGGAGCGTGCCGCAGCCGTACACCGGTTTCCACTTTGTTCACATTTTGCCCCCCTGCACCCCCCGAGCGGAAGGTGTCCCAACTGATGTCGGAAGCATTGACCTCAATTTCAATCGAATCATCCACCAGGGGATAGACGTAAACGGAAACAAAAGAAGTGTGTCGCCGCGCCTGGCTGTCAAATGGGCTGATCCGAACCAACCGATGAACCCCGTTTTCCCCTTTGAGCATTCCAAACGCAAAGTCTCCATCAAACTCCAATGTGACCTGCTTGATTCCGGCAACATCGCCTTCTTGCATGTCCAGTTCCTTGACCTTGAATGAGGCGCGGTCGCCATACATTCGGTACATGCGCATCAACATGGCAGCCCAATCACAGCTTTCTGTTCCGCCCGCTCCGGATGTAATTTGCATGACGGCGTTGAGGTTGTCTTCCTCAGCGCTAAGCATGTTTTTAAACTCCAATTCTTCCACCGCTTTGATCGCGGATTCAAAGGCCGTCGTGAATTCGGCTTCGTCCGCTTCTCCGGCTTTCATGAATTCAAATAGAACCTGAGCATCCTCCAAGCTCCCGAGGCAATCGTTGAAGCTTCCGGTCCACGTTTTCAACGTTCGAATGCGCTTCATTACCAGTTCAGCCTCCTTCGAGTTGGTCCAAAACTCAGGGTCTTGTGTGCGTTTCTCCTCCTCCGCGATTTCAATTGCCTTCTCATCGATGGACAAGTACCCCCTTAAATCTTCGATGCGTTTTCGCAACGCATTTATTTGATCAATCGTAATCATGAATGGCCAAAGTTAATTCACCCCCGTTCCTAAAGCAGCCCCTTGACGCAATATGTCTTCCATCCGATAGCCCCTTGAAACCAAAAAACGGATTACCCGCTCCCGGTTCTCCTGCCATTCCACAACTTTTCGTTCCAGCAATCGATTCAAGACGCGTTCAAAATCCTTTTGGTCCCAAGAATTGACTGCATTCCATGCTTTTGATGAATCAAAACCTTTGATTTTCAATCCATTTACAATCTTATGTGGGCCCCACCCTTTGTATTCAATGTGCGTGCGGATATACGACTCCAAAAATCGGCTTTCCGACATAAAATCTTCTTGGATCAGCCGTGCAATCAGCTGCTGTATCTCAGAATCCGGGACATCTGCCTTTTTTAATTTCGCGCGAATATCATGCTCGCATCGCTCTCGAATGGAACACCATTTCCGCATCTTATTCAGCCACTCTTCCATAGTTCGGACGTGAATTTGCCCGAAAATAGCGTCAAAACAAGGGTTTGACCGATATTTGCAGTCCTGAATTTTAAATACGTGACCGATGAGGTCTGAGATATTAGAGCGCATTCAAACCTTGCTTGGGCAAGAAGACTTAGAGAGCATCCGCGGAGACGTCCGTTCCGCGATGGAAGAATTTCGCAGTCTAACCCAAGAAGAAGTGCGCAAACAGCGCGAAGCATGGACCCCTGCCGAAGGCAGCACATCCGAAACTTTTGAATACGTGCCTTCTCCAGAAGAAGCATTATTCGAAGAAGCCATTGCCCTTTTCAAAACACGTGAAAAAGAATGGCGCAAGCAGGTGGCCGATGAGCAGCGCGGAAATTTGGAAAAGAAACTGGCCATGCTCGAGCGTTTGCGGCACACCATCCAAGAGGAAGAAAACATTGGTGCTGCATTTGTCGTTTTCAATGAAGTTCGCGAGGAATGGGGAACCGTAGGAGAAGTGCCCGGCGACCGCCACAAAGAAGTCCACGATCAATATTACCGGCTGCAGGATGAGTTCTTCTACAACATCAACATCTACAAAGAGCTGAAGGATCACGACTTAAAAGTGAACCAGAAAAAGAAGGAAGAGCTTACGGAAAAAGCCAAGGCTATGGCTGCGGTGGAATCCCTCAAAGAGCGCCAAAAAGAAGCCCGCTTGTTGCAGAAACAATGGCTCGACATTGGGCCCTCGCCACGGGAAAATTACAAGGAAATGGCCGATGAATTCTTCGGTCTCATTCGCCCTGTATTTGAGGAGGTCAAAGAACATTACCAGCAGGTAAAGGCAACTTTCCAAGGCCACGCCGACAAAAAAATCGCTTTGGTTGAACAGTTGCGCGCGGTCGTAGCCGAAGAGGTAGCCGCAAGCCATGATGCCTGGCAAGCCGCTTCAGCAAAAGTGATCGCATTGCAACAAGAGTGGAAAACCACTGGGTTCGCGGGAAAGGATCAAAATGAAGCGTTGTGGGGCCAGTTCCGGGAATTGGCGGACGTATTCTTCGCGAAGAAGCAGCTGTTTTACGATGCTCAAAAAGAGACCACAAAAGCCTTCAAAGAGCAGAAGATCGCGCTGATTGAAAAGGCAACAGAGTTGGCCAAAAACACGAATTGGAAGGAAACGGCCCCTCAGATGATGGACCTCCAAAAGGCTTGGAAGGACGTGGGGGCATGCACCCCTCGGGAAGAGCAAAAACTCTGGGGTAAGTTTCGCAAGATCCAAGACTCGTTTTTCAAGGCTCGAAAAGCCGAAATGGCGGGTCGGATTGAAGAGGAGAAGAAGAATTTAGCTGCGAAGAAGGCGCTGATTGACGAAATCAAGGCCTTGACGCTCCCGGAAAAACGTCAAGAAGCCCTGGAAAGTTTGAAGTCCTTTTCCGAACGGTGGAATGCAATCGGTTTCATCCCAAGAAAGGCCCTCGACTCCATCATGAACGCCTACCGCACAGCAATGGATCTGCATTATGACGCACTGAGTGCTCAAAAGTCGGAGCGGGCGATGGAAACCTACAAGCAACGCATCGATCATTTGGTCAGTTCTGATGCCCAAAACATCCAACGTGAACAGCGGATTTTGAGGGAAAAGATGGACCGTATCAAAACGCGAGTCACGAAAACAGAGGAAAACATTGAGCGGTTCACGGGCAAGGGTGCGGAGTCAATCCGAGCCCAATACGAGAAATCCATGGAGGAAGACCGAAAAGAGATGGAAGACATCCGCGCCAAATTGACCTTGTTGCGCAATGCCGGAAAAAAAGCGGAGGAGGAAAGCAACGCTGAATCAGCTGGACCTGGGGAGTAACTGACAGGTATAACCTTCATCAAGAAGCCAATTCAGGTAGGGTTCCAACACCGGAAGCATACGTTTCGCAGCCTTCTCGGAATCGTGAAATACCACAATGGCTCCCGGGCGGGTATTCGTCATCAAATCATTGAAACAGTGATCCGCGGTTTTGTTTTCGTCGAAATCACCGCTCAACACATCCCACATAATGATTTTGGTCTGGTCTTGGAGGGCTGCTGCTTGTGAACGCGTAATGCGTCCATAAGGTGGCCGAAACCACGGCGCATCAATGAGCGATTGGCAACGAGAATAGCTTTTCAGGTATTTAAAATTGGACGTTTTCCAACCCGATTCATGGGCATAGGTGTGATTTCCCAAGTCGTGTCCTTCTGCCTGGGTTCTTTGAATGACTTCAGGATGTTTTTCAACGTTTTTTCCCACGCAAAAGAAGGTCGCCGGCACACCGCATCGGTTCAGGATATCCAACACTTCCATTGTAATTTCTGGGTGCGGGCCGTCATCAAACGTCAAGTAAACCGCAGGCTTACCCTCGACATTCTCAGGGCCAGACCACATCAATTGTGAAGCCATAGCCTTTAAAATCGGGGGTGTTTTACTCAAATACACGGCGCAAAGATATTCGTCAAAGTCATTTTATGCCGGTATTCGAGGAGTACCTTTGCGTGGAACAGGCAGATACCCATGGATTACGATTTTCAAGCCATTGAGAAGCGCTGGAAAGCGCAGTGGAAAGCAGACGATGCTTACCGCGTTGTCGAAGACACAACCCGACCTAAATATTATGTGTTGGACATGTTCCCGTACCCCTCTGGTGCGGGGCTGCATGTCGGTCACCCTTTGGGCTATATCGCAAGTGATGTTTTTGCGCGGTACAAACGGCATCAAGGATTCAACGTACTCCACCCCATGGGATACGACAGTTTTGGTCTTCCCGCGGAACAATACGCCATTCAAACGGGCCAACACCCGGCGATTACCACCGAAACAAACATCAGCCGATACCGCGAGCAACTGGAGCAAATGGGGTTCTGCTATGACTGGACGCGTGAAGTGCGCACCAGCGACCCGCAATATTACCGTTGGACCCAATGGATTTTTGGCCAACTTTTTGAATCCTGGTATGATGTGGAGGCCGACAAAGCACGGCCTATTTCTGAACTGATTGCAGCCCTTGAGTCCGATGGATTGGGCCAAGTGGAGCCCGCCTGTGATTCAAAATGGTGGGAAACCCTTTCCGCTGAAGTACGCGCTCCATGGGGGGAGGACTTTGCAGGAAAACTCTCTGCGGAGCATTGGAAGGAATGCTCTGAGGCGGATAAATCACAAATCCTCATGGCCTTCCGGTTGGCCTACCTCGCTGACAGCGAAGTCAATTGGTGCCCCGCATTGGGAACCGTTTTGGCCAACGATGAAGTCAAAGACGGATTGAGCGAACGTGGAGGGCATCCCGTTCAGCGCAAGCGCATGAGGCAATGGATCATGCGGATTTCAGCCTATGCCAGCCGCCTGCTATCAGACTTGGATGAGCTGGATTGGACGGACAGCATCAAAGAAGCACAGCGCAATTGGATTGGACAAAGCCAAGGAGCTGAGGTCCAATTCCAAGTGGCCGAAACCCCTCATCAACTGGATGTTTTCACCACACGGCCTGACACCTTGTATGGCGTGAGCTTTATGGTCTTGGCCCCCGAACACCCCTTGGTGCCCGAAATCACTTCAGCCGCGCAAAGAGAGGCCGTTGAACATTACCAGCGCGCTGCTTCGCTGAAATCCGAACGGGAGCGCCAAGGCGCTGGAGAGCAAAAGGTAACCGGATGCGACACCGGTGCGTTCGCCATCCACCCAATGACGGGAAAGCCTTTGCCCATTTGGATCGCCGATTATGTTCTTGCCGGTTATGGAACGGGCGCCATCATGGCAGTGCCTGCTGGCGATGAGCGAGATTGGAAATTCGCCAAAACATTTGGATTGACCATTCCGCCAATTTTCGAAGGCAAAGACACGGATGAGGCGGTTTTTACCGAGAAAACGGCCACACTTTGCAACTCGGAAACGCTCAACGGTCTGAGCAGTCAAGATGGCATTCCTGCCGCAATTGCAATACTGGAGACCAAGGGTCTTGGAACCAAGCAAATCAATTACCGGTTGCGCGATGCTGTCTTCAGTCGCCAACGGTATTGGGGCGAGCCGTTCCCAATTTGTTACGAAGACGAAATTCCACGCCTCATACAGGACAAGCAGGTGACGCTTCCGAAAGTAGATGCCTACCTGCCGACCGAAGAAGGAGAGCCACCGCTCGCGAGGGCGCAAAAGGAAGACTGGAATGTTTTTGAAGGAGATCGCATGGAATACAACACGATGCCGGGATGGGCCGGGTCGAGTTGGTACTTCTTGCGGTACATGGACCCGCACAATAACAGCACTTTTTGCAGTCGAGAAAAGTCTGATTATTGGGGCCAAGTTGATTTGTACATCGGGGGAGCCGAGCACACAACGGGGCATCTTTTGTACTCACGCTTCTGGACAAAATTTTTGTTCGATCAAGGTTGGGTTGGCTTCAATGAGCCCTTCAAACAAATGATCAATCAGGGGATGATCTTGGGACGATCGAGCTTCGTTTATCGCATTCAAGGCACCGAGAAATTCGTCACGTTCGAACGTCGAAAAGAGTTTCAGACCCAGCGGCTGCACGTGGACATCAACTTTGTGGAAGGAGATAAGTTGGACACGGATGCCTTCCGAAAGTGGCGCCCGGAATACGCCAATGCAGAATTCGTCTTGGGCGAAGACAACACATACACATGTGGGTTCGAAGTGGAGAAGATGTCGAAATCCAAATTCAACGTCCAAACCCCAGATGACTTGGTGGAACGTTACGGAGCGGACACATTGCGGTGCTATGAAATGTTCCTTGGTCCGCTCACCCAGCATAAACCATGGGATACCCAGGGCATTAGCGGCGTGCATAATTTCCTACGAAAAACGCATCGGTTGTTCGAACACGCAACAGATGGCAAACCCGATGAAGCCAGCCTGCGGATTTTACACAAAACCATAAAGAAGGTGACGGATGATTTGAACCGGCATGCGTTCAACACCGTCATCAGTGCGCTGATGATTGGGGTCAATGAACTGCTCGATTCCAAAGGCAGTCAGAGCGAATTGTTGCAGCCGTTGGCCGTTTTATTAAGCCCCGTGGCTCCTCACTTGGCAGAAGAATTGTGGGATAAAAGTGGTGGTCATGGAAGTGTGATGGACGCCTCTTGGCCTGCAAGCGAAGAAAGATGGCTGACCGCCGATCGAATCACGTACCCTGTTTCCTTCAACGGGAAGGTTCGTTTCCAACTGGAATTAGA
>DLQB01000093.1 GCA_002477505.1 Flavobacteriales bacterium UBA7443
GACAAATGAATCGTTCTCGAAATACTCTTCCAGTTTCTCGGGGTAATAGGCCCGCAAAAACTCGAGGAATTTCAGCAGATAGATGATCTGATGATCGCCCCAATAGCCGATGTACGACCAAGGGTTGTCCGGTTCAATGGTCTCCCATTCAAACCCGTCTTTGAACACCCGATAAGGGTTGTATCCATCGAATGTGGTCGCATTGAGAAACTTGAAAATCATTCCCTCAATGAATTCGGGATATGCGTGGACCAAGGCTTCCCAGTTTTGGAAGATGTCACGCCAATTGCCCTGGTAATCAAGGATCTTGGAACCATCGTCTTCGTTGCGCAGGTTGATCGAAAACCGATTCCAAGGACGGCTGGGATCACCGTGGCGCCGGCTGAATTTCAGGGGCAAATACTCTGCGGACAGTCGCTTGAAATTGAGGTCATCGTCCTCTTTCGTTTGTTCTTGAAGGAAGGACAAATCGAATTTTTCGGGCCAAGTGGCCATCACGTCCGCTTTCTTGAAGAATACTTTATGGTTCGCGCGGTCGATGTACGCCATGAAGTCCTCGCGTTCAATCGCATAATTTTCATCAAAAATTCCGCCGCGCATCACGTTGAACATGGTGTTGGCGAAATGCCGGATGTTGCGGCGACGATCGGCCGTGAGCTGCAATCCATCGCTGCCCGCAACGAGCGCCATGAGGCGTTTGGACCCCTCCTCAACGTCTTGCAACAATTCGCCCTTCAAGGCCTCGGGCGATTGAAGCTCCTGTTTCAAGCGAACGACTTCGCGAATGGACTGGCTCAGATTCGCAACGATCATCCAGTCTTTGCGTCCGTGGGGTGCTAGCTCAAAAGAATTTTGAATAAAATAGGCCCCGCGTTCGCCTTTGATGTCGGTCTCGGTGACGAGAGCGGCACCGGTCTTAAACGCTTGCAACTGTTTCGAAGACAAGAGTACGGTAGGCGCATCAAACCCCAGGGACCAAACGACGTTTGCTTTCAATGATTCGCTGGGCTCGGCCTTGTCGGAGATGATGGCGCTCAGCGCATAAATTCCCACATTGCCAGCCTCTAACTCGCATTTTTTGTAGGCATCCACCAGGTTGCTGCTGCCGCGTTGCAATCCTTCCGGCACACCGTGCGGCAGGACATTCTGAACCCCGTCGAGCACACTCACCTTCGTGGGTTTTGATGCGGAAGACTTGAGTCGTGCCTGCCGCATGAATCCGAAACGCTCGCTCGCAGCCCATTGGTAGCTGAAGGTCAATTCGAGGTCGTGATTGATTTCTTCAAAGATGACCTTGTTGCCGCACGTGTTTTTATACAGGTTGCGTTCGATGGTATATACCCCCGCGTTTTGTTCCGAAAAAGGCTGCCAAAGCATGCGACGACCGTCGGATTCAACCAATATGATGGTCTTGCTGCCTGTTGTTTCTGCGGCTTCTGTGATTTTGTCGTCTGTGTAATACGGGAATAAGGCGAAATCGCTGTTGACTCTTCCAGCGGACAGCCCACCGTTGCTCGCCAAAAACATCCAATGATCCGAGTGGCTCACAATGCTCATGAAGAAGGGCCGCATGCGATCAACCGTGCTGATTTTGTAGTACGTTTCGCCGCCGATGGTCACTTCCTCCCCGGAAGTGGCGGTGGTTGAAGTGTGAAAGGGCTGTGCCCCAAGGTATACTGGTGTGCTGTTTTCCAAGTCGCTCATTTCAACGTGATAGTTGGTTGTCGTGTGACCTTTCGCCCCGCCTGCATCATTCCTACGGCGAACAAGATCGAGTTGCTGTTCATTTACAGCAGAGCGAAAATAAAGCGAGCGAAGGGAATTCACCACATCAATTGGGAAGGATGCAGCGTTAATTCAGTTATTTCCTTTGTTTACGGGCGGATTCCAGTTAAAAAACAAACGAAATTCGCGGATCGCGACAAAGGCGAGAAAGGAGTGGTTGAGCTGATGGATTTCATCATTGCTCGGTGCCGCGATCGCGGCGTGCGCAAATTGGAACGCTATTCCAACACCAAACTTGAAAATGCCTTGCACTTGTATCGCAAGTATGGGTTTTCGGAAATACCGCTTCCTGCGCACTGTGTGTACGATCGTACCAACGTTCGAATGCAATTGGTTCTGTGAGTACCTTGGCCGTATAACAAAACGAGCAAAACTCCCTCAATTATGTCGATTTTCCGAGCCTCTTTCATTCTCCTTTTTTCATGCATCGCCATTGCCTTTGCGAGTTGTGAAGCGGCAAAAAAGGACGTTTCTGCGACCTTCGATGCGAATGCGGCCACAGTCGCGCACGTATTCGCTGACTTTCAAGCGGAAGACGACCATTTTTTCACGCACTTTGCGGAAGATGCTTATTGGGCTGGAACCAGCCTGAATGCTCCGGATTCCATCGCGTTGGCCGATGTGGCTCCGAAGTACCGTGAGCTTTGGGGGAAGTACGATTACACGTTGACAGAAGAAGCGAATTTCCTGCCCGGTGTCAATCCAGTTTCCAAAGAAACAGATGGCTCTGTTCGGGGCTATTTCAAGTGGAACATCACCAAGGTTGCTACGGATAGTACGGAGCAAAAATCGGTGAATGTGAAAGTCTATGAGTCGTTTGATTTCAACGCGGAGGGCAAGATTGTGTGGACACAAGTTTACGCCAACATGCAAGCGGCATACGCTGCCCTGGAGGACTGAACGGCAACGCGGTATTGTCACGCCCTTAAAGCGTGCAAAAGACGCCTTCTGGCCACGGGCAGAGAGGCCTCTCGAAGCGGAAAGGTGTAGCTCATC
>DLQB01000054.1 GCA_002477505.1 Flavobacteriales bacterium UBA7443
CAAGCATTCATCGAAAAGCGGAAACCAACATTTTCTGGAAAATGAGCGCTCCTGCAGAAGTCTTTATTCAAAACCGCTCGGGGCACCCCTTGCCCGCATACGCGACCATCGCCAGTGCTGGGCTTGATGTCCGGGCGAAGCTCGATCAAGCCGTGGTCTTGCAACCGGGCGAATGGAAATTAATCCCAACCGGGCTCTTTGTGGCCTTGCCCGTGGGAACAGAATTGCAAGTGCGTCCCCGCAGCGGGTTGGCCTTCAAGCATGGCATCACCGTATTGAACTCGCCCGGCACCATCGATGCAGACTACCGAGGAGAAATCGGGGTACTGCTCATCAACCACGGCGCCCGACCGTTTACCGTTGAGCACGGCGAACGCATTGCGCAACTGGTCCTGGCTCGGCACGAGCAAATCCAATGGAAAGAAACTGAGAACCTGCCTTCCTCAGATCGCGGCACGGGAGGTTTTGGAAGCACCGGCACACGATAATATTACCATGAACATCATCATTCCCATGGCCGGACGCGGCAGTCGCCTCCGCCCTCACACCCTCACCATTCCGAAGCCTTTGGTGCCTGTTGGCGGGAAGCCTATTGTAGAACGGCTCGCAGAAGACATCGTCGCCATGAGCACCGAGAAGGTGGAAGAGATTGCATTCGTTATTGGTGACTTTGGCGAGGAAACGGAGCAACAATTGCTGCAAATCGCCGAGCGACTCGGTGCAAAAGGGCACATTTGTCACCAAGATGAACCGTTGGGAACTGCACATGCCATCTTGTGCGGTCAACAATGTCTGGAGGGTCCTGTGGTCGTAGCGTTTGCAGACACTTTGTTTCGAGCCGATTTTCAAATTGATCCCGAAGCGGATGGCGTGCTATTTGTCAAACAAGTCGAAAACCCCAGTGCCTTTGGCGTGGTCGTGACGAATCAGCAAGGTGCCATCACAGATTATGTGGAGAAACCGGAATCGTTCATCAGCGATTTGGCGATGATCGGGATCTACGCTTTCCGAGACGGTGCGCGACTCAAGGATGAACTGCAACGGCTCATTGATGAAAATATCATCAAAGGAGGCGAATACCAATTGCCCGATGCCTTGCGCAATATGACGCAGGCTGGCCTGCGCTTCGAGCCCGGTGCCGTGAGCGAATGGATGGATTGCGGGAACAAGGTGGCGACCGTCGACACCAATCAACGCATCCTGGAACTCACCAAAAATGAGTTGACCCTGCCCGAAAACGCCATTGTTGAAGACAGCTTAATTTTGCCTCCCTGCCACATTGGAGCAGGGGCGGTCATTCGCCATTCCGTTATTGGCCCGCACGTCAGTGTCGGAAATGGCACGGTGATTGAAGATTCAAGCATTCGCAACTCCCTCATTCAATCGAATACCACCATTCAAAACAAGGTGTTGAATGGATCGATGATTGGCAATCACACTACCATCGCCGGAAAAGCGGACGACATAAGCCTTGGAGATTACAACGCCATCTGAATCACAAAACGGAACCAACGCGAACCGGCCCTACGATGAAACTCCTCCACTTACTCCCGAACAAAACGCGACTGTTCAGCCATTTCAGTCTGGTGACAGCCGCTGGGCTTCTGGCCCTAAGTGGATGCGGGAATGGGGTTGATCTGCAAACGCTTCCGACCTATCCCGAGGATTTTCAACGCACCTACTTCGATGCCCAAAATCATCTGTTCAAAGGTGACTTCGACTTGGCTTACACCGGATTCTTAGCTTGTTTGGAGCTTCAGCCCGAAGAAGCATCATTGCGGTTTGACTTGGCAAAAATTGACTTGGAACGCGAGCGCTTCGATGCCGCCATGGATCACTTGAATGCCGCCTGTGAAGCTGACAAAAATAACCGCTGGTACCGCGAATACCGAGCTAAGGCTGCGTTGCCCTTGCTTCAGTTTGATGATGCCTTGGCCGACCTGACCTTTGTGCAGGATCAACGCCCCGGTGATCTGGATTGGACACTCCAGTGGTCCTTGGATTTGGCCGATGCAGGAGCTCCTGAACAAGCGTTGCGCCTCTGTGAGCACTACGAATCACTCGCGCCGGGAGATCCCGAAATACTTCTTCAGAAACTATACTTCCTCGAGTTACTCGAAGCGTACGAGGAAATTTACGAAGGCCTCGAATCCGCTGTGATCCAGCATCCTGATGTGCCGGAATTCAAAATGCAGTGGGCACAAATGCTTCAAGCCACTGGACAATCTGAACTGGCCATGAAGGTCCTGAAGGCCTTGGCCGAGGAAGACCCCGCCAACGGCATGGTGCAACTGGAGTTGGCTCAATTGTATACCGAATTCGACGACATCGAACGCGCCCAAATCGCCTTGGCCAATGCCTTCGCCTCGGAAGAGGTTTACGCCGAAGAAAAACATGACATCCTTGTTCAATACCTGCAAATCATCGCCCTTTCCGAGGCCAATCCTCAGGTTGGCATGGACGAGAGCATCCTGAATGCCCTCGAGGAATTGCTCGATATCGCATTGAATCGGCATCCTGATTATGTCCCCATTCGCATGGTGGCGGCAGATTTCGAACAATCACGAGGCAATGCTGCAAAGGCACAAGAGCATTTGCAACGCGCTGTAAAAATCAATCCCGGAAATCGCTTGGCTTGGTCCAACTTAATTGCCATCGAAGCGAATAGCGGAAAGGTTGAACGCATGGCACAGCATGCCTTGGATGCCATGGAACGGTTTCCACTTGACGTTGAATTTGCATTGATGACGGGTATGGCCCATTTGGACCTCAAGGATTATCCCACCTCGGTGGATGCGCTTGAACGCGGTCTAGGGTTGCTTGTGGATGATCCGGAATTGGAAGCGCGTATCGCTGCAATGCTCGGCGATGCCTTGCACGCCCTGGAAGAAGATGATCGCGCTGCCCAAGCTTACGAGCGCAGCCTTTTACTGAATCCCGATAACGCCATGGTTTTGAACAACCATGCGTACTATTTGGCCTTGTCCGGCGAAGGCCTCGAACGCGCGTTGGAGTGCAGCACTCGGGCACTGGAATTGAGCCCTTCCAGCGCCAATCTCATGGACACCCACGCTTGGGTCTTGTACAAATTGGG
>DLQB01000094.1 GCA_002477505.1 Flavobacteriales bacterium UBA7443
CTGGAAGGCGAAATCGTCTACATCCAAGGAGCGGTATTCACCAATGGAGGAACAGTCATCACGGGCAATAGCACGTTCAGCTTCAACGCGAGCGGCGAAGACGGAATCATTTATGTGCGGAATGACAACGAATTGGTGGGTCAGGTTTTGCCCGCAGGCGAAGTAGACCTCTACGGCATCATCTCTCAATTTACGTTCGATGGGTTTGGAGGCTATCAGCTCCTTCCCCGTGGAAGTGAGGACCTCGTCCCCACCTCTGCAATCAATCTGAGCACACAGGTCGACCAGACCAACATCACTACGAGCAGTTTTGATTTGAACTGGTCCACTGATGTTTTGGGCGATTCCCATGTGGAATACGGACTGACCCCAGACCTTGGGATGGAAATTGTAGTGGACGAGCAGGTGCTCAATCACACCATCGGCTTGGAATCCCTCGAAGCGGGAACCATTTACTACGCTCGTGTTTTGTCCATTGCAGGCGAGGACTCCACCGCCTCAACGATCCGTCCCTATGCAACAGTCTCTGAGTCTCCAGGCTACATGCGAGCCTATTTCACGAGGGAAGTCGACAACAGCGTTGCGACCATAGAGGAAGCGCAGACCTTAGGGACCAATACCAATGACACCATTGCTGCGTACATCGGAACGGCTCAAAACACGTTGGAAATTGCAGCATACAATTTGAACAATTCCGCGATTGAAGCGGCCATCAATTTGGCGATCTCCAATGGCGTTGAAGTCCGTTACATCGCAGAAGGGCAGAACGCGAACTTGGGCCTGAGTGCCATCGATGAAAGCATGCCTGTCCACTTCCGAACGGACGGCGAAGGCAGCGGAATGCACAATAAATTTATTGTTGGCGATGCCGACAACACCGAGCGCGCCTTTGTATTGACCGGCTCCACCAACTTCACCACGGGCAACCTCAATACAGACCCCAACAACGTGATCATTTTGGGCGATCAAAGTTTGGCGCGTGCGTACCGGCTCGAATTTGAGGAGATGTGGGGATCCAATGGCATGGAGCCCGACCCGTCCAATGCGAAATTCGGTCCTTCAAAGACCATCAATACACCGAAGAAATTCATCATTGGAGGAAGCCCCGTAGAACTGTACTTTTCTCCCACTGACGGAACCACTTCCGCTATTCTCGACGCCATCGAATCCACAGATTACGACTTCTCATTTGCTACCCTCGCCTTTACGCGAAATGATCTCGGGGCTGCGGTGATCGAAGCCGGTTCAAGCTTGTTCGTGAATCCACGAGGAGCAATGGAAGACGCGGGGTCGACGGGGTCTGAATTTGAGACCTTGGTGGATGCAGGAATCGAAGTCTATTCGCACGTTGGCATTTCTGGACAGTTGCACCACAAATATTGCATTGTTGATCAAAGTGAACCCCTCTCTGATCCCACAGTGGTGACCGGTTCACACAACTGGTCAACCACCGCTGAAACGACCAACGATGAAAACACATTGGTCATTCACGATGAGCGCCTTGCCAACCTCTACTTCCAAGAATTTACAGGACTATTGAATGCAATGGGCGTAGGCATCACAGAATTGGCAACAGCCGAAACCTTGTGCCACATCTTCCCGAATCCGGCAGACTCACGCATTGCAATCCAGGTCAAGGACATCCGATCCATTGGACAAGAATTGGTACTGCGGGATGCGAGCGGTCGCATCGTCTTGCGGGAATCCATTGCTTCCATGACGCAAGACATTCTCATTGGTCATCTGACTTCCGGTGTGTACCTCGTGCAATTCGGATCAAGCATGCCCACACGTTTGGTCGTTCGCTAATGCTCGACTGCGTTAACGCAGCAATGAGAATGACCCTGTGATCACCCGCACAGGATTGTCGCTCGGAGCATACGATTGTTCCCCTTCAACGGTATTGATGATCAAATCATCATTGCCTTGGAGGATGCGCAGTTCGTAGTAATAAGTGCCTTCTGATGCCTCATCGGCATTTGGCGCCCAACCGGCTGAAGCACCAAAGTTTTGGGATGAGTATAGTAATTCACCCCAGCGGTTGAAGATGCGAATAGAGCTGCCGGGATAAGCATCCAATCCCTCCACATAAAACGCCTGGTTCAGTGCGTCTCCATTGCTGGGGGTAATCACATTTGGAAGGGTCAGACTGCATTCTTCCGTTAGAACGACGAATGAGCCTTCCCCCAAGTAGCATGCGGGGACTGTCGATATGACCACGCTGTACGTTCCATCGCCCATTGTTTCCATTCCCGCACCTTCGGCTACAATGGGGGCGCCGGCCATATCATATGACCACAAGTAGGTGTAGGCTGTATTCGTAGGTTGCGTCACGACCGAATTCACCGACAGGGAGGCATTGTCATCAGGACAGAGTATGACCTCTTGGGCGTCCCAGCCCAATGGCGGTTCCAGGACGGTCAAATCCAAAGCGGCAAATCCTTCACCGATGTTTCCGCATGGATCTTCTATGCCATTGGCCTGATCCGTCAAACGCAGCAGATAGGCCCCGCTGGTGACGATTGTTCCATCCAATTCGAGCTCAAACACCGAAGCCAAATCACCCGCGAGATCCAAAGCCGTCGCGCTGCTAAATGTGTACAATTCCCCGGCTGGGCCTTCCAACTCAAAATCCTCCGGCTCCACAGTGGAAAGCAACACCGATTCGTCGAGCGTAACCGTATAAAGCTGCAATCCACAATCGGTCACGCAAGCGTCCGGAGCGGGTGGAACTTCATCGTACAAACTCGCCGTAGACTGGCTAAAATCGATGGTATACCCTTCGAGGCTGTTGGTCCAATTCATCACGACTAAAGCGTAGGTTTCGCCCGCTTGAACGGGCAAGTCAGCGTTGAACGCGGGACCATTGAAATTGCCCGGGCCATTGCTCGAACCTGTTCCTCCATTGGCAGTGGAAATACCGGTCGCACCATTGGGCTCGGGAGGGGCCAGGCCAAAGGAATTGCAACCGACCTCTGGAGACAGAATGGGCGTCCCAATTCCCTCACATCCGCCGGTGGTAATGTCAAACAACCCCCAATCATAGTCGTCCATCGGATTCAACGGATCGATGATGAAGCTTAATAAGCCATCCTCCTGAACCGTGAACGTGTACCACAAGCTGCTTTGCTCCAAGCTCGCATTGCAAGCACCCGTGTACTCATAAATATCGCCTGTATTCAATGTGGCCTCTGTTTCCGTGTACAAATCCCCGCAGAGAAAAACAGCTCCCGAACAGTCACTGATGGTCTGTGCTGCAATCGTTTGGATACCCAAAAAAAACAGAAAGACAATAGAAGCCAGAAAACTTCGGGATTGTTGGTGATGTGGGCGTTTCATTGCTTCGCAATGCATTGGTGCTCAATGTAAACAAAAAATCAACGCGCTAAAAAGGGTTGCTCAACCATTCGCTGGTGGTCATCAAAGTATCATTGAAAGTAATCAGGAAATCGACCAGCGCTGACCGTTCCTCTGCCGAAAGGCTCAACTGGTAAGGCTCTTGTCCAGGAACACCAAAGCCATTGACGCTCAAACGTTCGTC
>DLQB01000081.1 GCA_002477505.1 Flavobacteriales bacterium UBA7443
TCAGATTTCGGCTCTGATGGTTGGAGGTTCGAACCCTCCCGGGGTCACAAAGAAGCCTCTCCGCACAATGCAGAGAGGCTTTGTTTTTTTCTGGAAGTCATCGCCCGCGATCTAATCGCAATCCGGATCATGTGCCGCCAGCAAGAGCAACAAGCCCAATGCGTCAATGGTCGAATTGCCATTGATGTCACTGGGGCAAAAATCCGGAAGCGCTCAATCGCACATGGATCCAAAATCTCCCAATACAATCATTAGGTCACTCACGCCGACGGATCCGTCGCCGTTGACATCGGTCGGGCAAGTAATCAATCCAACTGACGCACATTCGCACTCCTGCGTCGCGGAATTCCACATTGTTCCCGAGCCACAGATGAAGGCACCACCCTCGCAATCTTCACCTACTGCCGCATAGACACACGAGTCGTCGGATACATTTGCCGCCGAATTGTAATTGCATGCCGATGCATCGGTACAACCAAGAACAGGAACGACCGGACAATTGAGACTCACATCCAGCGCCGCCGTGCACGAGGTGCCATCCGATAATATTGCCGTGGCTTCGACGGTTTGGTTTTCCGTCACGATCATTGTCATTTCCAGCCCTGTGGCTCCGTTGCTCCATGCTGCGGCCAACTCCATTGGTTCTGGGAAATTGAGGGAAAATGTGACCGTATCTCCCGCGCACAAACTGTCCACCGGCTGATCTGCAACAATCGTCAAGTCTTCGCAATCCCATCCGGTATCGACGACAAATGTGCCTGAGTCAGCTGTGCAACGGATGTAGGCGCCCCGCGACTTCAAGTGCCAGAAACTCTGAAAGGGATAGTACAACGAATGCCCCAAGATCCAGCGCTCGCCGCTTTGATTGAGGGGTGAGTGATCACTCCAAAAGGTGGTCACACTTCCCCAGCTTCCATCCGTCCCCGTATGTCCGCGCTCTCCGTATCCCTTGCCTGAAAATCCAGAATCATCGGTTCCTTCTCCAAGCAATTCAACATCCCATGTATCCGCTGTCCTGAATGCTTGATTGGCGGATCCAAAAGCTTCAACCGCTGCTTCAAACTGCTCCGGCGCAGGAACCGACCAACCGGTAGGACATAACCCACGGGCATCGGATACCGCGTTGAAATTGTACATGTACCCTGTTTCCTCAAGAAGTTCCAATGAATCGTTGAACAAGCACCGTCGGCCTTGTGAATAAGACGGCCAAGAAGGCCCCTCCGCGACGTAGGGAATGGAATCACCATTGACATAAGTCGCCGTCGCCAAGTTCTCCTTGAACCAACACGTACCCGCAATGTCCACCAAGGAATAATCCACGCCGTTGTATGAATACGAATTCATGCCGGTGCACGCATTGTTGAGCGGTTCAGTATACTGTTCTTCATACAATTCCTCCACTTCTTCGGTGGACAACGCTTCCGACCAAACCGCGATATCATCCAAGGCACCTTGGTAACCTAGCAAAGTGTCAGCCCATTCGTAGCTTCCAGCAAACTGCCATAGATAATTGGTCGTAGGGCTGCCCGGCTCTCCATCCCATGGCGTTTCAGCCTGGAGATCGCCGTCCACATACAGTCGTCCCCCGATACTATCAACAGCGAATACCACGTGATGCCAAGCTTGAGAAGCAGGCTCAGTATCAACCCAATCAAACACGGGCAAACCATACTCACCGATGACGCGACGTGATATGCTGCGCAAATACCAAGGAACGACTCGGTCGTGCCCATCAGCCGTGCGGCGATGACCCACTTGAATGCCATTCCATGTCGCTGGCGAATATTTCTTGAAAAGCGGAGTGAGATTGGGATTGGTACTGCTTGAATCCGCTGCAAACCAAAGACTAACCGTAAACGGCAACGATTGGGCGTTCCCGGACCCTGGCACTTGAATAAAATCGGCCGCAGCTCCAAAATGTAGGGCGCTGTTCGGATTCCCAAACCGATCTTCTACCGGAATAGGCTCGCCCATGGCGATGCCGTGCAAGTCGTCACCGACTGCGTTGTTCAATGAGCCATTTGTGAAAGGATACGAAGCCATCAATGACTCGGCGCTAGGAGTTTGTGCCAATCCCGCGAACGACAGAACGAACAAACCCAATAAAATAGAATGCTTTTTCATGGTCTTACAATTTGATTTTGAATCGAAGAAAAGGTGTCCTTTGCTTGATTTCATTAAAAATCCTGTGAAGAAATGTGGCCAACGAAATCCTGCTATTCGCCATCTATGGCGTTTTGACGTTGGTAACAAAAAAAATGCACCGGCAAAAGGACTGAACTTTTCGAACGATTCGTCACGCACGAAAATCCACGAAAATCATAGCTCCCCTAGCGCCTTCACAATAGGGGACTGGCTGAAATTAACTCCGCGTTATCACGTTTATATCGTACTGTAATTTCACCTGTCACACCTTGTCACATAATTTAAAACGACTGTTTTTAATGAATGTCACATATTTATTGAAAATTGTCACGCATGCTCTCTAAAGCGCTAAACATTCTTTTTCTGTCGCTGACTTTCGCTCCAGGGATCTTACTTGGACAGAATCCAAATGAAGCACCAAGTTGGTTGGAAACTGATCAATGGCTCAAAGGAGAGATGGAGCTGAAAAGCGACTACGACACTCGAAACATTGCCGGCGGAACCGTTGGCGATTTTGATGGAGATGGCCACGAAGACTTCCTAGTATCATTTACTTCAAACTTAGAAGTATGCTGGAATTCTTCCGCAGGAATTGGCTCAATGCAACCGCTGCTCAGCGCAGAAGACAGTGAATGGGGGGAAATAGAGTGGGACGCATTCTCCCGAACCCTTTGGGTGGAGCGATTGTACCCAAATCAGATTGAGACTTACACCTTTGCCAATCGCAAATTACAGCCGTCAAATGTCTTCGATCGCAATGCCGCTTCCATTCGAATGGTGCCTGGCATTGGTACAACGGTGTTGGATCGAGCCTCCAATTCACTTCGAATATTGGATCACAATGGCGGTGATAATGAGCTCATTCCCAAGGCTTCCATCATTGCGGATGGCTTGTATTTTTCGACCGGTGAGGACGAGAGACTGATTTTGCAAAACGCGGAAACAGGGACAATGGGCGTATCTGTTTTTGAAAACCAGCAATGGCAGCCGGTCACGTGGTGGGAAAACACGAGGCGCACGACCCAATGGGAATTTCTCCGCATCGATGACGGACATATGCTGGTCATCGGAGGCACAGATAAATCAATATGGTGCCGACAGTTTTTTGCTTCCAAACGGCCACCCATTGCTTGGGAGGTTGAATGGAACACGCGTGACTTGGAATTTTGGATTTCAATGAATGAACAAACAAATGAGCTTGAATTCATCGGTTGGAATGCCGTTGGATCGGGTATGCATTGCACTTCTTGGGAGTTGGAAACTGGCAAACCAAGGAGCATTGGTGTTCTCAATGAAGCGGAGGACATGACCCTACTGCTTCGACCCGATTTGGATGGAGATGGCACGCTAGACATTCTCTATCCATTGCCCAACCTTTCCGAATGGTATTATTACATTCCGTGGGGACAAAAATCACGGCGGTTATTTCACGGAGGAGCAAACGATGCCCGACGGCCAAATCTCATTCCCGTCTCAACCGCATGGAAACCGATCATCGGCGATCTTTCAAACACGGAGGAAATCTGGACTCACGATGGAGCACTGTTGATCAAGCGCGACTCCACATGGATCAAAACAAAGCCTATTAGCTCCGTTCCTGCGCCCCCAATAAGCGCCCCTTCTGACCTTTCAGAGGAAGAAAGTTGTTTGCTCCTGCAAGTGCCCTACCTCGAAACCGGCAGCGGCAGGGGCGCGGCCGTTGCAGAACTCGTCCCCAATCAATGGTATCATCTCGTTTTTCAGCGTGATAAATACCTGAATACGGAAGTCTGGTTAGACGGTGTGTGCTTGTTCAAAGGCAAGAGCGCCGATTTGCGATACAAACATAACAGCATCATGTTTGGCACCGCCTATAACCGGGACTATCACAGCTTTGGCGCTGCGTCAATCGACGAATTTTCGGTCTATGGCAGTTTGCTGAGTGAGGAAAAAATCAAATCCCTCGGCAAAGGCAAAACCGAAAAAAAACCGCTATACCTCACCGATCATTGGGATTTTGAAACCGCCAATTTCCTCGGGCGTTATTCGAATGTAGGCGCTCAAATCATTGACAATCCATCGCTCGCACCCGGCATTACTGGCAATGCCGTGTCCTTTGACGGCATAGACGATGGATTGCGTGTCTATACCTCGATTCCAAAAGACAAAATGGCCATCAGCTGCTTCTTCAAACTGGATGAATCGACAGCCTTGCAGCTCAATGACGACGAGCCGCATAGTCTCTTTACCCTTTACGGCCTCTACAATATGAGCTTCACAATTTACCGGGGGCTAAAAAGCGATTTGCTTGCTTCCGCCGGTGAAGGTCCAGCTTCGTCGCCGCAACGCTTCGAGACAACTGAAGTGACATTCCCACCCGCTTCGCACCTAGTCGAACTCGGAAACAAACTGATCATCATCGATGCCTCTGGAACCCTATACCAAGAGGGTGCATTGGGCTGGGTACCGATCAAAGAAACGGGCAGTGCACCTTCGAGTATTTTTGGTGCGCCCTGGTCATCAGGCGATGCCCTTCAGCTTTGTGATCAAAAAGGATTGATTCACGAATGGACAGCCATCAACGGTTGGAACACCATCGGAACCATCTCCATGGATGCGATTTCTCAACTTATCCCTTCCAAAGGCGGCGCATTCGTCCAGGATGACCGGGAATGGAACTGGATTGATCCTTCCAATGCGACAGCGCTGGCACCGGTCGACTCAGTGGGTACCGTGCGGTCTATTTATTGGTCACCTGCGGGCGATAAGGTGCAATTTGGCGCGGACAACCTTCTGGAGTGGCATCCCGAGAAGCGCAAAATCCCGATGAAAGTCGTATCTGATTTTTACAATCCCCCATCACCATGGAAGCGCCGGGTTGCGCTCTCACTCCTGGTATTATCCATCGTGACGGCGATAATCCATCTGACATTGGGTCAACGCATCCGTAGAAAATGGAACCAACACCAAATCAAAAAAGACACCGAGCGGCTTCTGCTCACCCTTCCTGAAGGATTGAAGCAATCCTTGATCCAATTGACCCAACAACCCAATGGGCAATTTGACACCAATGACTTGGACACCGTCCTCAATGCGCATCCACACGATACCGACGAGACGCGCCGAGCACGCAGGTCACGTTTCATTCGGGAGTGCAACAACTGGAGTGATCAACAAATGGCGTTCCAGGCCATCGAGCGAACGCGAGATCAATACGACCGCCGGCGGCATATCTACGCGTTGCATCCGCAAATACTCCAATTGATATCACCCGACAGAACGGCCGATGACAACCGTTGACTTAGCTGCGGTCTCTTGGTTCAATCCCGCGACCTGCAGTCGATTGAGAAAGCCATGCGGTCAAGACCGTGCACGACGGAATGAACCCCGGCGATCCCACGAGAGCGCTTGACTCCATGCTCTTTCATCTCGCAAATGGGAACTCTTTTCCCAAAAAGAAGCTCGGTTGTGCCCTCAAAAGGCCATCTCCACCTGGAAACGGAAGAGCATATCAAATTCCTGGTCAAAACTAAATTCAGCGTTCTCGTCGATGAAACTCAGATCGGTTTGCACCTTCAAAGCATGCCCCACCACGTACTTGGACAATCCAAAGGTGTACATGCGCTGCGCGTCGCGATCAGAGGCCAGACCCGCTTCTTCTGGAGTGATGGAGGTGTAGCGGAAAGCCGGCTCCACGTTATTTTCGAACAAATAGCCGAATTGAACATTGATCCCTTCACCAGTGTAGTAATTGCTCAAAAAAGC
>DLQB01000008.1:0-794 GCA_002477505.1 Flavobacteriales bacterium UBA7443
TCCTGGGAAAATGGCGCCCGATCCCATCGGAAAGATCCCTGATAGCGAACATCACTGGATATGAAGTTCACGAGTGGAAGCTTATCGAACGGCAGCTTATAGGACCCGGTAATATTGTGATTGTACGTGGTGATTTCCCCTGCGTTTTCAAGGTTGCGAATGACAGAATCACGGTACAATTGATATCCTTCAGCATCTTCTCGGTTGATTTCGCCCGCCGGTTCACCCACAAGGGCCTGCGCTTGCCCGTTGTAATCAAACTTCAACGCCTTCGTCAAATCGTATTTGAGCGCATACGTGCGATCCCAACGCCAGGTCTTCATCACCTGCGTATTGATGAGCAGATTGGTCTCCACACCGAGCAATTCCTCCGTATTGTTTCGAACCCTGCTCGCCTCATAGATTCGATTCATCTGAGATCCAACGGTGAATTGCTTCAGCCCGAGGTAAAAATTGAAGTCCGTCAACCACTTCATGAATTCCAACTTGCGCAAGAATCCAATCTTCCCAAATGGCTTGAAATTTTTGGGGGAATGTGAGAAATTGTAATTCAATCCTCCACGGTACTCCCGGTTCAAGCGGAACTCTGTATTGACGTCTCGATTGAACGATTCAATGTACGAGAAGTTTCCGGTGAAATTCCCGGGATTCAGCATCTTGAGCAATCCGATTTGGCTTCCACCACCTGACTTACCGCCTCGCGCCGAACCGCCGCGTGCGGAGCCACCTCCTGCTCCCCCTTTGCCCCCCGCGTCTTTGCCTCCGCCTTCTTTGCCCAAGCTTCCACGACCGCC
>DLQB01000008.1:989-1417 GCA_002477505.1 Flavobacteriales bacterium UBA7443
TCCGGTGACAAGGGATCGAACTGGGGAGTGGACACCTGTTGCGAATACCCCAGGTACATGGGAAGGGTAAGTCCCAATTTCTTCGGAAACAATTTGCCCAACTGAATGGTGCCCGAGGCATCGATGCCTTGAATGGTTTCACGCTGTCGATCTTGGATTCGCTGCTCCAGCCCGCCAAAACCGGGTGTAGACATATTGGCCGCCACCGAGATGTTGCCCAAGTCCGCCAACTTTGCATTCATTTGAGCCGTCGCTGCCCAACCGCCTTGCTGATTGAAATCAGCCAACCGCATCTCATTCACCCAAACCACGGCACATTTATCCAATCCATCATCGTTTGCCGTGAAGTCATTTTCATCCTTGTCCGGATTGCGCACCCCCACCATCACCATGACCACGTTGGCCAAATTTGGATTTCCCTTCACCGC
>DLQB01000008.1:1466-6473 GCA_002477505.1 Flavobacteriales bacterium UBA7443
TGTGGACGTTCAATCTTCAAATTCTGAAGCTTCCGGAACTCGATGTCAATGTTGTTCTCTTCCGGCCAGATCAAATCTTCGTCACCGGTGTTCCACGGTGTCGTTTTTAATGGGATTTCATACTCGTAATAGTTCGACTCAAAGTCATTTCCCAAACGGACAAAGCAGGTGATGTCATCGTCATTGAGCACTTGATTGTTCGGACCGGCCTCTGCGTGAACGTACATCCGGAGCCGTTTGTACATCCGCATGTCAAAATTGATGTTGCGGTAAGCGCCGCGCGCATCACCATCGGCCAATCCACAGACAGCCATCTCGAGCGATTGCTCGTTCAATCGCCGTTGGTTGGCGGTACCCACGTCAATTTCACGGATGATTCCGGGCGGAGTTACATACGGCACAGGTTCCCGGTTTCCATTTTCTTCAATGTTGACGGCACTGATATTGAAGACGGTGGTTGAAGGATCATCCGGCTCGATTTCTTGAGGTCCCGCCAAGGAATTCAAGTAGCGACGCCATTCTCCTCGGATCAGTTCCAAACGTGCAAAACGCAGCGTTACCGGTTCCGTCCATCCCTTTGCAAACATCCGAATGAATCGAATCGACCGAAAGTCCGTTATGCCGCCGACCTTATTATCAAATTCCCTCACAGGAATCTTGAATTGGTACCATCGAATCACGCGTTCTTCCTCGTTTGCCGTCGTCACCGTCTGCTCAAACGTGTCCGTGATGTAGTTTTTTCCAATGTTAAATTCTCCAAGGTCTTGAGGCCTCAAAGAAACCTTGTATTGAAAGTAACTCTCAATGGTGGACAGGGTTATGTCCTGGTTGATGTCTTCCGTGTTTGGAATGGTTGTGCTTGTGACTGGATAGCCATTGGGTGAGCCCGTGTTGGAGTTGTTTTCGTATCCGTTGAATTGCGCGTAGCGTTCGAGGATGGTCTCTTCATTGTCCTGCGCCTCCGGATTTCGGAAATAACGAAAGTTGTCACCCGAGGGATCCTGTTCGATTTCAGCATAGGCTTGGGGATCCACCCACGCCTGAACCTCACTCAGCCATTCACTGAAGAACCCTTGCTCCTCGGCATCCGGCATTCCATCCAAACCGACGTCTTGCAAATCGTAGGAGCCTGAAGTGTTGTCAAAGGCATTGACCACATTGAACGTTGTAGGATCCGGATAAACACCCCAAACCCCTTCCAACGTTGGCAAATCCGGATTGTTCGACGAAGGCAAACCGTTCTCGTAAGAAAGCTGGCTATCATTCAACACATCCTCCGAAACGTTCCCCAAATTGATGTAGAAATCACCGCCCGTGAAGTTTTCCGAATCCTCGTTGAACGGATCCATCAACCAAAATTGCATGTACTCAATGTTGGCTGCTTCAAAATCGGTGGTGGTCAACGCGCGCTGAATTCCACCCCATCGGGAGGCGGGATCTTCCAACTTTCCTTCCGGCGTCAAACCCGCTGAAATGCCATTGGCACCTTGGGGAACCTCGTAGTTATACGGACCTCGCTCATCCGGTCGCAACGTAAAATCCAACGTCGGGATGTTGGGCGGTGTTCCCGTCGGCAATTCTCGGTTCGGAAAAACTTCACCCTCCAATACCTCCCGGGTCCGGTGGTCGCTCTTGATTTCCGCGCTTACTTGACCGTCCTGCAAGCCACTTCCGCGGAAGAATTGCGGATCTACGGTATACCAGCTCAGTGCAGCTCGGTTGTAATTGTACAACAAGCTGTCTTCTGCGCTTCCCTCTGGAAAAAGGGCCGGTTGCAGTTTTGGCGTTGATGCCAAGAACCAACGGTTAACAGACCGAATATCAATCGCTGACTGGCTGCCTTCAAAATCATCGATGTAAGCATTTCCATCCTGCCCGATGGCACGGCTATGGCCAGGGATGAGGTAAGCCGCCTCGGCCGAAATGTCAATATTGGAACCCGATGATGTCTCATAAAAAGGCAAGGCATCAATCAATTCCGTCAAAAACGGCGCATCATCTTGGTAACTAAAGTCCGCACCAAAGATGGAATTGTTCACCGGCTCATTGCCAATGTTGACTTTCTGCGTCAATGGCCGTTCCCGAAGATTGAGGAAGGTCGCTCCCAAGTTGAACCGGTCTCCGACGGCATAGTCGAAACGTGTTCCCATCATGGTTTTGGTCTGGATGCTGAAGAGTGAGTTGCTCTCCAAGGAAACCTTGATGTTCCGACCCGACTCCAGGAGGCCATCATTGATGATACGTACACGTCCCAATTGATAATCAACCGTGTAATCTTGGTTTTCAATCAAACGCACGCCGCCTGCGGTCACGGTAACGGACCCCTCTGGAATATTCATCGCCTGCAATGCAATCTCACTGCTGGTTTGGCTCTGAAACTCCCCCTTGATGCGGAATCGGTTGAGCGATGGGATTTGTTGTGCCGCCGTTTTCGTACTGTCATACAACGGCTGAAACACAATGCTCTCAATCAGATTTGCCGCCAAGTCTGCATCATCAACCCGGTCCTCGATTTCCCGTCTTAGATTGGATCCAAAAGGTTCCACGGATGGGAAGAAAATTCGGCCATTTTGACTGTGAATCGTACCGCCCGTAGTGGCCGCATTGTCGACAAAATCGAAGACACCATCCGGTTGACTCATTCCGTTGATATCAAGCCGGTCCATCCCCAACAACTGCAACAACAACGTGCCATCGAGCGGATTGCGGGGGATGTAATTCAAATCGACACCGGTGGCAGGGTCATTGTACCAAATGTTCAATCGGAAATTCTCCTCACTGAGCCCAAACGCCTGCATCGAGTAAACGTTTTTCATCATGGTTCGCCAAAGCGGAGCCTGCGATCCATCGCTCAAACGCAACTGCGTGATGCTGGATTTGAGCATCTTCAAAACGAGCGCACTCGGAGCGGTATACCCATCTTGGGATAAGGTTCCTACCTGATGCGTTTCCCCGTTTAAGGTGTACTCATACGCCACGGCAAGCACTTCGGCATTGTTCAATGCTTGACGCAATGAAATGAATCCCAAACGGGAGTTGTAACTAAATTCTGTGGCAGCGAGTTTCCGCGCATTCCCCACGCGTTCGTAGTGAATCCCTTGGGTCAAACCAAGCCCCATCGCACCAATTGCGCCATTGGCCCCGGTGAAGCTCATGACATCTGGGTTGTTCACCATCATATCGAACAATGTGTTGTTCGCATTGGTCGGGTTCGCACGAAGCTCGTCCGGGTTGCCCGTCAAATCCCCTACCGGAAGGTTGGATGAGATGTATCCGGGGTTTTCCCCCAAATCCGTAAAGCCAATCACATTGCGAACGTCCTGTGTATTGGCTTGTGTATTGACCACCCAAACTTCAATCCGGGTAATATTGGCTCCAGAACTCGGCACGGGCAAACTGCGCATGGCTTCGTCATACGCGTCCAAAAAATACTGGGAAAGGAAATAGTGCCGATTGGCCTCGTAATCGTCCGCTCGAATATCAAATTCTTGGGTTTGCGCCCCGCCTTCCACTTCGATCTCCTTTCGCTCGCCTTTTTGCTGCGAAAAGACGGTCGTGTTATACAGTCGTCCCCACTGTGTTTCCAGTTTTACGCCAAAAAGGCTCTGGCTCCCTGTGATCAATGTTCCGGGCAAGGGCATGGAAATGTGTCCCGCTTCAAAATTCTTGAGGATGTCATCCTCCTCGCCCTGAAAACCAATATTCATTTGATTCTCAAAGTCGAATAACGCCTCGGTATTGTAATTGGTCCCTAAGTCGATCTTGTCGCCAATCTTTCCACCAATGTTTAGTTGAATGCGCTGGTCGAAGTCAAAAGTCGTGATGCGGCGCTGGCGCTCTGGGATTCGCGGATTTTCGGTGTTTGAAATGTTCACCCCGAATGTCAGCTCCGCTGAACCTTGCGGTTTAATTTCAATTTCATTGCTCCCAAATATGGTCTCAAACAACTTACTGTCCACGGTGAGCTTCGGAGCAAAGGCCCTCTCCGCTTCGTCGTCTTCCACTTGCAGTTCATTCCAGTACTCGGTGAGGTTTCCCTCCATGTCAAAATTGAGGTACTCATCCAAGGTCAAGAAGGTCGTAGGTCGGTACTGAATCGTATCACCTACAAGCTGCTGGATGCTGTACATCCCCGTTTCTTCATTCAGAACAATCTCATAGGTGAAATTGCTCGGCCACGCGAAGTCAAATCCTGCAGGAGATTCGATGGGATTGAATTGGTCTTCCCCTCCGAATGGAAAAGGCAGGTTAATGGTCAAGCTATCCCCTTCACTTCCGCCATTGGACGTTTGTGCACTAGCTGTAACTGCTGCGCACGAGAGAGCAATCAAAACCAAGATTGCTCCTAAAATTCGGGAATGATATGCCGCTGTTTTCAGCATCATAGTCGCTTCAATGCATATTTAATGAGATCCTCCACCGCATCAACTTCCGGAGATTCTTTCACAATTTGGTCCAATGTTTTCTCACACCGTCCTCGGTCAAAACCAAGGGTAGTGAGCGCAACTAACGCATCGTGCCGTGAATTATTGCTCGGAGCACCGCCAAGCGATGCAGATCCGCTGCCAGCGCTGCTCAAAGCCCCCAATTTATCTTGCAAATCGATGATGATCCGTTGCGCAGTTTTCGCCCCGATTCCCTTGACACTTTTCATGGCATTCACATCGCCTTGTTGGATGGCATGTCGTGCCGTATTCGGGTCCATGGCACTGAGAATCATGCGGGCGGTATTCGCACCAACGCCACTCACGCTGAGCAGCATCAGAAACAATTCCCGTTCATCCGGCTGCGCAAATCCATACAGCAACTGCGCATCCTCGCGCACCACCATGTGCGTGTGCAGCATGGCAAGTTCATCCGTACCTAGTTGCTGGAAGGTGTGCAAACTAATGTGCACTTGATAACCGACCCCAGCGCATTCAATCACAGCAAACGTGGGGGTTTTCTCTACCAACCGGCCTTTAAGGTGATGGATCATGGTTGTTTCTTGTTTTGTGCGTCAACCAC
>DLQB01000084.1 GCA_002477505.1 Flavobacteriales bacterium UBA7443
GGTCCCAAAGCACCGAGCATTACGCTTCAAGTCGAAGACTATGAAGAAATTGTGGCCTACTTCAGACCCGTAGACTTTGCTATTTATGTACCGACGGGATTCAGTCCAAACAATGATGGGCTGAATGATGCCTTTTTGCCGGTTGGAAACGCCTTCAAGACGGAGTCGTATCATCTGGTCGTAATGAATCGTTGGGGCGAAGTGGTTTTTGAATCCTTTGATCCCGAAGAACCTTGGGTTGGTCAGCACCAATCGGGGGGGCACTATGTACGAGACGGCATGTACATGTTCATGCTGGACGTCCACTCCGTTCATGAATTGGCTCCTCGCCGCATCAATGGCAGCGTTTCCGTAGTGCGCTAAACGGATGAAGGTCTCGTTGTGGTCCGGTCCACGCAACTGCAGTACGGCACTGATGTACAGCTTTGCGCAGCGATCTGACTTTAGGGTGATTGATGAGCCGTTGTTTGCGCATTTCTTGAAGTTGACGGGATCTGAACGTCCTTCGCGCGACGAGGTGCTTAGGACCATGCCTGCGGACTTTCAAACCATTCAACAGGCTTGGAACAGCGAGGGATCGCATGTTTTCCTGAAACACATGGCCAACCACCTGGAAGGTATGAATGAGGGGAACTTCGAATCTCATCATCATCTTTTTCTCATTCGAGATCCGTTGAAAGTCATACGTTCTTTTCGGGCGCACATTGACCAACCTTCTTTGATGGACCTGTGTTATTCGCATCAATGGGAATGGCTTCAAAAATGCATTGACAAGGAATGGCCGTTTATGGTTATCGATTCGGATCAACTTGTGGCTGAGCCCGAGACCTGCCTGCGCAAAATCTGCGCCTTTTTGAATGTGCCTTTTGAGGATCAAATGTTAACCTGGAAGCCTGGGCCTCGATCCGAGGACGGGGTTTGGGCAAAGTACTGGTACCAGCGCGTGCATGCCTCTGGGGGGTGGGAAGCTCCGACTTCGCCTCGTGCCAAAGCTGTTGACGTTTCGCTTGATTTTCCGGAATTACTCGCAGAAATTCAGCCGCTTTTTCGGAAATTGCAGGAACACATTACGATCTAATTCCACAACGCTTATGGCCAAATACAACCAACCCGACCCGCGCAATGAAGAGACGATGGTATGGGTCAATGGCTTAGTACCGCGCCATTCTGCCGCTGTCAGTGTTTTGGACAGTGTCGTCCAAGGCGGAGATGCCGTTTGGGAAGGACTTCGAATTCGGCAAGGCCGGGCGCTGCAATTGCACGAACATGTCGCCCGCCTTCGAGCATCAGCGCATGCCCTGGCATTTGCGGAAATTCCGGAAACTGAGGCGATCTATTCGGCCATTTTCCAAACGCTTGAGGCAAATGGCATGACCGATGGAGTGCATGCGCGGATCACCCTTTCCAGAGGAAAGAAGAGCACCAGTGGCATGGACCCACGGCTCAATGTTTTCGGCCCAACTTTGATTGTACTGGCGGAATACAAGGGTTTTGTGTACGGCGATGAGGGCATTGTATTGGTCTCTTCGTCTGTGCGACGCAATTCACCTTCGACGCTCGATTCAAAGATCCATCACAACAACTTGCTCAATAATATTCTCGCAAAAATCGAAGCAAACGTGGCGCAGGCAGATGATGCGATCATGCTTGATTTGGAAGGGTTCGTGGCCGAAACGAACGCGACGAATGTATTTGCTATGAAGAACGGCGTGGTCATGACTCCGAGCGCAGTAGCCTGCCTGCCAGGGTTGACAAGGAATTTGGTTGTAGCGCTGGCGAAAAAAGCAGGATATGAGGTTCGAGAAGATCGGCTTTCCCTCTCGGAATTTTATACAGCGGATGAGGTGTTTACTACTGGGACCATGGGGGGACTGGCACATGTGAAAACCATCGATGGACGCTTGATTGGGAATGGCGAAAAAGGTCCTATTACAAAGGCGCTGCAATCGATTTATGACGAGGCGATTTGGAACGACGCCATTGAACTAACCAAACCAAGGTAATATGCAGGTATTGAAGTGGATTAGTTGTTACATCGTTGCCATTGTCATCGGGAGTGTGTGTATGATGATGGCACACAACTTCTTTGGTTTTGTATTTCCTCAAGCGGCCGTGTCACAAATGCCCCAAGACGATCCGGAGGCGCTTCGAACCTTCATGGATTCCCTCGGAATTGGCCCGAAGTTGTCGGTTGTGTTTTCACATTGGCTGGGCACCGCGGCTGGAGCGTCATGGGCGATGCGCTTTGCGCCAGTTTCGATTGAATGGCTTCAGACTGCTTCTGTTTTCAAATCAACTTTCCCAGGTTGGGCAATGGGGGTTTGGTTTACCATCGGTGGGATCGCCAATGCCATGATGATTCCAATGCCTTCATGGATGCTTATCCTCGACCTCGCTGGCTATATTCCTTGTGCTTTCTTGGTTTCCCGAGTGGTTGTATTACGCAGGAAACGTTAGTTCACTTCGCGGCATCGGTCATTTCCCGATGAGCTGCCCGCCGTTTCATGAGGGTATTGGCCGTTACGGAAGCGATTACAAGCGCCATTCCCGCAAGGGCGAAAGCGCTGAGTCGTTCATCGAATAGGAGCAAGCCAAAGACAAATGCGAGAATAGCGCCGACATATTTGAAGGGCATGATGACATTGGCTTCTCCCCGGTGCAAAGCAAAGGTCATTGCCACCTGAGCGACTACGCTCAGAAGACCAACTGCCAGTGCTAAAAGCCATTCCACACCGACGGGAGCGACCCAAGTGAAAGCTGTCCATGAACCCGTCACAGGAACAGCGATAAGGTGAAACCAAATGACGACTCCTACGGGATGGTCTGTTTCCCGGCACTTCATGGTGGCGAGGTAGGCAACAGCGGCGGCCATTGCACTGATGACGCCAAGGCTGAAATACAACCAATTGATGCGTTCGTCGAAGCCTTTCACCATCAGAACTCCGATGAAGGCGGTCGCGAAAAAAGCCCACTGCACAGGGCGCATCGAACGTTGCCCGTCGAAGTAGCGGGCAAGAAGTACCGTGAAAATGGGGCTGAGGTATTGGATGACAGTGGCACTCGCAATGGGAATATAACGGAGGGTGTGAAAAAAGGTGGCGAGTCCAATTGTGCCGAAGATGCCTCGAACGACGAGCCATTTCCGATTGACTCCCAACAAACTGTAACCGTAATATTTGAGCCAAACTCCGGTGAGGAGCAACGATACGATGGATCGAAGAAAGACCAATTCTTGGGTAGGAAGGTGGGCGAGGGCTTTTACACAGAGATTTGCAGCTGTATAGAGCACAGTTGCTAAGAGCATCCAGGCTACACCTGAGGTTCCTTTGGAAGTTTCCATCACATGTTCCTGCGGTA
>DLQB01000144.1 GCA_002477505.1 Flavobacteriales bacterium UBA7443
GCGGAGGTCCTCTTGGTTAAAGGTGTTAGGGCTTTGCATCCAGTGCAACATGCTTTTTGCCAAGGCCGCCTCATCTTCCGATTCGATCAATTCTCCTCGGTCTTCAGTGAGGTGCTCTCGGATGCCGCCAACGTCGGTGGAAAGAACCGGAATGCCGCTGGACCAAGCTTCTGGAATGACGCATGGAAAATTCTCATAACGGCTAAAGAGCAGCAATGCATCAGCGGTTCGCATTTTTTCGGCTACCTCTTCAAGCGAGACTTCGCCGTGCACCGTGATGCAGTCCTGCAGATCCAACGCGTCGACCAACGCTTGATGCGGTTCGGGGTTGCCATCCCCGACGATTTGTACTTCAAACGTTTCATTCGCCGCGGTTTGTTGGCGCAGTTTCTGAATGGCACGGATCATGCCGCTGATGTTTTTTTGTTCATCCGATAAGGAGCTGATGTGCAGCCATTGAAACGGGTGTTCAGCCGAATGGGCCGGGGCGGTTTCCGGTTGAAATAACTCGGTGTCCACCACATTGGGTACCACGCAAAACCGCGATGCCGCTCCAAAGTTTTGAATGCTTCGGGCCAGGTCCTCAGAGACTGGGCAAATCAATTGAGCTTGTTTGAGCGTCTGTCTCATGGACCACCTGCGCCAAAACGGCAATGTGTTCCGCTGTTCTTCATGGTACGCTGTCCAGTGCTCCGTGACAACGAGTGGAATGCCCCAGCGGCGGGCCAAGGTTCGTGCAGCTTTTCCAGCGGGATAGGCCACGTGCAAATGGACCACGTCAAACGGCTGACCTTCGTTTTGCTCTGCCAGATTCAAAAGAGTGCGGGTCGTCCCTCGAACCACAGGCTTTTGGGCTTTGAAATAGACGATGCGCTCCTGAAAATTTCCGCAATCCGTGTGGGTGTTTTGAGGGACGGACTGGTCGAAAGGAGAGGGCGCGGCGTACCAAACTTCACCTGAATGCACCGATGATATTGCGCTTATGTGACGCTTCACAAAGTTGCCCAAGGTGCCGTGGACCTCACTGGGATACCAGCTAGCCAAATGCAAAATGCGCAAAGAATGATCAGGCGTTTCGGGCATAGTGCCAAAGGTCGCAAGGTTTTTGATTAAACCGAAACGCAAAATTTGCCTCTAAATTGGCAGGAATCCTTACTTTTAGAACATGCATCGTATTACGCTCCTCATTGCCTTTTTTCTGTCACTCGGCATTGCACCCGTTTGGTCGCAGGCTCCAACCTTCCATGCGGATGTCGCGCCCATCATTTATCAAAATTGCACAGAGTGCCATCGGGTGGGTGAAATAGGTCCGATGCCGTTCACCACGTATGAGGAGGTAGCGAATCAAGCGGCTTTTATTTCTTATGTGACATCGACGGGCTATATGCCGCCCTGGACGCCGGATGTTGAGTATGCTTCGTTGAGAGGCGAGCGCTTTCTGACAGAAGATCAGATTCAGGTGTTGGCGGATTGGTACGAGGCGGGAATGCCAGAGGGGGACTCAGCGCTAAATCCGGGTTTGCCTGATTTTCCAGAAGGAAGCCAGATCGGCGAGCCGGACTTGGTCGTTTCCATGCCGGAGCCATATGTGCACGGTGGAGACATGACGGAGCAGTACCAAGTTTTTGTTTTGGAGACCGGGGTCGAAGAGGAAACGGAAATCGGAGCGGTGGAGATTCGAACGGGCAATTCAGCCATCGCGCACCATGCCCTCATTGCCTATACCGAGAGTGCTGTATCCATCGCTGGAGCGGAGGAATTGGATGCCGAAGACGATGCTCCCGGGTATGAGAGTTTTGGAGATTACGGAGTGAATGTTGAAGACTTCCTTTTTGGCGGCTGGGTGCCGGGGACGCCACCGACAGATTTTCCGCCGACCATTGGAAAAACCATCGGGCCTGATGGCCGATTGCTGCTTCAGATGCATTACGGACCGACCCCAGTGGAGGAGTCAGATGTGACGGAAATCAATTTGTTCTTTGCAGAAGAACCCATTCAACGTGAGGTCGATTTGGCATTGATGACGGTGAACAACCTGACCGAGCCATTTTTCATAGCCCCCAATCAAGTAGAAACGTTCCATGGCATTTACAATGTGACGAGTGACATGAGTTTGTTGTCGATTACGCCGCACTGCCATTTGCTCGGACAATCTTGGGAAGTGTATGCTGTTTCCGGTGACGGCAACGAAACCATTCCTCTCATTTCTATTCCAGAATGGGATTTCAACTGGCAAGGGATTTTTAGCTATCCGAGTTTGAAGCACATCCCAGCAGGCTATAAGGTTCATGGCTATTGCACGTACGACAACACCTCAGACAACCCAAACAACCCGAACGATCCACCACAATGGACGTCTTGGGGTGACCTGACTGGCGATGAGATGTTCGTAATGTTCCTGCAATTTGTGGACTACATGCCTGGGGATGAAAACATCAGCCTATCGGTGCCTGACGAGGATACGCGCATTGTATACGCTGCGGATAATTTGTTTCCAGCGTGGCCCAATCCAGCCCGTCAAGGCCAAACGGTAACGTTTGGATACCACCTCAATCATGCGGACGCTGTTACACTTGATCTGTTGGATGTGCGGGGCAGGGAGGTGCAAAACATCATGCCTCAAAGGCACAAGTCAGCGGGACATCACGAGCAGCGATTTGCATTGCCTTCATTGAATGCGGGCACCTATTTCTACCGCTTGACCACCTCAACGGGGCTCGTGCGCAGTCACATGATTCAAGTTCAAGATTGATATGTGGAAAGTCTGGGTCTTTTTGGCTCCACTTTGCCCAATTTGTCAAGATTATACATTTTACCTGAACGCGCTCAATGAGCAGTGGGAGCGGGAGTATCCAGGTGAAGTAGAAATGGTGGGCTGGTTTCCGAATCCAACGGTTACAGAAGCCGAAATTGCAACATTTGCTGAGCGTTATCGTGTGAGCTGGTCTCTGGCGAAAGACACATTGGGCTGGTCGGAGGCGGTAGGAGCTCGATATACGCCCGAGGCGGTACTGGTGAGTCCCGAAGGTGAATTGGTCTATCGTGGTCGAGTGAATGACTTGTATTATGCACTCGGCAAGCACCGTTCCCAGCCGAAAAGTGCCGATCTGGCGCTTGCCGTGGAGCAAGCATTGACAGGGGAATCAGTCATTCCCGCTGAGACGGAAGCCATTGGATGTCCGATTGAAAGGCGATTGCCGTACGACATGGAAAGAGCCGGAGACCTTTTCGGGGTTTTGAAGGACGCGGATTGAATCGATTGAGCAGCACCGGTAGGATCATTCAATTGCCCTTGCTTCCCGTTGCGCTTTCTCGTCGATTGATGTAGGACTTTCAAAAACTCCAATTATCTTTGCGCACCCTTTGGGGTAAACGGTGGCTATAGCTCAGCTGGTTAGAGCACTGGTTTGTGGTACCAGGGGTCGTGGGTTCGAGCCCCATTAGCCACCCTAGAAAAAGCCTTGCAGACGGTTGCAGGGCTTTTTTAATGTGCCGGTTTTTCGGTTGCCAAATTCACATCAATAGGGCAATTCTGACCCCATTTTTTGCCTCCAAGCCGCAGTGGCATAGAGGTCATCCCAATCGCATGAGCCTCGCTCCCAAATGGCCAATCCGGCCTCAGTGATTTGCACTGCGTCCCGCACTGGCGTTCGAATGAATCCCGCAATACACAAATTGATTTTGGCCCAACCCATGCGGTTGAGAAGCAAAGGCTGGCCATTGCTATGGGTAGCGATGAGGTCGATGGAATCCAAATGCATGAAGTGCTTTTGCTTGGCTTCTTTGCGCATTGCTTCGTACCACATGGGATTGCCGTGTGACAAAACATCGAGTAAAGGGTAGAAGGTTTCTTCTTGCTTCGGAATGGACATAGGGAACGATTTCTGATATTAGAAACGCAAGAATTCGGGTGTTGTTCTCTTGCCTCTTTGATCCTCTGCGAAAATTGCGTTATCCCATTTGGTCTATATTCGCCGCATGAAAATAGTTCAAACAAGCGTTTACTTATTGGGGGCGATGATTTTCTCAACGTTGGGCTTTGCCCAAACGCCCGGTGAGACAGGTTCAATTTCTGAAGTAAGCAAGCTTACAGGTCCTCGATTTGGATTCACCTACATCGGAGATGGCAGTACATCTCAGGTTTTGAATCGCGTCCATGAGATGGACAGTACGGAATACAGCGAATTTGGCACTGGTCTTCCCTTTACCTACACCACTCAGTATGGATGGCAATGGGAAACCCGTTTTGCAGACTCTGGAGGCCCAATTGTGGGACTCGTAGAGTGGGTAGCTTTTGTGGGAGGAATGGAAAAGGGCATGTTCTTGCCAAGTTTTTCAAGTTTGGTTGGTGTACGTGGGCAAGGAGGCTTTGAGTTTGCGACCGGACCCAATTTATCGGCATCAGGATTGGGCTTTGTTTTTGCAGCAGGATATAACATCCGAAAGGGAGATTTTAATATGCCGATCAATATTTCAATTGTGCCAGACAAGCAAGGTCCCAAGAATTCTGCAATTGGTGACATCTTGAATACAAGCCCCTATTGGGATGCAAACAAAGATGA
>DLQB01000129.1 GCA_002477505.1 Flavobacteriales bacterium UBA7443
TTCAACATCTACCGCTTCCAATACCGAATCAATCCGGCTCTGAGCCACCCGATCTTCCCCTAGGTATTTTATGAGGTAAGTGGTGCCTTGGGTATCACCCGTGTGCACATGTTCCTCCATGGCAGCAACACCGCCTGTCACGGCCTCTTCTGAGCCAGAAGGACCCGGGGCATTGCATGAGCCCAGACAAGCAGCTATTAAAAAAGTTGCAACGACGGTCTGACGAGGCAATGGATTAGCCACCGAAATCATCGAAACTGACGTTCTCGGGCGGCACTCCCCAATCGTCACACATCTTCAAAACCGCTTGGTTCATCATGGGAGGACCGCAGAAGTAAAATTCTATGTCTTCCGGAGCATCATGCTGGGCAAGTTGGTGTTCAATCACCGCATTGTGCACGAATCCCAAAAATCCATCGCCTTGATCGCTTATGTCTTTTTTCACTTTCCAATCATCTCCTTCTGCTGGCTCCGAAAGCACTACATGGAAATCAAAATTTGGAAATTCTTCAGCAATCTTGTTGAAGTCATCCAAATAGAAAAGTTCTCGTTTCGAGCGACCGCCGTACCAGAAAGTCACCTTTCGGTCCGTCTTAACGGTATGAAAAAGGTGAAAAAGGTGCGATCGCATGGGAGCCATTCCGGCGCCACCTCCGATGTAAACCATCTCCGATCCCGTCTCCTTGATGAAAAACTCACCGTACGGGCCTGAAATCTCAACCTTATCGCCTGGTTTCTGAGCAAAAACAAAGGACGAACAGATTCCTGGATTCACTTGCATCCATGCGTTCCGAGCGCGGTCCCAAGGTGGAGTAGCAATCCGAATATTCAGCATGACGATATTGCCCTCTGCTGGGTGATTCGCCATGGAGTAAGCGCGGACAATGGGCTCTTCATTGGTCATTTTCAAATCCCACAACCCAAACTTGTCCCACTCGCTTTTGAATGTATTTGGATCTTTGTGGTGATCCGGGTGCGCCGTAACATCAATCCCCTTGTATTCCACAACGGTTTCAGGCACATCCACTTGAATGTATCCCCCCGCTTCGAAATCCAAAGACTCTCCTTCCGGAAGTCGGACTACAAATTCCTTAATAAAAGAAGCTACGTTGTAGTTGGAAACGACCTCGCATTCCCATTTCTTAATCCCAAACACCTCTTCAGGCACTTGAATCTCCATGTCTTCTTTGACCTTGACTTGGCAGCCTAAGCGCCAGTTGTCCGCGATTTCTTTTCGGCTAAAGTGCGGCTCTTCGGTTGGGAGGATGCTACCTCCCCCTTCGGCCACTTGGCAACGGCATTGCACACAAGTTCCGCCGCCGCCACAGGCTGATGGCAAGAAAACGCCATTGTTTCCCAACGTCGTGAGCAGCGTGCTTCCACCATCCACTTCGAGCGTTTGCTCACCGTTGATAACGATTTTCAGTTTCCCACTGGGTGATAGTTTCGCTTTGGCGAAAAGCAATAAGCCCACAAGAAGCAGGATTACAGCCAAGAAGAAAGCGATTGTCAGAACAATTGTAGTCGTCATCTCTATCAAATTTCAATGCCCATGAAGCTCATGAACGCAATGCCCATAAGTCCCGTAATAATGAACGTGATGCCCAGTCCTTTCAGGGGAGCTGGCACGTGTGAATAGCGGATTTTCTCACGAATGGCGGCGATGGCGACGATGGCAAGCCACCAACCGACACCTGAGCCTAAGCCAAATACCGTGGCCTCCCCAATGCTCGGGTACTGGCGGTCTTGCATGAACAAGGCACCACCAAGAATGGAGCAGTTCACGGCAATCAACGGCAAGAAAATACCCAGTGCTCCGTACAAGGCCGGCGCAAATTTTTCGACAATCATCTCCACCAATTGAACCATGGATGCAATGACTGCAATGAACATAATGAAGCTGAGGAAACTCAGATTCACAGTCGCGTATTCCGGACTGATCCATTGCAACGCTCCTTCTTTCAAAACGTAATTTTCCAAGAGGTAATTGATCGGAACAGTGATTCCCAAAACAAAAATCACGGCAAGGCCCAGTCCGTTGGCGGTTTTCACCGTCTTCGAAACGGCTAGGTACGAACACATGCCTAAGAAGTAGGCGAAAATCATGTTCTCAATGAAGATGCCCTTCACAAATATGCTGAGGTATTCCATTAGTTCTCTTCGATTAAGGATTGATTGCGACTCCGCTGAATCCAGATGATGATACCCACGGTGATGAGTGCCATCGGCGGCAAAATCATGAGGTTATTGTTCTCATAAAATCCCCCTTCGCTCATGAACCATTCCGTGGGCAGAAATTTGACTTGTCCCATGCCGGGAAGTGAAATCGCCCCACTGCCAAAAACTTCACGTACAATGGAAACGGCCAACAAGATCCAGGCATACCCCATGGCGTTGCCAATGGCATCTAAGAACGATGGACCAGGCTTATTGGCCAAAGCAAACGCTTCCAAACGGCCCATGATGATGCAGTTAGTGATGATGAGACCAACGAATACCGACAATTTTTCTGAAATGTCCGGCTGGAAGGCCTTCAGCACTTGATCCACAATGATGACCAATGAGGCCACAACAACGAGTTGGACAATGATTCGAATGCGATCGGGAATCAGGTTTCGCAAAAGCGATACGATGACGTTGCCACCGATCATCACAAACAAGACGGACAAGCTCATGATGACCGCCTGCTGCAGTTGAACCGTAATGGCCAATGCCGAGCAAATTCCTAACACTTGAACGGTAATGGGATTTGAATCGTCTAGCGGATCTTTCAGGAGCCTGCGATTCTTTTTGGAAAACAACGACTCTTTCTTAGGCGCTGCTGCTGTATCGGTGCTCATCGTTGGGCTCGTGTTTCTGATTCAAAATACCGGTAGTACACTTTCAAAGTGCGATTCATCATTTCATCCACCCCCTTCGACGTGATGGTTCCCCCAGTGATGCCGTCGACGCTGTATTCGTCGGTCGGAGCGCCACCTTTGGTTATGGTGAACAAGGCAGCCGCATCAGCATTGAGCTGCTTGCCTTTGAACTTCTCTGTGAAAAAGGTCTCTTTGATTTCTGCTCCCAGACCAGGTGTCTCGGTTTTGTGATCAAAATTGGCCCCGTAAATCGTAGTCTTGTCCTCTTCGAGTGCAACATATCCCCAAATGGGCCCCCAAAGGCCTGACCCCACCATAGGAATGACGTAAAGGCTCGCGCCGTCTTTGGCGCAGCGGAAAAGTGGGAATCGCAAGCCATCTTCGGAGAGCGCAGCTATCAGCGCAGCCTCGTCACCGTCTGTCGCTTTGACGGCGGATTTGACGCTGGCACGGTAATCCTTCTTCACATCGATTCCAAAGGGATCTTGTTTGTCTTTTGGATCAACCGCTGAGGAAGTAGCCATCAATTCCCGACCGGACATGTCAATTGCCACTCGCTCAACCACATAATCCGCGAATAACTCACTGGCATTGGTTCGGTTCGCATCGACGCCGATCGCTCCGAGAATGTCCATCATTTTCTTGTCCGCCGCATTCGCGTTCTGACGCTCTTTCAACGAAAGAGACGTGTAGGCCAGCGACGTCCCTACCACAACCACCATGATGATGGAGAAGAGAAACGTGTAGCCCGTGCTGTTTTTATCAATTGCCATGGTTCTTCGAATTAAGCAGTTGCACGTTTGGCCAAGGCGAATTCAGCGCGCTTTTCACGCTTGCTCACATTGGCTTGAATCACATAATGATCAATGAGTGGTGCCATTACGTTCATGAACAAAATCGCCATCATTACTCCTTCTGGATATGCCGGGTTGAAAACCCGGATCATAATGGATAAGAACCCTCCAAAAAAGCCATAAATCCATTTTCCTCGCTCCGTCTGGGCTGCGCTTACGGGGTCGGTCGCCATGAACACCATACCAAACATAAATCCACCCATTACCACTTGATGGATGGCAGGTATCGTCATGTAAGCATTCAGCCCCATCGCATTAAAAATCGCCCCCATGGCCAATCCTCCAACGAGGAAAGAAGACATCACCTTCCAGCTGCCAATTCCTGTCCAGATCAACAAAGCTGCGCCGATTAAAATCGCCAGCGCCGAAGTCTCTCCAACCGAACCAGGGATAAGACCAAAGAATGAATTCGTGAGGCTGAACATTCCACCGGCGGCGAACATGTCCATGACCCCCGCAACGGCCGGCTCCGTTGGAGCCTTTCCAACCGTGGAGGCCAAATGACCCAGCGCTGTGGCACCTGTGTAACCATCAACGAGCAAACCACCCGCCTTTGAAGTTGCCACTTCATGGATCCAAATCTCACCCGAGAGTTGTTTCGGATAAGCGAAGAAAAGGAACGCTCGGGCGGTAAGGGCGACATTCAGAATGTTCATCCCCGTGCCTCCAAAGACTTCTTTGGCGATGATCACAGCGAATGCTACCGCAAGTGCCAACATCCAGAGTGGTACATCGACAGGCATGATGAGTGGAATCAACATGCCTGAGACCAAATAACCTTCGTTGATGCTGTGGCCACGCATGCCCGCAAAGAGAAATTCAATACCAAGACCGACACCATAGCTCACTACGACGAGCGGAAGAACCTTCACCGCTCCGATCAAGAGCTTGTCCCAAAACGCCATCATCAGCGGGTCGGCAACGCTTACTTCGCCAATGGAGAGCAAGTATTGGTGGCCTTGGTTCCAAGTGCCGAATAGCAAAGCAGGGATTAACGCAACAATGACCATGAACATGGTCCGCTTTAAATCCACGCCGTCACGAATGTGAACACCACTCTTCGTGGTATGTCCTGGAGTGAATGCAAACGTTTCCAAAGAATCGTAAACGACCCAGAAACGACTCAGCTTTCCTCCTTCTTCAAAATGAGGCCGGATCGAGTCCAGCATTTTGTGCAGTGCTTTCATAATCGCTGATTATCCAAGTTCTTTCTTCAAATTGTCCAAGCCATCTCTCACAATGTCTTGAACGTCAATTTTCGAGGTGCAGGCATATTCACACAAAGCGAAGTCCTCCGGCGCCACTTCATAAATACCGAGCTTCTCCATGGCATCAATGTCGTTGGCCAAAATGCTTTTGATGAGCTGCACAGGATAGATGTCAAATGGGAACACAGGCTCGTATTGGCCCGTGACGACAAAGGCTCTTTCTTCACCACCGGTATTCGTATCCATCACGAATTCTTTCGATTTTGGCATCAACCACGTCGGGTAAGACTTCGAAAGCGAGAATTTGTCCAGCCCTGGACTCAACCAACCCGAGGTCAACAAAAACTTGGGCTCATTCCCCTCCGGGAGCAAGGTGACTTGGTGGTCCAAACCGCCCAAATAGCCGTCTGCAGCAGCATGTGTGCCAGTGAGTGGATTGCCAGAAATGAAACGCGTAGCATCTCCTTGGTGGCCTGCCGTCAAAGCCGTCAACTCACACCCCAAGTTCGTTTGAAAGTATTTCGGAGACGGATGTTCCGACCCAGCAGCAGATACCGTTCGTTTGGTGGTGTAGAAGCCGGTCGTCAGCGTTTCTCCGAGGTTGGCTACATCTTCTGCATGCATGGTCCACACGACTTCTCCCTTGTTTACCGGAAGGGTGTGGTGAATTTGTACACCAACGTTGCCCGCAGGATGCGGTCCTTCGAACGTTGTGACCGCAACCTTGTCCAAGCCCGAGAACATAGACTGTTCAGGTCGTGCACCCACGTGAACAGCATCGCCATGGACAAGAGCGCTCAGAGCGTGTATCCCAGATTGGAAAGCCTCCATTCGATCGCGCAGGACAATTTCCATGTCAGGTGCCAGCGGGGCGGAATCGAAACCGCTCACATGAATGCTTCTTGGGGCATCCATGGGGTTGGCCACGTCAGCAAAAGGACGTTGCTCCACGAATGGAAACATCCCATGGCTGAGCATTGCGCCGCGGATCTCATCAGCTGAAGCTTCAGTTACATTGATTTTGCCCAAAGCGACGGCCTTGTTGCCACCGTCTGATTCAACTACAACGGCGAGTATTCGTCGTTTCTCTCCCCGAACAATGGCCTTGACCGTTCCGCTTATTGGGCTCAAAAACTTCATCGCTGGAGTTTCTTTACTGTGGAAGAGTGGTGAGCCCGCCTCAACAGCGGCTCCTTCTTTCACTTCCAATTTGGGCACGATACCGTGATAATTGGGGGGCTGTACGGCATAAGTTGCCGTGGGCGCAGCAGTTTCAACCGTTTTGGTTGGCCGGCCTTTCAGCCGAATATCTGCTCCTTTTCTAATCCGAATTTTGCGGGACATAAGCACGCGAAGATTTACTTTTCGGGGCGCAAAGTTAGGTCTCGGTAACGAACCTGCACCACTTTCGCATAAATTTCTGCATCAATGAGCAACTTCAACCGCACAACAACCACGAACAGCCGTTCAAGGGCCACGACTGGCAACTCGAATCGCTCGAGCACAAAATGGCTCGGAGTCGTCGTTTGGACGGTCTTTTTTGGGGGCAGCATCACCGGACAAGAATTGGCCTACCCCATCTCATTCACCGCGGAAGATATTCGAACGGTTCAATTGCATCCCTTCGGCGTGCCCACGGCATCGCCATTTGCGCCGCTCCAAGGTGGACGTCTGGAGTTGGCTTTTGATGACTTCTCACCCTACCAACGGCGGCTTGAAATACGCTGGAAGCATTGCACGTTCGACTGGTTTGACTCTCCTGACTTGGATGCTTCTGACTGGATCAATGGATTCACTACCGGGAGTTTCGAATCCATCGAATCGAGTTTCAACACCAAAGCTACGTACATCCATTACCGCTCCTCGTTCCCCAACAACTTGACGGAATTTGCCTTGAGTGGCAATTACATCGTTGAGGTTTACGATGCCGACCGACCAGATGAACCATTGATTCAGCGTCGGTTTACCTTGTACGAGACAGCCGTCACCATTGAAGCTCAGGCTCGAGAATCCACGGTAATCCGGGACAAACGAACCCATCAGGAATTGGACTTCACCGTCAAACATGGGGACAGCAATTATCCCTTGTACGATGCCTACGATGCCCTGCAATGCGTGGTGCTGCAGAATGGTCGTTGGGAATCTGCAATCTCCAATATAGAACCGCAATTCGTTCGGGGCAATGAGGTGGTTTTTAATCCCACAAATGAGCAATCATTTGCCGGTGGAAACAGCTGGCGTTTCGCAGATCTCAAAAGCACTCAATTCGCAGCCCTCGGCATCCAAAGCATTGAAGAAACAGCATCTTTTTGGCACGTTTACATGGAAGAAGACGAGCCACGAACATTTGCCTTTCATCAAGCCCGTCAAGATTTGGATGGGCATTTTACGATCGCTAACGATCGCCAAGAGAATACGACAGGCAGCGACTATGTCCAAGTGCATTTCAGCCTGAAAGCCTTCGAACCACTGGCCGAAAAGGACATCTATGTTTTTGGCGGTATCTCCGACTGGAGCTTGCAACCCACCCATCGCATGGCTTGGAACCAAGCGACTCGCCGCTACGAAACCACCCTTCTCGTGAAGCAAGGCTATTACAACTACCTCTACTTGACGCGCGATTCAAGAGCAGCAGGGCAAACGAGTCCCGAATCCTTGCAAGTCTCCCCGGGAATCGTAGCTGACATCGAGGGTTCACATGCGCGAGCGGACAATGTGTACCAAGTGCTGGCGTACTATTGGGATATGAGTGGTTATGATCGCGTCATCGGTTACCAGCCCATCCGTTTTGGCGTGAATCCTTAAGGGCTTTTCAACCTAAATTAGACGCGTGAAATCTCTCCGAATCCTCCTGACTGGCGGTTCCAGCGGCATCGGTGCCGCCACCGCTCAAGCCCTCACAGCTGCGGGCCACCGCGTCACCATTCTCGCTCGAAACGAAGCCGCTCTTGCATCCGTGGCTGAGCTGTGCCCTGCTGAATCCATTCGTTATCAAATTGTTGATGTGACCAACGAACACGATGTCAAGTTGGCGGTGGATGAAGCCATTGCCCAATGGGGCGGTATCGATGCCTGCATTCCAAACGCTGGTCTTGGCATCTTCGAACCGCTCAAAACAGCTGAACTGAGCGACTGGAAAAAGATGGTTGATGTGAACATTGGCGGTGTATTGAACACGTTGCATGCCTGCCTACCGAGTTTAATTGAAAACAAAGGACACGTAATCCAAATTGGCTCGATCGCGGCTCGAAACGTGTTTCCGAACAGTGGCATCTATTGCGCGACCAAGCATGCGGTGCTGGCCATCAGCGAATCCTTGCGCATTGAATTCCGAGATGAGCTCGCCGTCACAACGATCAATCCGGGTGCAGTTGACACCTCCTTCATCGACCAAACCAAGGACGATGAATTGCGGGAAAATTACCGCCCCCAGTTTGAGCAAGGCATGCAGCCTGGCTTCATCGCCGAAGCCATCGCGTTTGCCGTATCCTCCGGTGGAAAAGGGGTCTTTAGCGAAATGACCATGCGCCCAGATCGAAGATGAGAATCGCATTCCTCTCCAGTTCGATGGGATGGGGTGGATTGGAGCGAAACCTCCAACGGTATGCCCATTGGATGCAAGAAGCTGGGCATGAAATCGAAGTAAATGCTGTGCCCGAGAGTCCCTTGGCCACCTCTGTGGTAGCCGCCAACCTGCCCTTGCGATTCATTCCTAGGCAGCGCCGTTACCTGCCCGTAGGTGCGGCATCGGTGCTCAAGAAACACCTACTCTCCAATCGATTTGATGTGCTATGGATTCGTGACCCTAGGGATTTACCGCTGGCAGCGTGGGCCGTTCGCACATTAAATTGTGCACTCATATTTCAGCAAGGCATGCAAATTCCAACACCCAAAAATGCTCCTTGGCATCGGATGCGTTTTGCCGCCGTGACTCGTTGGGTAAGTCCGCTGAATGTTTTGCGTGAAGAAGCGTTGCGAAACACGCCCCTCAAAGAGGAGCAGACCCGAGTCATTTCACTTGCGTTGGAGGATGAATGGTTTGACAAAAGCGGAGATAAAATAAATAGCCGAAAAGAATGGGGTCTGCCCAATCGTGTGCCCATCATTGGACTGTTCGGTCGAATTGACCCGCTCAAAGGACAAGCCGATTTATTGCGTGCCTTGGCGGAACCCGAAGCCAATCAGTGGCACGCATTCATCATTGGACAAAATACGCCCAACGCAGCAGGCGCCAATCATAAGGACGAATTGAAGGATTTGGCTGTTGCGCTCAATGTCGCAGACCGTGTTCATTGGCGTCCGCCAAACGAGCAGTTGGCAGCTGCTTATGATTGCTGTGACGCGTATGCCATGTGCAGCGCTTCAGAGACATTCGGCATGGTGACGATCGAAGCATTGGCGCGTCAAATCCCCATCATTGGAACCAATACGGGTGGAACGCCCGAATTGCTGGCCAATGGAAGATTTGGAAAGCTCTATGAGCCGGGCAACCACCGGCAGTTGGCTCAAGCATTGAATTCGCTCGAGAACTGGCCCATGCCTTCTCCCTCACAACTGAAATCATTTCGACAATCCAAGGCACTTGAAGAATGGCAACAATTATTGCGGCATTCTCGTCGTTCTGCATTGTAATTTCGCGGTCCCATGGCATTGATTCAAGAAGAAATTAAAAAGCGCAGAACGTTCGCCATCATCAGCCACCCTGATGCCGGAAAGACGACGCTCACGGAAAAATTTCTCCTCTTCGGAGGAGCGATCCAAACAGCGGGTGCCGTCAAAAACAACAAAATCACCAAAACAGCTGCTTCCGACTTCATGGAAATTGAGCGTCAAAGAGGGATTTCTGTGGCTACATCGGTCATGGCTTTTCACTACAAGGAACGCTTGATCAACCTGCTGGACACACCGGGACACCGGGATTTCGCTGAGGATACGTACCGGACTTTGACTGCAGTGGACAGTGTTATTTTGGTCATTGATTGCGTCAAAGGCGTGGAGGCACAGACAGAACGATTGATGGAAGTTTGTCGGATGCGCAAGACTCCTGTGATCATTTTCGTCAACAAGATGGACTTGGAAGGACAAGACGCATTTGACTTGTTGGACGAATTGGAAGAGAAGTTGGGCATCCAGGTACGTCCCTTGAGTTGGCCAATCAGCGGAGGCCAATCGTTCAAAGGAGTTTACAGCCTTTACGAGAAGCAATTGCGCCTTTTCAATCCCGACAAAACCAAAATCTCCAAGGATGTGGTTTCCGTCGAAGACATCCATTCGCCTGAATTGGATGAGTGGGTGACCGAAGAGCATGCACAGCAATTACGAGAAGATGTCGAGCTGATCGAAGGAGTTTATGAGGATTGGGATGCTCAGCCTTACTTGGACGGTGATTTGGCTCCCGTGTTTTTCGGAAGTGCTGTGAATAATTTTGGCATTCAAGAAATGCTCGACACGTTCATCGACATTGCTCCCGATCCGAGACCACGGGAAACCGATGTGCGTCAAGTAGACCCGGAAGAATCGGCATTTACAGGATTCATCTTTAAAATCCATGCCAATATCGATCCACGGCACCGCGATCGCATCGCCTTCATGCGTGTCTGCAGCGGAACCTTCCGACGCAATACATTCTTCAACCATACCCGACTCAATAAGAAACTCAAGTTTGCCAACCCTGCCACCTTTTTAGCACAGGACAAAAGCGTCGTCGACGAAGCTTGGCCTGGAGATGTTGTTGGACTTTACGATACCGGCAGTTTTAAAATTGGAGACACCCTTACCGAAGGTGAATCCATGCAATTCCGAGGAATCCCGAGCTTTTCTCCTGAAATATTCAAGGAATTGGTGAACAAAGATCCGATGAAGAGCAAGCAGTTGGAAAAAGGAATTCAACAACTCACGGATGAAGGGGTCGCGCAATTGTTTATTCGAGAACTGGGCAATAGAAAGATTGTCGGCACCGTTGGGGAGCTGCAGTTTGAAGTCATCCAATACCGCCTTGAGCACGAATATGGCGCCAAATGTGAGTTCCAACAGAAACCCTATTTCAAGGCATGTTGGATTGTGAGTGAAAACGAAGAAAAGCTAGAAGAATTCAAACGAATCAAAGGGACAGAAATGGTGGTTGACAAGGACAAAAACGACGTATACCTCGCTCCTTCCAAGTTCCTCCTCGACATGGAAATCGGTAATTATCCCGAACTCCAGTTTCACTTCACTTCGGAATTCAAAACAGCACAAGCCTCTTAGGAGCCTTTTTTGCCGACCTGCTGCACTTTTCGTAAATTTCGCATCATGCTGAACAAACTGAAACTCACTGTGCTTCTCGCCACTGCTTCGTGCATTTCAGGGTTCGGCTATGCCCAGTCCAATGCCATAGATTCAACGTTGACGCCCCCCCCCGACGTCATTCAGATCAGCGGCATGGTTGTCACGGGGGATTCCTTGTCTCCTCTACCCTTTGCCACGGTTTTTCGGAAACGCGACCTGCGCGGAATCATGACAGACGCCAATGGCTTCTTCAGCATCCCTGCATTGGAAAATGACACCATCACCGTTTCTTCGGTCGGGTTCATCACACAGGAATTTTCTGTTCCTGATGACCTAGAATTCAATCGAATGAATGTAGTGCAACCACTTGGCAGAGATACCATTGAGATTGATCAGGCTTTCATTTACCCATGGCCGACTCGCGAGCGATTTCGAGAAGAATTCTTGGAATTACAGCTTACAGCTGACGCTTTTACCATTGGACAGCAGCGGTTGAATGCTGCAGACATCTACGATCGCCTCATGGAGGTCGGACGCGACGGCAGTGAAGTCTACAATTATACGGTGCAGCAACAAGCACAACAAAACTACTACCAAGGCCAACTGGCTCCCATCAGTTTGTTCAACCCTATTGCTTGGGCAAAATTTGTAGAGGCGATTCGAAATGGATCTTTGAAACGATGACGCGCCATTTCTTACGCTTTCTCATGCTGATCGCGGTGTGTTTCTCTGTCAGCATAGGAATAAGCCAGACAGACAACAATGGAATGGGCACACTGAGAGGTACCGTTCGAAATCAGTCTGGACAGGCCTTGCCTGGCGCTACAGTCATTCCACTTGATCAAAAGTCCGCAGCCGTTGTCACCGCGGTTGATGGCACCTTCGAGTTGCAGCTGAGGGCCAACCGAAGCTGGACCGTGCGTTTCGGATTTGTTGGTTTTCAAACCAAAGAAGTCACTGTAGAACTGCGTGAATCATTTCCAACGGAACAGAACATAACGCTGATCCCAGGCGTGGCATTGAAGACTTCGGAAGTGATTGCAGATGGGGAACGTACCGGTCCTATCCAGCGCATCGACCCCAAAGTTGCTGCGCGCATTCCATCGCCTCGCGGAACAATTGAAGACCTATTGATTCAAGCACCTGTGAATTTTACAAGCGAGCTGTCGAGCGGTTATAATGTTCGAGGCGGAAGCTTCGATGAAAACTTGGTCTACGTCAACGACGTAGAAGTGTACCGGCCATTTCTCGTTCGCGCAGGTCAACAGGAAGGCCTCTCCTTTCCCAATCCTGACATGGTGGAATCCATCGAGTTTTCAGCAGGCGGATTTGAAGCGAAATATGGGGATAAGATGAGCTCTGTATTGGACATCCAATACCGCAAGCCGACAAAAGCAGCCACCCGATTTACCGGAAGCATGCTCGGAGCACAGGCGCAACAGGATCTAGTGAGTCGCAAAGGTCCTGCCGGACACCGCTTATGGACGGCGAACACGGGCGTGCGATTTCGAGACAACTCCTACGTGTTGGGAACACTGGATGAAGGTGGGGAATACCAGCCGCGTTACATCGATGTGCAATCTTTTGTCACGATTGATCCGGACGGCTATGGCCCTTGGGAAATCGAATTGCTCGGAATTTATGGGCAGAATGATTACACCTTCATTCCTGAAGAACGACAGTCTGACGTCGGCAATATCAATGAGGCCTTGCGGCTCAAAATATATTTCGACGGACAAGAGAAAACGTCTTATCGAACGGGCTTTGGCGCGCTAGCAGTCAATCACACCGGCGAGAACCATCGCCTGCGTTGGATTACTTCTGCCTTTCAAACCGCCGAATCAGAGACGTTCGACATCCTCGGCGCCTACTTCTTGGATGAACTGGATCGCGATTTGGGATCCGATGCTTTGGGAGAAGAAGCCGTCAACCGTGGAGTTGGTGTGTTCCTCAACCACGCACGAAATCGGCTATATGCCAACGTACTCAGCACAGCGCTCAAGGGTTCAACTTCCTTCGGAGGCGGCAACGGACTGTTGGAATGGGGTGTGAAATGGCAACGGGAACAAATTGAAGATTATCTGGCGGAATGGTCACTTACTGACTCTGCGGGTTTCATCGCTCCGCATCCGCAAGACAGCATTGGCTACATTGACGAAGGACCGCAACAGACCATTGAATTAGAGGATGTCATCCGGGCGAACAACGACGTAAACGCGCAGCGGAGTCAGGCATTTGTACAAGGCAGTTGGTCATGGGAAGACCGGTTCAAAGGCCTGTGGGAAATAAACGCAGGGATCCGTGGCCATCATTGGGGGTTCACCAATCAACGAACCAATGAAACCGGTGGCCCCGTCTTGGTTGGCGGGCCACGAGGACACATCAGTTACCGTCCGCTGGAGGAAGACGGCATGCCATCAATCGTATGGAATTTTGCAGCGGGCGTGTACTGGCAACCCCCGTTTTATCGCGAAATGAGGCGACTAGACGGTACGCTCAATGCAAACATCCGGCCCCAAAAAGCAACGCACTTCGTGCTGGGAATGGACCGAATTTTCAAGTTGTATGATCGTCCATTTAAAATGGTCGGCGAGGTCTATTACAAAGGCATGGATGCCTTGATTCCGTATGAAATTGAAAATGTTCGCCAACGCTATTACGCCAAGAACAACAGCTCAGGTTATGCGGCAGGCGCGGACTTCATGTTGAACGGCGAATTCATCGACGGAATCCAAAGCTGGTTTCGCATGTCCGTCATGAAAACGGAAGAAGATTTGAACGATGACGATTACTGGCAGTACTACAACAGCGCCGGAACCCCAATCATTACGGGATTTACATTGGACAACGTACCCGTGGATAGCGCTTTGATCTCACCGGGATTCATACCACGCCAAACCGACCAACGCTTTAATATGAGCCTGCTTTTCCAAGATGAAATGCCCGGAAACGAAGCGTACAAAGTGCTCATTAGCCTATACTTCGGCACGGGACTTCCTTTCGGGCCTCCCTCCTTCGAACGGTACAAAGACATATTGCGGACGCCCACATATCGCCGTGTAGACATTGGTTTTTCCAGGGAATTGTTCACCGCAGCAAATCGCACAACCAAGTATGATGACTTAAGCGGCTTCATTTCTGTTGAAGTCTTCAACATTCTAGGCATTCGAAACACCATCAATCACACGTGGATCGAAGATGTCAATCGTCGGCTCTATGCCATCCCGAATTACCTGACCAACCGCAGGCTAAACCTGAAGGTTGGCTTATCATTTTGAAGCGCAATGCTTGGCAGAAGTTCGTCCATGCAAATGATCACCATAATGCAGACACTGCTCTTAGCAGGGTTCCTCTGGTTATCGATGGGAATTTCGGCTCAAACCTACTTCTTGAACGGAACCGCAACGGCCGGTGATGGCGACTGTTACCAACTCACGACGACCCAGGGCAATCAAAATGGAACCGTTTGGTATGGCGAGCAGATCAATCTGAGTGAAGCTTTCGAGCTAAGTTTCAGCATGAACTTCGGAACCATAGATGCATCTGGAGCCGATGGAATGGTGTTTGTGCTTCAAAACGTCGGAACCAATGCACTCGGTGAAACGGGTGGGGCCCTTGGATTCCGCGGCTTTGACCCGAGCTTCGGTATCGAATTTGACACGTGGCAAAATGGACAGTTTGGCGATTTAGTCACCGACCACATTGGCTTCCTTTCGGATGGATCAGTGGACCACAATCCCCCCACTGGCTTGGCCGGACCGGTAAACGCAAACATCAACGGCGCCAACATAGAAGACGGTGAGGATCACCCCGTTCGAATTACGTGGGATCCGAATACGACCATCATTGCGGTGTATTTTGACTGCGACTTACGCTTGTTTGCAGAAGTGGACTTGGTGAACGAGATTTTCAGTGGAGAATCAAACGTTTACTGGGGATTCACAGGAAGCACAGGCGGATCATTCAACAACCAGACTGTGTGCTTGGCTCCCAATATCATCGCCACGGACCCTGTCGTCGCCATTTGCCCGGGAAGCAGCATTGAACTCAATGTCTCTGGCGCACCCAATACCATATACACGTGGGAGCCCGCTGACTTTCTTTCAGATCCAAATGCCTCCACCACTTTGTGCACGCCAGACTCCACCATGACATACGTCGTCAGTTATGAGGGGTTCTGTGAAGCAAGCATTGCAGATACCATCGTGGTGTTGGTGGAGGAGTTAGAAGCCACATTGATCACCGACCCAAGCAACACATTGACCTGCGACAACCCGGCCATTGAGGTCATTGCAGGCTCCAACTTCCCCTCTGGGATTGATTTTTCATGGTCATCCATCGACGCGGATAGCGACTTTGAGTACAACCAAACCACCGCTACAATCGATGCTGCCGGGAATTATTTGCTCATTGCAGATTGGAATGAAGGCGCTTGCTTCGACAGCTTACAATTCACGATTGACCTGGATACAACGACCTATCAATCCGCTCTAATTCCATCCAGCAATGTCATCAATTGCACCATCGATTCCGTGACCCTCCTCTTGGCCAATGACAACGCGGATGCTGAATTCAATTGGGAACCGCCGAATGCCGCAGATTTCACCTGGACCAATGAGCCTTTCGAGTTATTGACCAGCACTGCTGGAATTTGGAGCGTGACCACCTCAAATCCCGGGAATGGGTGCGCATCCACAACCGAAGTCAACATTTCAGAGGATTTCACCTTCCCGGAAGTAGAGGCGGGTTACGCTGACACCCTAACCTGTTCAGCACCGACAAGCTTGATCTCAGGCATTATTGTGTCTCCCGTTGATTACACTCCCATCTTGAATTGGGACTGGGTCGAAGGCGCTTTGAACGCATTGGATCCTTTGGCGCCAACGGCTCTTGCTCCTGGTACGTATTTTTTGACCGTTGCATTCGAAGAAAATGGATGCGTCAGTCAGGACTCGGTTATCGTGTACCAGGATCCCGAAGCCACCATCGATGCGAGCTCGGCCCGATTCCCGAACGTTATATCTCCGAATCGAGACGGTTACAATGATCGATTAACCCTCTACCTCGATGAATTTCCCGACTTCCCTTTGCTTTCAATTGTTCGAGAATTCGAGCTGTCCATCTTCAATCGATGGGGAAATCTCGTCTACAGCTATCAAGGAGGCCCTGTGGAGTGGGATGGTCGCATCAATGATGACGACGTCGCGGAGGGATTTTATTATTACAAACTCGAGTACCTCATCGTTTGCGGAGACGAACAACGAGGAACCTTGACCGGTGGATTTGAATTGTTCCGGTAGCAATCAATCTTTCATCCCTTCCAGCTGCTTCAAAAACTCATCCATGCTCACGATGGGAATCTCGTATTCGACACATCGTGCATATTTCGCGGCCCCCATCTTCACGTCCGCCACCAAAAAATCAATCCGTGCATTCACAGATCTTCTGTGCATTAGACCAGCCTTGCTCCCCATCATGCGTAATTTTTGTTTTTGCGCATTGTCAAAACCACTAATGACATAAGATTGCCCTTTGCACATTGCTTCGAATTTGGCCGTTGGTTTCCATGTGACCAACTCATGGATGTAGTCTGCACGTTTTTTCGGCGCAGCATGTTTGGCGCGAACAATCAATCGATTCTGAAATTGCGGTATTGCATGGCGGTTCCATTGGTTTTTTGCAACCAACCCCTCCCATGAGTTGATTTTCTTTTCTTTGGCGACCAGCTCCACTACCGCAGAACATACGCGAGCATCGCTTTCGGGATTGTGATGGTCCAATTCCCACTTGAAACGCCGAGCGAGGCTTTTGATGCCGTGCTTCTCAATTTCAGGCCAAGCCTTTCGGGCCAATTCCAATGTGCAATAAAAAGGAGCATTGGCCTCTTCCTTCATTTGATGATGAGAAAAGGCATGGCCCAAGTGCTTGCATTCCACTTGGGATGCATTGTGCGCTATGAGTGGAATGCCTTTGATTTCATCTGCCACGCGCGACCAGACTTCCGGAAAACTCGGAGCTGAGAGGGCGTCCTTCAATGAATACGTCAGATTCCATCGCTGCCAATCTCCAAATGCGGGCACCACAGGACGGACAAGCGAACGGAACGAGAACACCTCTTTCCCATCCTCCATGATGATGAGTCCTATTTCGCAAATATTGCCAATATCACTGGTAGCGCACTCCAAATCAATGGCTGCATATTTCAATCCTTCTTTCATATTCATGTGTTGCCTTCCGCAATGATTTCCCTCAATTCCTCATAATTTAGAACCGTCAAGCCCAATTGTTCTGCCTTGGTCAATTTGGAGCCCGCCTTTTCTCCTGCCACAACAAAACTCGTCTTTTTGCTGACCGAAGAGGTGACCTTTCCAGCGTTTTCCCGGATTAAATCTGCGACACTTTCGCGCGAAACAGGATGGGTCCCTGTGATCACGAAGGTTTTCCCCTCAAGGATCCGGCTTCCGGATCGCTGCACATCCTCTTCCGATTGAGCCAATGACACGCCAGCAATACGCAGCCGCTCAATCATATGGAGGTGATCTTTCTCAGCGAAATACGAAATAATGCTGGCGGCTATCTCTGCACCCACTCCATGTATGGCCAAAATGGCCTCTTCATTCGCAGTTTGCAACGCCTCCAAAGAACCAAATTCCTGCGCCAACAAACCCGCTGTTTCTGTCCCGACGTGACGGATTCCAATGGCATAGAGCACACGCGCAAATGGCTGGTCGAGTGAAGCGTCAATCGCTTCAAGCAATTTCGACAGCTCCACCTCACCCAGGCGTTGTCGGTTGCGCTTTGATAGCCTGCGTATGAAAACTTCCAAAAAGGCCCAGTCCACTTCCTCTATTCCCCAGCCATGTTCTTGCCAATGGAGCTTTCGGTTGCCTGAAATGAGTTCATCCGCGAATTCTACCTGTGCAGCCAAAGACATGATTTCGGAAGCCATTGGAAACGAATCAACCGCTTGGGCCAAAAACGCTTGCCATGACGAGTGCTCATCGGGCGCTTTGAGCAATCCCAAGGATTCCAACATCTTCGTACCATTCCCATTTTGGTTTTCTGAGAATGCCTCTGCAACGGCTTTGCGATTTACCGGCGTCGATTCGGTTTGGGAAGGCCGCTTGCCAGAGCCGCTTCGGTACCTGAAATTTGCAAGGGCTTGCAACCGTTGAACGTACAATTCGCTGGCGGAAACAGGGGAATCGGGGAGTTTATATTGAACCGTCTTTTCCCGCCAATTGGCATCGACCTTGGAACGCAGATCATAGAGATCAGCAAAGGTTTTTACTCCTCCTTTCCGCACCAACAAGTCAATGATTTCTGGCCCCATGCCATCGATGTTCATGGCTTTGCGGCTCACATAATGCTCAATTCGTCCCCTGATCTGAGGAGCACAGTGCAGTGCATTCGGGCAGTAATGCTTGGCTTCGCCTTCTTTTCGAACCAAAGGTGATTGGCATTCTGGGCAATGGGTGGCATACACCAAGGGAACGCTCGTGCTCGGACGCGATTCCAAATCCACGCCAACCACTTTGGGTATGATTTCCCCCCCTTTTTCAACCTGAACCATATCTCCTTCTCGTATGTCCGAGGCTTCAATCTGATCCGCATTGTGCAGCGAAGCTCGGCGCACCGTCGTACCCGCAATAAGCACGGGCTTCAATTCAGCCACGGGGGTAATGGCCCCCGTCCGCCCAACTTGGTAAGTCACGCGCTGGAGGATGGTACTTTGTTGTTCCGATTCAAACTTGTATGCAATGGCCCAGCGCGGCGACTTGGCTGTCATGCCCAACTCACGCTGTTGACTGAACCGATTGGCCTTGATGACCAACCCATCAATGGCAAAAGGCAAATCATGCCGCGCTTCATTCCAATGCGAAATGAACTCCATGATGCCCTCAACATCACTCGTCACTTCAACCATTCGATTGGAGGCATCCGGAATTGGGAAACCCCAATCTTTGGCCGCAAGCATCGCCTGATGATGGCCTTGGAGATTTTCCGGTGGAGAAACCAAGCCATACAGCATGCAATCCAATGCGCGCGTGGCGACCACCTTGCTGTCTTGACTTTTCAAAGTGCCGGCAGCCGTGTTTCGCGGATTGGCGAAGGATTCTTTGCCGGCTGCGGCTTGCGCTGCATTCAATGCATGAAACCCCGCCCAGGGAAAGAAGATTTCGCCTCGTATTTCGATGTTTTCAGGAGCCTCAGGTGCAAGAACGAGCGGGATCCGTTGAATGGTTCGAACGTTGGAGGTTATGTCCTCACCTACTGCGCCATCCCCTCTCGTCAATGCTCGAACCAGGCGCCGGTTCTCGTAGTGCAGGCTGATCGCCACCCCATCGTATTTCAATTCCATCACAAATTCCACGGACTCTCCTTCCAACAACTTATCCAGTCGTTGAGCCCATTCTAAAATTTCCTCGGCATTGTACGAATTGGACAAAGAGAGCATCGGTTGCGAATGAGCCACCTTTTCAAACCTATCGGTCAAGTCCCCGCCTACGCGCTGCGAAGGTGAATTCGGATCGGCCCATTCGGGATGCTTCAACTCCAACTCGATCAACCGTTCCAACAATTGATCGAATTCACGGTCACTTATTTCCGGTTTGGCTTCGACGTAATACTTGCGGTTGTGCGCGTGCAATTCAGACCGAAGCTGTTCGATTTCTAGCTTTTCTTCCTTCTCATGTTGAAGCCCTTCTGCCATGGTTGAAATTTAGCATGACGCAGACCCAAAGCGAAGGGTTTTGATCGGATTCAAGTACAAGAAATCCACAATTCAATCGGAAAACATGAGGCCTCGTGCGGTCATTTACCTGCGCACCCTCGCCATATTTGGAACATGTTGTCATTTGCCCGTACTCCATTCTCCCAGCCGCGTCTGTTTCGCTGGACTACTTGGGGGGTAGTCGGCTTAGCCACAATGGCGACTAGTTGCTCCGCACTCAATCAGCACACCCGGTCCACGGTGCGAATCGACCATGCAAGTGCCGACCAAACAACACTTTCGAAGGATGCATGGGATTGGAGCTCGGGCTATCACTTTCGGCCCATTGCCGAAGGGGCTGGCACCGTAATGCTGAGCAACAAAGAACCCGTTCACTTGATTCGCATGGAACGCACAGGGCATTATCCTGCCGTTCAACCGCTCTTTCCAAATCAAATGAATCCAATGAAGTTTGCTGATGGTGCGGCTGTTATTGCTGGCCTTGGATTGGGTGGACTTGCTTTTGGCAGTTTTGAGCAACCGAAGTTGGCCATCGCAGCTTTGGGAACTGCAGCACTGAACGCGGGCGGAATTTTCATGAAACCTCGTCGAGTGTACGCCAGGAGCTATTCATTTCCACCGCTTGCACCCTACCCAGTAGCCAAGCCAAATCGTCCGCCACTGCGCGTTGAGGGATTCCATATGGAAATTCCAGAAGGCGGCCATTCCTGGATGTATTTCCAGAACATTGAGCGCTACGAGGATGACCGCGTAGAGTTCATCAGTTCCTCCGACGAACCCGTTCAAATCCAATACTCCAACTTGGATGAAGACTTGAATGAAGTGCTCCAAAAACAAGGGTATTTTCCAGAGATGATGGACGGAATGTTCCACAAAGGAGATGCCATCCTTTTGAATGGACAATTGTTTGAGGTCAATGAACACCGGGTGCAAGGAATCGTTCGCTACAATCTCAAAACCGCTTGGTGGCTTTACAACGCTTTTGGATTGGAAACGGATACCGTAACGATTGAGAACCAGTCCAATTGGTCCTTATATAATTTTTCAGATCCCGGATTCGACCGTGATTTAATCGCAGAAGCGATGGTTGAATCCATGTTTGCGGCATTGGAGGTTCCTTCTCTTGAAAAGCGACTGGGACGCATCGAAAACTTGGAAAAAGAATGGAAAAAGGATTGGGAGATCATCTCCATTCCCGATCGAGCCGAACCTGCTGGAAAAGTTGCAAATGCACTTGAATCAGTCGTTACCATTGCTGCCTCAGACGGACATGGGAGCGGCTGCATCATCAGCAGCGACGGCTACATTGTGACCAACCAGCACGTCGTAAGCGATACCACTTTGGCGTATACCGTCTATTTCAATTCCGGTGAAACAGCTAATGCACAAATCCTGCGCTATCATCCCGTTTATGACCTGGCCTTGCTGAAGGTTGACACGGTTGGTTTGCGCCCTTTTGCCCTCGATCTGTCTGAATCCATCCATATTGGAGAAGAAGCGTATGCCATGGGCACGCCGTATGACATTGATCTGGGAGCATCAGTGACCAAGGGAATCATTTCCGGGAAACGCAAGGACGGCGAACGAACATTGATTCAAACGGATGTGAGCATCAGCCCCGGAAACAGTGGAGGAGCTCTGATCAATTCCGAAGGCACGTTGATCGGAGTTGTCAATGAAAAAGTGCTTGGATTGGGGGTTGAAGGAATTGGGTTTGCAATTCCCACCCATGTCATCGAAGAGGCGCTTTACCTCCAGTTTGAACGGTAATGCACTAGCGCAATCGGGCAAAGACCATTCGCCAGTTTCCATTGAGATCTTTTCGACGATCAACGTCCCGCCAAAAGGCATCTTTGAATAAAGCGCATACTTCTTCGGTGAAATCGCGGTGGCATTCAAAACCGAGCCACCCTCCGCTCCTTAGCCACCCCTCTTGACAGCAGCCCTCGACGATGCGCCGGTAAAAAAGCAATGGATCTGCATCCGGCACAAACAAAGCCATTTCAGGCTCTTGATTGACCACATCCGCAGCCAACGTGTGCCGCTCAATGTTTGGAATGTAGGGCGGGTTGGAAACGACCATGTCGAATGGTGAAGATGGCCAATCCGAATTCTCCATTAAGATATCACGGCACGTCCAGTCTAAATCGTTGAAACGCAGCTTCTCGGCATTCAGTCTGGCTTGAGCCAGCGAGTCCTCGGAAACATCCAGCCCAACCACATGATCCTCTGGGCGTCGCGACTTCCAAGCAAGCGCAATGCATCCTGAACCAGTCCCAATGTCTAACAATCGTAACCCCTCCGAAACGCCGGGGGGAATCTTGTCCAATAACGCATGCACCAGCTCTTCTGTTTCTGGTCGTGGGATGAGCGCTCTCGGGTCCGCTTGCAGCGTGAGCCCCATAAAATGAGCTTCATTTAAGATGTATTGAAGGGGTTCATCCGAACTCCAACGATCAGCCATCAAACTCATTTTTTCCAGCTGTGATTCGGATGCACGCCATTGCTGACTGATGCGCTCGGAACGGTCCATGCCCGAAACGTAATCCAAGAGCAACCGGCTCACTGCCAATGATTCACGCTCATCGCCATCTTTCCTTTTGAGTCGATCCATCAACCATTTGGAAACGGCTTGCACGGAATTGATTTTAGGCCAAGGCCCCCGTCCTCGCGGAATGTTCTCGGAGGTCTGGTTGGAATCAACCACGCTCGAATGCCTTGTTGCCCGCCAAAAGCTGAGCTGTGGCAGGGTTGGTCGCAAGGGGAATATTATGCACATCGCATTGGCGAAGCAACATATTGATATCAGGCTCGTGGGGGTGTTTCCCCATGGGATCACGGAAAAAAATTACTGCATGAACCTCACCTTCTGTGATGCGCGCTGCAATCTGAGCATCACCACCAAGCGGACCACTGGCAAGGCATTCGATGGCTATGCCCTTGTTCGCAATTCGCCCCCCTGTGGTGCCGGTCCCCACTAAGTTAAATCCACTGAACCACGCTTGATGCCGAAGGACAAAATCGACCAGATCTTCCTTCTTTCCGTCATGCGCAATCAACGCAATGGTCGTGTTTTTCATGATTTCCTAATTGCCTTTCACCCAAACCGATGCAGAATGAGCTGGAATAACAACGCGTTCAGAGGCGGACACTTCCCCCCACACCTTGAGCCAATCCGTTCCCAATGCCATTGGGATGGTCACCGATTCGTCTCCAAAATTGACCGCTACGGCGACTTCACTCTTCTTGTTGCTTCGCTTCCAAGCCAATGCCTCATCAGAATCAAGGTCGACGAACACCGGTTGCGCTCCATACGTTCCGTTCCATAAGGCCTCTTCCTCATGGTGAAGCCGATAAATAGTCTGATACAAGTCCTTTTTCGTATAGCCGTCCCATTCTACGGTGTCCTTTTCAAAAAACCGGAGTCGTTTTGTTGATCCAGATTCCTGGCCCGAGTATACCAAAGGCATGCCGGTCAAGGTTCCAGCCAAAATAGCCATGGCGTCGCCGTTCGCCCCCATACGCTCATCGATGGTGCCATTCCAGGAATTTTCGTCGTGGTTCGTAATGAACATCATGCGAAACGCATCTTCACCAAATCGTTCCAATTGCCTGGGCACAGCGGTGCGAATCGAATCAACAGACCAATTCCCTTTGGCCACTTCATTCATGATGTGATGCATCTCCCAAGCGTAGGACATATCGAATGCGCGGCCATGATGCTCAGGCACCTCAGCTTCTGCAAGCATGAACACTTCCGGATTGATTGCCTCCAATTGCCGACGTGCCTTGTCCCAAAAATCTGTGGGCACTTTACCCGCAACGTCACAGCGAAATCCATCAATACCAAACTCACGTACCCAATACTCCAAAGCGTCAGCCATGGCGTCATACAGACCTGACTCGACACCGTTCTCCCAGTCCAACTGAGTCACATCCCACCAGTCTGTGCCCGTGGGGGGTTGGAGATTACCCGCATCATCCAATAAAAAATATCCGATGTGTTTTTCCGTCCAATCGCTGTCAAAAGCAGTGTGATTGGCCACCCAATCCAAAATAACCTTCATGCCCAAGTCATGCGCTGTTTGGATAAATCGCTGCAAATCAGAAGCCGTTCCGAATTCAGGATTGATCCCATAATAATCTTTAGCGCTGTATGGACTTCCGAGACTGCCCGATCCGGGTTTTGCTAAATAATTATTCTTATTCTCACCTCCTTTTCGATTGACCACACCGATGGGATGAATGGGCATTAGCCATACGATGTCCGCCCCCAGTTCTTTGATTCGCGCCAAGTCTTTGGTAGCTGCATTGAACGATCCCTCAGCGGTATGTTGGCGAACATTGAGCTCATAAATGGTGGCGTTTTTCGACCATTCTGGGTGGACCAGCTTATCCAAAGCGTCCCCCCCGCCTACTTGTTCTGCAATTGCCGTTGGCTGATTCGCCCCTGGAGCTCCACATCCAAAAATTAGCAACAGGAGGATGATTGATAGAAAAATTCGCATTCCACTTAGAATAATGTGGGCTGAGTAGCATCGTCATCAGCACCGGTTGGATTGTCTTCTTTCTTCGCTTTTGAAGAGGGGATCGTTTCTTTGGGTTTGGTGGGAGGCGTGTCTTCCGGGACTGGAGGCGGAGTTGGAGTTGGAGTTTGCTCGCCAATGGCTTCCAACCACTTTGTTTCCGCCAAGGCCTCACGTTCTGGGTCCTTTGGTTCTAGGATCACCTCGGTGACCGACAATGAACTCAATTTATTACCCAGTGCTCTCCCACCTTTGATAGCAATGAAATCACGCGCATTGATGATTTCGTCTTCTCGGTCCCGCGTCTCCTTGAACCTGCGGTTGAATCGGATTCGCACCATTGGAAGGTGATCCGTCGAGACCACTCCCAAACGAGATTGTTCGTGTTCGCCTATGAACACAAAAGGCTTTTGCGTCAAATCAGGGAGGAATCGCTTCACATACCAATCCTCCTTTTCACCTTCATAGTAAACAGCTGTAACCGGGCGCTTGGGGTGCCATTTCTCGAGGTGAATCATTTTGTCATCGAAACGGGTACTCAGGTCAAATCCCGTGAGTGAATAATCACCAGAGGATGTGAATACAATGATTCGATCGTTTGCCATGAATTCTCCGAGCAAGCGACCCCGACCATCCGCATTCAGCGTCCGAACAGTTTCATCGTACCATACCCGCATCGCTCCGAGGGTTGAAACACCTTCCTCGCCCAATTCGATTTTTCGAATGGCATGTTTCGTGAGCAAATTCCCTCCCGCTCCACGTCCTCGAATCGCGATTTCGGAGAATGCCGCAGACAATTTGAGTTTTTTCAATCGCGCGGATGCGCGAAGCGTGACGTTGACTGATTCCGCTTCACCATTGGGGTTCGCCGTCAAATAGAGAATGCGTGAATTGGCCGTTCCTTTCGTGATATTGTATTCGCGATCGCGGGTAATCGCGGGAACACTGAATCGTTTGATTAAGCTTCTTCCCGTGGCACCATCAAAGTAAATGCAGTTGTACACGGTGCGATCATCCCCACGCTTCCAGATGCCTACATGCAACAAATCTTTGCCGAAGAATGCTTTCTGAGAGACTTTGCTGATCTGCATCACGCCATCTTTCCGTATGACTATAATGTCATCAATGTCACTGCAATCACACAAGAATTCGCCTTCGCCTCGCTTCATTCCTGTGCCTACGAACCCCTCTTGCATTTGAACATATAACTTCACATTCGCCACTGCGACATCTGCCCGTGTAATGGATTCGAATGAACGCAATTCTGTTTTCCGTTCCCGGCCCTTGCCGTATTTCTTTTTGAGCATTTTAAACCAGTCCACAGCGTATTCGGTCAAATTTGCCAAGTGATACTTGACTTGCTCGATGTCCGCCTCCAGTCCTTCGATCAGCTGATCGGCCTTGAATCCATCAAATTTGGAAATGCGTTTGATGCGAATTTCTGTGAGGCGCGTCACATCATCATCGGTTACCGTGCGCAACAAATGGTGGGTATGTGGTTTGAGGCCTTTGTGAATGGCCCCAATAATTTCTTCCCACGTTTCACACTCTTCGATGTCGCGGTAGATTCGGTTCTCAATAAAAATCTTCTCCAAGGAAGAAAAATGCCACTTCTCCTGTAACTCTCCGAGCTCAATTTCCAATTCAAGCTTCAACAAGGCTTTTGTGCGTTCCGCTGACAACTGGAGCAATTCCGTGACGCCCAAAAATTGAGGTTTGTCATTGAGGATCACCGTTGAATTGGGCGAAATTGTCACTTCACAGTCCGTGAAGGCGAAAAGGGCTCCAATCATTTTGTCAGGACTCACATTGTTGGCGAGGTGTACGACAATCTCCACTTCGTTGGCCGTGTTGTCCTCGACCTTTTTAATCTTTATTTTCCCTTTATCGTTCGCCTTTAATATACTGTCAATCAGTGAACTAGTGGTGACTCCAAACGGAAGTTCCCGAATCACCAAGGTCTTGTTATCCGCCTTCTCAATCCTTCCGCGGACCCGCACCTTGCCCCCCCTCAATCCATTATTGTAAGCTTCAACATCCGCAGTGCCGCCCGTTGGAAAGTCGGGATATAGCTTGAATCCTTTTCCTTGGAGTGCGGAGATGCTTGCATCAATCAGCTCGAGAAAGTTGTGAGGCAACGTTTTACACGCCAATCCCACTGCAATGCCTTCTACGCCTGACGCCAGCAACAACGGGAATTTAACCGGTAAAACGTCAGGCTCTTTATTTCTTCCGTCGTAACTCTGTAGCCATGTCGTGGTCTTCGCATTGAAGGAAATCTCCTTTCCCAGTTTGCTCAGGCGCACCTCGATGTACCTCGGTGCAGCGGCGCGGTCACCCGTTAATATGTTTCCCCAGTTTCCCTGGCAATCGAGCAACAAATCTTTTTGACCCAATTGCACCATGGCATCACCAATGGAGGCATCGCCATGGGGATGGTATTTCATGGTGTTGCCGATGACGTTGGCTACTTTGTGAAAGCGGCCGTCATCCAACTCATTGAGGCTGTGCAATATTCTACGCTGAACCGGCTTCAACCCGTCATTCTGGTGCGGTACAGCACGTTCCAAAATAACGTAGGACGCGTAGTCCAAGAAATAGTTATTGTACATCCCTGAGACTTGGATAACACGTTCCATGCCATCACCGGTCTCATTTCCAGAACCATGCTCAACCGCTCTATCTGCTGAAGCATCACTTGCTAAGTCTGGATTCAAATCTTCGTTTGGATCTATATTTTCCTCGCTCATTGGTCCACCAAGTCTTTTTCAACCCTGAGGTTTTCGATGATGAAATTCTGCCGATCCGGTGTGTTTTTACCCATGAAAAACGTCATCATTTCTTTGATTCTGCTCTCTTTTCCGATCACTACTGGATCGAGGCGGATATCATCCCCTATGAAAAATCGAAATTCATCAGGGCTAATCTCCCCCAATCCCTTGAACCGGGTGATTTCTGATTTCGCGCCTAGTTTTCCCAGTGCTTGTTGTTTTTCTGTTTCGCTGTAGCAATACTTCGTCTCCTTTTTGTTGCGAACACGGAAAAGCGGCGTTTGAAGCACATACAAGTGGCCTCGCTTCACCAAATCAGGAAAAAACTGAAGGAAAAATGTAATCAGAAGCAATCGAATGTGCATGCCGTCCACATCTGCATCGGTCGCAATCACTACGTTGTTGTAGCGAAGATGATCCAAGCCATCCTCAATGTTCAGGGCTGCTTGAAGCAAATTGAACTCTTCATTTTCATACACCACTTTTTTCGTCAAACCGTAACAATTGAGAGGCTTGCCCTTTAAGCTGAAAACGGCTTGGGTTTGAACATCACGCGCCTTTGTGATGGAACCTGATGCCGAATCACCCTCCGTGATGAAAAGAGTAGATTCTCCGTTGCGTTCCTTCTTATCTCCAAAGTGCAAGCGACAATCACGCAGTTTTTTATTGTGAACACTGGATTTTTTGGCACGCTCACGGGCGAGTTTTTTGATGCCCGCCAAGTCCTTGCGTTCACGCTCACTTTGCAATATCCTAGCCTGCAGCAATTGCGCTGATTCGGGATTGCGATGCAAAAAATTGTCTAACTCACGCTTCAGAAAGTCATAGACAAAACTTTTCAAAGTCGGTTGGCCGGGGCCCATATCAGCAGAACCAAGCTTTGTTTTCGTTTGACTCTCAAACACCGGTTCTTCTACTTTGACCGAAAAAGCCGCCAATATGCCACCACGAATGTCTGCTGCATCATAATCCTTTCCGAAAAAGTCGCGAACCACACGCACATACGCTTCGCGGAAGGCAGATTGGTGTGTGCCTCCCTGCGGAGTGAATTGTCCATTTACAAAGCTCTGATAGTCTTCGCCGTACGCATCGGTATGGGCAAGAGCTACTTCAATGTCCTCTCCAACCAAATGAATGATGGGGTAACGAGGGGAATGGTCCAAGTCATTTTCCAACAAGTCTTTTAGACCATTATCGCTCTTGAATTTTTCGCCGTTCAGATAAAGTGCTAGTGAAGTATTCAAGTAGGCGTAATTCCACAGCAGTCGCTCCACGTGCTCCATGCGGTATCCAAAAGCTTTGAATACTTCCGGGTCCGGACGGAAGGAAATCAGCGTTCCGTTGCGTTCTTCCGATTTCTGCCGCTTTGGATCGTCCACCAGTTCTCCTCTGTTGAAGATGGCCCGCTTCACCTCGCCCTCCCGATAACTTTCAACAATGAATTCTGTGGATAACGCATTCACCGCTTTCGCTCCCACGCCATTTAAGCCTACGGACTTTTTAAATGCCCTGGAGTCATACTTTCCCCCTGTGTTGATCTTGGAAACTACATCCACGACTTTGCCGAGCGGGATTCCCCTCCCATAATCACGGATTTTAACCTCCCCGTCTTTGATGGTTATTCGAACAGACTTTCCGAATCCCATCGCATGCTCATCGATGCAGTTGTCAACGATTTCTTTCAACAGCACATAAATCCCATCATCAGCGGATTGACCATCCCCCAATTTACCGATGTACATCCCCGGACGCATCCGGATATGTTCCTTCCAATCGAGCGAGCGGATATTATCCTCTGTATACGATGACTGTGCTGTATTCGCCATGACCAGCAAAAGTAGGCTTTACAGGCGAATACAGCCCATCATAAATATGTCGTTTTATTCACAAATTAGAAAGTTTATCTCGAATTGACTCAATCGCATACCGACCCGAGTGAACCTAAGAATAACAACAAGTCTGCCGTTCCGACGAACCCATCATTTGTCACATCGAAAATGCAATCCGATTCGAAATCTTCCGCATACAAGCAAGTATCTGTCGCTTCAGTACCCAACGGCTGATAGTTCAATGCACTTGGATCCTCGCAACCTTCCACTTCGAATTCGTCGCAAATGCCGTC
>DLQB01000139.1 GCA_002477505.1 Flavobacteriales bacterium UBA7443
ACATTGCGTTCGCGCATCAAGGGCCTGTTGAAGAAGAATTGATCGTTGGAATAGTTCAAGACCCATTCGCCTTCACCGAATTGCGCGTTCAAATCTGCTTTGACATCCTCAATCATGTTACCGGGTTTCCAATAGTCGGCAGGCATGCCGACCGATTGTGCCAGCGAAGGGGGAGTGGCCGCGCCATGGTCTGAAGTGAGCCAGCACATCCAATTTCCGTTGCCAACTTTGGCGTCCAATTGACTGAAAAGTTGCTTCAACAGACGGTCGAGATGCAAATAGGTTTCCATGGTTTCCCAGGCATTGGTGCCAAATTGGTGCCCGACGTAATCGGTCGAAGAAAGGCTTATGGCAAGCAGATCGGTGATGCCGTCGGCACCCAATGCTTCTCCTTCAATGGACTTCACGGCAAAATCGATGACCATGGTGTTGCCGTGAGGCGTGCTTTTGAGGATGTCGTATCCACCATTGGTCGCGCTCAGTGCCTGCAAATCATACGGGAAAGTGGCATTTTTCCCACCGGTAAAGGGCTGTTCGAAAGGATTGTTGTCGGGCCATTCTTGTGCAAAATCGGCTTCATTCCGCTTGGTTTTCCAACCCGATTTCAAGTGCCGTTCGGCATGCCCTCCTTTGTTGAATTTTTTGACCCACGAAGGGAGTTCATCCACGTATTTGGAGCTGGTGATGAAGTGACCTTTGTCTTTGCCGTAAAACCAATACGCCCCGTCAGCAAGATGGCCACCGGGCAAGGTTGCTCCTCGATCTTTCAAGCTCACAGCGATAACTTTCGCATTCATACCCGAAGCAATTTTCATTTCATCGCCCAGGGTGCTGGACTGCATCCGATGCGATGACATTTTGCCATCGCGCGCGCTTGCGTCCTTGAGCCCAATCGTTTCAACGTCGTCATCAAAAGCACAATAGACCGAAGCATTGGTGGTGCGGTCGTACCAGTCGTTGGCAATGATTCCATGCAGCCGTGGCGTGGTGCCGGTATAGATCGAAGCGTGTCCAGGGCCGGTGTAGGTCGGTGCATATCCGAAATGGTGATCCCCGCAGACCATTCCCTGTTGAATCAATCGTTTGAAACCACCGGAACCGAAATCGTCCCAATACCGATAGAGGTAATCCATGCGCATTTGATCGACTGTGATGCCGACCACGAGCTTGGGATGTTCTCCAAAGTTCGTTTGCTTTTTGCGTTCTGCTTTCTGGACTGGGTTTTTTGAAGGAACGCGTGTTTGGGGCGATTTTGCGCTTCGCTGCTCGGCCGCTTCATTCTTTCGGTCCAGTGTTTCCTGAGCCTTCTGATTCAATTGCTCTTGTGAGTAACCGTTGGAGTTTGCTTTGGATTGTCCGCCCTTGGCTCCTTGGGATGATGCAGGTGGAAGTCCAATCTGGCCTATTGCCTGGAAGGTTGTCAAGGCCAGAAGGCCGGTCAAAAAACGCAAATTCATTGAACAGAGGGTTTTCATTCGAATCACAAAGTTAAGCAGGACGGGAGCTTCACTGAACAGGCTGCATGGCGGACCAAATCCACCATCCCGTGGCAATGCAGAATACAACATTCACAACGACGTTGCCAATGGACCAAGCCATCCCGTGGGAGTGGAAGAGCGACAGGGTGTCCGCTGCAAAAGTGGAAAAGGTCGAAAAGGCGCCACAAAATCCTACCGTCCAGAGCAAAAGCCAAGGATTGGTTTTGAGGGACCCTTCGATGGCGTTGGAATACGTGGCGATGATTCCGAGCAGCAGGGCAGAGGCGAGCACATTGCTCGCAAGTGTTCCAAACGGCGCCATGAATCCGAGTCGTTTGATGAGCAACCCCAGCGCATAGCGGGTCACGCTGCCCAGTCCTCCACCCAAGAAAATGGCAAGGAAATTCATGGGGCATTTACAGGTTTGCCGACCAACTTATGCTGCACGCGCCATAGGATATAACCGATGAAGCCGCCGAGGATCATCCCTCCAGCAATATCGAGCGGGAAATGTACCCCAAGGTAAATCCGACTGTATCCCACGAGCAAAGTCCAGCCCAAAAGGGACCATAGCCACATGCCTCCGCCCAGGATCATTCCCATAAAAACAGCAACCCCTGCACAATTTGCAGCATGCGAACTCACGAAGCCGAAGCGTCCTCCGATGTACGGTTCCGTCTTTCCCGGAGGAACAACCAAATTCACATCGCCCTTCAATTCGATGGAGTGCGAAGGGCGAAACCGCTGCACGCCGGGTTTTACGACGCGGGCCGAAATCATGTCCGTCCCTGTGATGCAAAGTGCGAGCAATAAAACACGTACAATGACCCGATCCCATTCTTTGTTGGAGGCCTTCCAAAGTTCCCACAGCAAAAGAAGGTACAATGGCACCCACCACCAGGTCCCAGAAACAGCCCACATGATTTGGTCCCCACCTGCCCAGTGCGTGTTCAAAATCTTGAACAATCCAAAGTCCAGGTTGATGAGAAACTCTTCCATTCGGGTTCAGGGACTTCTTGGTAATTAGGCGTAGAGTGCGTCAATTTCCGCCTGGTAATGGGCGACAATGGGCTTGCGCTTCAATTTGAGGGTTGGGGTCAATTCGCCGCTTTCGATGCTGAACATTTGCGGCAACACACGAATGGCTTTGACCTTCTCCCATTTCGCAAAAGGCTCCATAAGGCTGTCCACATCTTCTTGAATGCGATCCGTGATGCGCTTGTCTTTGCAAATGCCCTCCATCCCTGGGAAGGGGTGGTTTTTGCGTTTGCACCATTCTTCGACCGCCTCTGCATTGGGCACCACAATGGCCCCAGGGAATTTTTGTCCGTCACCAACCACCATCACTTGCTCGATAAAGAGCGAGGCTTTCAAGGCATTCTCTAACAGCTGCGGTGCAACGTACTTGCCGCCTGAGGTCTTGAACATTTCCTTTTTGCGGTCGGTGATCTTAAGGAAACCATTGTCGAAGATGCCAATGTCTCCCGTGTGAAACCAATCGCCGCTCATCACTTCGGCGGTTTTTTCGGGCTCTTTGTAATAGCCCATCATGATGTTGTGGCCTTTGACCATGATCTCGCCATCATTGGCGAATTTCACTTCGACGCCTTCAATGAGTTTGCCCACGTAGCCGATGCGCATCAAGCCCGGTTCGACATCGGAATTGACCGTGACAACCGGACTGGTCTCCGTCAAACCATATCCTTCATATACAGGAATGCCTGCCGCATTGAAAAAGCGCGCTAAGCGCGGAGCCAGTGCCGCAGAACCGCACGCCACTGCTCGGATGTTGTCCAAGCCGAGTGCTGTTTTCACTTTGCTGAAGACGAGTTTCCGTGCGATTCCCAATTTCCACTCATAAAAACCACCGTTTTGGCCATCTGGCTCCCATTCCAATGCCAAACCAAGTGCCCAGTTGAAGATGGCTGCTTTTACACCTCCTGCCGCACGACCTTTCTGGACAATTCCGTCGTAGAATTTTTCGAGCAATCTCGGCACCGCGGTGAAGACCGTTGGTTGCGCATAACCCAGGTCTTCTTTGATGGTTTCCAGACTCTCTGCAAAATAGATGTTGGCACCGATGTACATGTACAAATAGTGCAGCATGCGTTCGAAGATGTGGCAAACGGGAAGGAAGCTCAATACCCGGTATTCTTGATCGACCAAGACTTGGGGAATCCTTGGAATGCTGTGCAAAATGTTTTGCACGATGTTTTGATGGCTGAGCATCACACCCTTCGGAGTACCGGTGGTGCCAGAAGTGTATATGATGGTCGCGAGGTCTGCGGGTTTTACACTTGCCATGCGACGCTCCAATTCGCCCTGCTGCTCGTCGCTTCCCGCCTCGGTGATTTCAGACCAGTGCGTGCCATTGGCTTCTCGCTCAAAAACAAAGACGCCCTGCAACGTGGGGACTTTGTCTTTGATGGCCATGACTTTGTCGTACAATTCTTGGTTGCTGACCGCGCAGTATTTGCTCTCACTGTGGGTGAGGATGTATTCATAATCCGCCTCGGTCATGGTGGGGTAAATCGGCACGTTGATCCCGCCGGCCGACATGATTCCGTGGTCCATGATGTTCCATTCACACCGATTGTTGTGTGAAATCAGGGCGACTTTTTCACCGACTTCAAGGCCCATGGCAATGAGGCCTCGGCCCACACGGTCGACCGCTGCCAGGAACGTTTCCGTTGAATAATTGATTCGATTGCCGTTGTTCGGCATGGACATCATCAGGTCCAGCGGATTGTTTTCGAGCTGGTACCGAGGAAAGTCAAAGAGGCGCGTAGGTTGCTGCATGTTGTGATCGTTTGATTCGGTGCGTGAAATACCTGCCTGAGCAGTTGTCCCACATGGGCAATTTAGTAAATCGTACACCAATACCAAATGGAATCACATGAGATGTCCGCAATATTTGCAGTGCTGTGCATCCGAATCATGCCCGTCCTTCCCGCAACTCGGGCAAGCTTGTGTCGACGTGCTGGTGGATTTTTCTGAAGAACGCATGTTGCTGCGCATCATTTGCACGCCGACCAGTCCCGATGGAACAGCAATGATCGCGTAGCCCAAAATCATCATCATGGAAGCAATGACCTGGCCGGCGACGGTTTGCGGGGCAATGTCGCCATATCCAACAGTCGTAACAGTGACGATGGCCCAATAAATACTGCGCGGGATGCTCGAAAATCCAGCTTGTTCATCCTCTACCAAATACATCAACGTTCCCAAGATGGTGACCAAGGCAAGCACGGCGCTGAGAAAGACAATGATGCGCCTGCGGCTCGCCCGCAGGGCGTTTTGCAATTGCTTCGCTTCGGCAATGAACCCAACGAGTTTCAGCACGCGAAAAACACGAAGCACACGCAAAATCCGGATGATTCGCAGGCTGCTTGAACCGGGAACGATCAGGCCGATGAACGTGGGAAGGATGGCGAGTAAATCGACCAGTCCAAAAAAACTGCGGGCATAATGCCAGGGTTTTTTGACCACCAACAGGCGAAGCACATATTCCAAAGTAAACAAGGCGGTAAATCCCCATTCCAGTCGGATAAATTCGGTGTGATAAGCACTGTTCCATTCAGGAACGGATTCCGCAATGACGGTTAATACACTGAGGACAATGAGCCACAAAAGCGCTACATCAAATGCCTTGCCGGCGGCAGTGTCCGCTTCAAAAATAATCTCATGCAGTCGATTCCGCGAGGCTTTCATGCCCTCAATATCGGTCAATTATGCGAATGAAGGAGCGACAATGAGTTCTTTGCTGCCGGGGGTGTGAACGTAAAAGCCCTGGCCACTTTTAGCCCCTAAATGCCCAGCGGTGACCATGTTTACGAGCAATGGGCATGGCGCGTACTTTGGGTTGCCCAATCCGGTGTGGAGTACTTCCAAAATACTGAGGCAAACGTCGAGGCCGATGAAGTCAGCCAATTGCAATGGTCCCATGGGGTGCGCCATTCCCAACTTCATGACGGTATCAATGGCTTCCACTTCGGCCACTCCTTCATGCAAGGTGATGATGGCTTCATTGATCATGGGCATTAGAATCCGGTTTGCAACAAATCCGGGGTAGTCGTTGACTTCCACAGGAATTTTCCCAAGCGCTTTCGAGAGCGTCATTACAGCGTTGCACGTGGCATCGCTGGTGGAGTACCCTCGGATTACTTCCACCAATTTCATGATGGGTACGGGATTCATGAAGTGCATGCCGATGACTTGGTCCGGCCGTTTGGTCGCCGCAGCAATCTTGGTAATGGAGATGGAAGAAGTGTTCGACGCTAAGATGCAATTCGCAGGAGCTGCGGCATCCATTTGTTCGAAAATTTGCAGTTTCAAATCGGTGCGTTCAGTGGCTGCTTCTACCGCTAATTCCGCTTGAGATACCCCCTCGGAAATATTCGTTGATGTCGCTATTCGCCCTAGCGTTGCCAGCTTGTCCTCCTGAGAAATTTTCTCCTTTTTAATCAGGCGGTCGAGGTTCTTTTCGATGGTCTTCAAGGCGCGCTCCAGTGCGGTAGCTTGAACATCAATAAGCGTGACTTCAAATCCGGATTGAGCAAACACATGCGCAATGCCATTGCCCATGGTTCCAGCTCCGATGACGGCAATGTGCTTCATAAGGGGATTATTTTTTGGCTTTGCTCGCAGGCGACTTCTTCGCGGTACTCTTTTTTGGTGCAGCTTTGGGAGCCGCAGTTTTCTTCGCTGCAGCCTTCTTCGCTGGCGCTTTCTTCGCCGCAGCCTTCTTTGCGGGCGCTTTTTTCGCTTTGACAGTTGTCTCAGCAGTTTCTGAAACCGCTTCTTCTGTTGCTTCTTCCTCCTCTTTTTGACTTTCCAACGGGAAGCAGCTATTGGTCTTCAAAATGTCGAACCACTGAACCAACTTTTTCAAGTCCGAATTGTAAACGCGGTCGTGATCCAACTCCGGGATGATCTCGCTTACAAAAGCCTTGGTCGATGAAGCGTCGCCTTTCACGTTTGGGATAGCCTTGTCGCCCACATGCTCATGCATCCGATTCAGTACTTCCATTAGAAGCAGGTCTTCCCCGGTGGTAAACATCGTGATGTCAGCAAGGCTGCTAATCCGGCTGGTTCCCGGAATGCTCAAGCGCTTTTTGTCGAGCATGGACTCCACAATTAAATTGTTCCGATTCGTCACAACGATGCGGAATAGACCCGGCTTGCCGGCAATGGCGATTATTTCTTGAATGATCATTCAGATGGTTTTCAGGCGATTCTTCGGTGCGAAAATAGGCCAATGCTCGTTGACCTGCGAAAGGAAGTGCGGGTATTCATTCACTTTGCCGGAATCGAGTCATAGCTCGGGAGGGAATCCAGCGCCTGAAATGCGTTGGATTTGAATGAATATGCCTGGTGCTTCAATCCGTTGGATATTACGATGAGTGGGGTTTCTAAGGCCAAGTGATACCGCAAGATTTGATGGAGAACCGCCTCACTTAACGGGACATCATGTCGCTTGCATTCTACCATGAGCAGAGGGTTTCCAGAACGATCATGGCAAAGAATGTCGGCCCGGCGTTTCATGCCGTTGAGTTGCAGTGGATGCTCGACAGACATCAAGCCTGCAGGGTAATTCAAATCGTGGGCGAGGTGATGCAACCAGTGTTGCCGCACCCATTCTTCCGGTTCGAGGGCGAAATACTTCAACCGGCTCAGGCATTTGACCTCTGTGCGCGTTTCGCCAACGCGCCAATCCAATGGAAAAGGAGGGAGGTTGAGTTGCGGAAGGCGCTGGTTTCCAATTTGCACCCACGCCAAGTTGGTATCATGCGGCATGGTCCAAAAATACCTGTTGCCGTGTTTTCGGCCGCGAATCGGTTCCATTATCTTCGTGCCATGCCACACCGCCAAATCATTCGGGATGTTCAATCGGGATCATTTCGGCCGCTGTATCTGCTGCACGGCGAAGAACCGTTCTTCATTGATGAGATTTCGAAAGCCCTCGAAGAAGCGGTCGTCGAAGCGTCCATGCGTGATTTCAACCAAACCATAGTTTATGGTCGTGACACATCGGTGGAACAATTGCTCGAGGCTGCACGACGGTTTCCGATGATGGCAGAAAGGCAGCTGGTGGTGATGCGAGAAGCGCAAGATTGGCCGGCTTGGAGGCGATCGAGCGACATGGTAAAGCTGGAAGCCTACGCCCAATCCCCTGTGGCGAGCACGGTGTTGGTATTTTGCTTCAAAAACAAGAAGGCCGATGGCCGGCTCAAAGCAGTGAAAGCGATCAGCAAGGCGGGAACGCTGTTTTTGAGCGAAAAAGTCCGCGACTACAAGTTGGCCGAATGGATTTCAAATCAGGTGCAAGAAAAGGGCATGCGGATTTCAGGACAGGCAGCGCAGATCTTGGCAGAATACTTGGGCAATGATTTGCGCAAAGTGATGAATGAACTGGAAAAACTTCGAATCGTCTTGCCCGAAGGTACCGAGGTTCAGCCCGAGCACATCGAAAAACACATTGGCATTAGCAAGGATTTTAACGTGTTCGAATTGCAGCGTGCCATCGGTGCAAAGGACCTCGCCCGTGCCAATCGCATAGTGGACTATTTCGCGGCCAACCCCAAAGATCATCCCGTGGCCATGGTCATGCCTGTCTTGGGTAGCTTTTTCAGTAAGGTCTATGCCTACCACGGATTGAAAGATCGTTCCAGTGCGGCAGCGGCGAAGGCGCTGCGATGTGCTCCATTCGCCGTAAAACAATATGGCGAAGCGGCTCGGAATTATTCACTGGAAAAAGTTGGCAGGGTATTTGGCTATTTGAAGGATGCGGACCGAAAGGCAAAAGGTCAAGGCAACGCGACGGTCTCCGATCCGATGCTCTTAAAGGAGGCGATGTTCAAGATCCTGCATTGATTGTGGTCAAAGCTTAATTTGGAGCGCAAACGAAGAAGAAAATGCATGGTTTCACGCGGTAAATTTTGGCATCAACTCCCATAGCACTAACTTGCCTTCCTCGAACAGCATGCGCGGCCCCAATCGGTCCATGAAATTGCTCGAGCATTGTAAAGAATTGAAAATCCCTTAAGTCATGAAGACGAACCTTTCCCACCAATTGATTGCAGCTGCAGCGCTTTTTGCTGTTTTGACTGCGACTGCGCAGGATGATAATTATGTGCCCAACGGCAGTTTTGAAAATTCTGACTTGCGCAAACTGAAGAGTCAAGGGCAGTTGGAGGAATTCACGGAAGACTGGTTCTCAGCAACAGAAGCTGCATTGGACCTCTACGCAGAAGGGATGAAATCGGAAAAAGTCAACATTCCAAACAATGTTTACGGCAAGCAAGAAGCGGCAGACGGGGTTTGTTACGCAGGGTTTCGTGCCTTCAGCAAGGACCCAAAATTAACGCGGACCTACTTTGAAGTGGCGTTGGCAAGTGAGCTTGAAAAGAACCAGCTCTACTGCGTGTCCTTTGACATCAGCTTGAGTGATTTGTCCCGTTACGCAGTCAATGGTGTTGGTGCTTACCTCAGCGATCGCAAAATTGAACAAGGCAACACAGGAGTATTGGACCGCGAAGCCAGCGTTTTGCACAAATCCGACAAAGTCATGTCGCTGCAAGACGGATGGGAAACGGTCTGTGGGACCTTCATAGGAACCGGTGAAGAGGAGTACTTGATCATAGGGGGATTCCATAAGGACAGCGACTTGGAAGATGAAAAAATGAAGAAGCCTGCGGGCATCATTGGGGTCGTTAAGAACCAAGCCTACTACTACCTGGACAATGTGAAACTAACTCCCATTGAAGCCAAATCACAGTGTGCCTGCTCTGCCGCTGACGAGGTGCGAACGGATCTCGTTTATGGTTCATCGATTGTTTTGAGCGAAAGCATGTCTCCAGCTGAGATCGTGAGTGTTTCGGCAGTGTACTATGCATTTTTGAAGCGCCGTCCAACCGGTGCAGGGTCTGCTACAATCGCAAAGCTTGCCGATCTCCTCAAGGAGAATGCCGGCTGGAAGTTGCGCATCATCGGCCACGCGGATGAGGACGAATTCAATGAAGGCAAAATCAATCCACGGTACAGAGGATTGGGTGAAAAGCGCGCGGAGCAAGTGGTTGCGAAGTTTGCGGAAATGGGCATTGATGGTTCTCGTTTGGAAGTTGAGGCGATGGAAAACTCCGATCCTGCGAGTACGCGCGATACCGATATTAGCCGAGCCCAAAACCGACGCGTGACGTTCGAATTAATTAAATAATTCCACTAGGATGCTGGGCCAAAATGCCCTGAAATGTTGTGTAGCCTGCTTCTTTTTGGTAGCGGTTATGCAGACAGCGGGTTACGCTCAAAGCAGCGGACAAGCGGGAAACTTGGTGCAGAATGGAAGCTTTGAAGAGAAGGCGTGGTGTCCGGGTGACTACACCCAGGCAAAATTGAAGACCATTTCAGGCTGGAACCAGGCCAACGCCGGAACACCGGATCATTTCGATGCGTGCTCGTCTGGAGGTAAGGCAGGTGTTCCGAAGAATATGTTTGGCAACCAACCTGCGCTTGATGGGAATGCCTACGCTGGAATTGTACTTTTCTCGCAATCCAAACCGTATTACCGGGAGTACCTTCAATCCCCGCTTCGTCGACCCTTGCAAAAAGGAGAATGGGTGTGCGTGGAGTGGTGGGTTTGTGCCGCTGATCACAGCAAGGTCATTACGGATGGGCTGGGGGTTTATTTCACAGAGGAGGCACCAAGTGCTGTCGGAGAAGGAATGTTGAAAGGAACGCCGCAGGTCGCCAATCCGGCTTTGCATATGCTGAGTGACCGCTGGAGTTGGATGCGTCTTAGCGATGTTTTTCAAGCGGCAGGTGGAGAGAAATTCGTCACCATAGGAAACTTCGTGGAACCGCAGGATTTGCGCATCATGGAACGAAAAGATGACCCCGAAACATCGAGTAATTGGGCATATGTCTATTTGGATGATGTGCGCATTAGACCCGTAGAATCTCCCGCTGATTGCTCGTGCTTAAACGCGGAGATTCGGAACGCAGTGACGGACCCACCTTGGCAGGCGTACCAACGGGAACATGTTCGCTGGGACGCGATTTTATTCGACTTTGACGAATACGGATTGACGCCAGAGGCCATGGCTTCGCTCGATACATTGGGGGAAGAAATGCGCAGGAATCGATACTTGGTCATTGAGGTCAATGGGCACACGGATTTTATCGGTTCAGAATCGTACAATTTGCAATTGAGTGAGAAACGCGCAGAATCTGTCATGCGGGCGCTGCGTGAGCGAGGAGTGGATCCGAATCGGCTCAAATTGGCTTGGCACGGAAGCCTGAAGCCGACGGAAGACAATGCAACCGAAGGAGGGCGGCAACAGAATAGAAGGGTGGAATTTGAGCTACTGGAGCACGCTTATTTGCCGTGGACTCACGATTGACGCCTGCCTTCAAATGCTAGGCGACGGATTAGGCTTTGGAATCAGCTGCAGAAAGACCAAGCTGATCGCAAAGAAGGCGATGAGCGCCAGCAAACTGGATCGCATGGAACCCGTGAAACCTTCAATGTAGCCCCAGCTGAACATTCCGATGATCAATCCGCCCTTTTCTAGCACTTCGTAAAAGCTGAAATACGACGCGTGATCGTCCGTTTTGGGCAGCATCTTGGAATAACTGGAGCGATTCAAGCTTTGGGTTCCGCCCATCATAAAGCCGATGATGCCGGCCGCGACATAAAAACCCGTGACATCGTTGACCAAACTGTAGGTGTACAAGCAAACCCCCGCCCAAACAACAACACAACCCATGAGGGTCTTGATGTTGCCAATCTTGCCGCTCACCCAGGACATGAAGAACGCGCCCGGAATGGACAGCAACTGCACAGCGATGATGGCGATGATGAGCTCATTGTCATTCAGGTTTACTTCCTTGATTCCAAAAGACGACGCCATGAGCATAATGGTTTGCAGCGCCATAGAGAGCACGAAGAAGGCCCAAAGAAATCGAATGAGGTCTTTGCGGCCCGACATATCCCGCGCGACTTGACGCAACTCCTTGAATCCCCTACCGAACAAGTCTCGCGTGATTTTCTTGTCATGGGGATTGTACGGCAAGGTCCGAAACGTCGGTTGAGACCAGCCAATCCACCAGACGGCCACCAAGACAAACGCCCAAGGCGTCATGAAACTGCCGATGCCAATGATCAACCCAAGGCAAACCAAGAGCAAAAGAACGCTCCCTACGTAGCCCATTGCAAATCCTTTTGCGCTGAGGTGATCATGTTCTTCAGGCGGCGCTATTTCTGGCAAGAAAGCATTGTAAAACCCGAGGCTTCCCCAAAACCCAATGTTGGCCAGAAACAAGGCGGCCATGCTCCATTCTAGGTAAGCCGGATTGAAGAAATAGAGGCTGATGCATCCGAGGGCCCCACTGTAACAAAAGATTTTCATCAATTGCAGTTTTCGCCCCGTGACATCTGCCATTCCGCTCAACAAGGGAGAGGCGATGATGACAAACAAAAAACTCGCTCCCAGGACGTAGCTATAGAGCTGAGTGTTGATGAGTTCGCGCCCCCAAAAGATCACGGTATCGTTGATTATTTCGCCCGCTTCGTTACGGTCCGAAGTCAAGGCATTGAAAAAAATAGGAAAGATGGCAGTCGTGATCACAAGCGAATACACGCTGTTCGCCCAATCGTACATCGTCCAAGCCTTTTTGACTTGTTCGGGTGTTTTCTCCGTTCGGCGGTCTTTTGCTGCAACTCCGGGTGCATTGCTCATGTGTCCAAGATAGTCAGTCCGTTGTACTTTTGCGCCGATGATTCATGAAAAGACTCCCGCGAACGCCTATGACATTGTCATCGTAGGCGGTGGAATTGTAGGCGCAGCAACCCTGTATCAATTGCAGCAGCGTTATCCTGACCGTTCCATGTTACTCGTTGAGAAGGAGGCAGAATTGGCGGATCATCAAACCGGGAATAATTCCGGCGTGATCCATTCGGGGCTTTATTATCCACCGGGTTCGCTGAAGGCAAAAAATTGCGTCGAGGGACGCAGGGCTTTGGTTCGCTTTGCTCAAGAACACAAGGTTCCGCACGACGTGTGCGGAAAAGTAGTGGTGGCCGTTGAATCCTCTGAATTGCCCATGTTGGAAAAAATCCATGGAATCGGTCAGCAGAATGAAATCGAAGGACTCGAGCGTATTGATGGCGATCAATTGCGGGAGATTGAACCGCACTGCAAGGGCGTTGGTGCGCTATGGGTTCCCTGCACCGGAATCATAGATTACCGTTCGGCAACCCGAAAAATGGTGGAACTCGCCCTTGGGTTGCAGCCGAAAAGTGCCATGCGCCTCGGAGAAGAAGTCACCTCATTTGAGCGCACAGGAGATGATACCCGTGTGCGGACGAATCAGTCACCAGACGGATTCTTGGCGAAGCACGTGGTCGTTTGTGGCGGTCTGCAGGCGGATCGATTGGCCCGAAAAGACGGGGTGCCTTTGAAAGAGCGAGTGGTCGGATTTCGAGGCGATTACTACGAATTGACCGAGCAGGCCAAGCACAAAGTAAAAAACCTAATTTACCCCGTCCCCAACCCGGATTTTCCATTCCTAGGGGTCCACTTTACGCGCATGACGGATGGTGAAATCGAATGCGGACCCAATGCGGTGTTTACGTTCAAGCGTGAAGGGTATGGCAAAACAGACTTTGACTTGAAGGATACGATGGAAGCATTGGGTTACGGAGGAACGTGGAAGTTGTTTTTCAATAACATGGCCTTTGGAATCAATGAATACCGTCGGGCGTTTTCCAAGCGCCTTTTCTTGAAGACCTTGCAGCGAATGATTCCCGATTTGACAATGGATGATTTGCGTCCCGGTCGTTCGGGTGTTCGTGCCTTGTTGTTGTCGCAAGACGGAGATACTCGGGATGATTTTCGCATTTCTTATACGGATCGAAATATCCACGTATTGAATGCTCCATCACCTGCGGCTACTGCGGCTTTGGCCATTGGTGAGCACATAGCCGATTTGGCTGAAGAAAGGTTCTCCTTTTAATCGCCAAAGCGATACCGCTCAAACTGCTGCGGTGAAGAGCATGCATCCTGCAGGCGCAGGCATATTTCATTCGAAAGAAATTCAAGCAAAAAAGAAAGCCACCCAATTGGGTAGCTTTCTAAATTCAAGTCTCTGGCAAGTGGCACAAGGTCTTTGGTGAACCTTGTGCGGCGATTGAGTTACAAAAGGCCCAAGGCCCTTCGTTCAATTTAGTCCTTCTTTTTCTTGGCGTCTTTCGAGCAGGTTTCAGCTGATTTGCCGGAGCAGCACGCTGCCTTACCGTCTTTGTTGTCAGCCGTAGACGACTTGGAAGAGCAGCAGGATGCGGCAGACTTGCCACAAGCTTCTTTTCCTCCTTTGTCCGCAGTCTTCGAAGAGCAGCACGCTGCACCTTTTGACTTGTCGTTGCTTCCTTTGCTGTTTGTCGCCTTGTCCGCTGCAGTTGCCGCGTTGCCTCCGACTGCTACGCTCTTGGCGCTGGAGCCTGCATCTTTGGTTTGTGCCACTTCTGTCGTGGTCTTGTCGTTCGTGTTGGCGGCTGTTTGAGCGTTAACTGCAAATGCGAAAAATGCGAAAACGCTGAGAATCAGTACTTTTTTCATGGAAGAATTCGGTTGTTGGTTATCTCAGATAAATGTCAATGGGGAAGATAGTGTTTTTTGTTGTTTTGGCAATGCTTTTCCGTAACTTTGTGCCCGCTTTGGAGACATTCAAAGAATTTTAGGAGAGGTGCCAGAGTGGTAATGGAGCAGTTTGCTAAACTGTCGACGGG
>DLQB01000077.1 GCA_002477505.1 Flavobacteriales bacterium UBA7443
GGATACGTCAAATCAGACGGTTGAATGTGCACCGTCAATGTGTCGATGATCAATACCGCATCTCCTGAAGTGATTTGCATGGCCAAAACAACGGTCTCCTCCCCTTCTGGCTCCTCATCGTCAATGGCGGCAAAGGTGAAGGTTTGGTTGTTTAAAAGGCCAATCGGAAAGGTGAATTCCGGCAGCGGAAATACCGCTGGGAAATCATCCCCTTCTGCTGCTGTGCCGCCAACCACATCCACCGATACCGTCACGTCTTGCAAAGGGTAAGCGACTTGCATAGCAACCTCTGTCCCACCCCCTTCATAGATGTATAGGTCGGAGGTTGTGAAGCCTAATTCCATGTCAGGCGTGCCCGTGCATGTGGCGTTGTGGTACCCGATGAAATCAAAATTGTCTTGGGGGTACGCATCCCACTGAAACTGACCAACCGACCAATCAATACTGCCTTGGGAAACGTTTGCCTTTCGCACCAATGTGTATTCGGCCATTTCGCCTGCGCCACCGTCCACCGTCCATGGCGAACCGGGATCCGCGCCAAACTCGCCCATTTGATCAATGATTTCACCATCGTGGTAAAGCGCAATAACGTCATTGCCGTTGAACCAAGTGATTTGACTCACGAGGTCTCCTGCGTCAAAAAGTTCTGGGGCTGCCAGGGCATTCATCAAGACGAACACCCCATTGGCCTCGATGGTGCCCGAAAGCTCCTGCGTATTGGTGGGTTCTGTTGATCCATTGTTCCATGTTTCCATGTGATAGCCCGTCAAATCAATAGCCACCGGAGAAGGATTATAAAGCTCAATTGCTTTGTTGTTGCTGTTGCCTTCGACATACTCCGAGATGAATATCTCCTCGCAAAAACTCGCGCTTTCACAGTCCAAAATGTCCACAGCCAAATAACTCGTGCTCAAACTGTCACATTCTACGCCTTGAATTCCAGCGAGCAATGCGCCGGGCGCCAACGTTTCCGGCTCAAACCCACCCAACGCACTCGAGCCCCAAACTTGGTAGCTCCCCTCCCCTAAGGTCGAGAAGTCAAATTGCGGAAAAGCGGTTGTGTCTTGGATCACTTGTTCCCCATCCGTGATGACAAAAATGTATTCTGCTTCAATGGCTTCCGACGTGTAACCAAACGTAATGATCGCGTTTTCCAAACCATTGCATCCAACGGCAGAGGGTGTGCCCGCAGCGTCGGTTACAGCCCCTCCGTCACATGCAGGAGGGCTGCATGTTTCTCCTTGGATGCTCACTGCATTGATGGTCGATGAAAAGCACCCCGTCCCTGTAATTCCCGCCGCCGGTTGGCCCGCAACCAATGTTTCTGGATCAAGCGGCGCATTGTGTGAGACACCCGTGACCTCCAAGGCCAAATCGCCCAATCCCGACAAATTAGCCGCAGTACCCTCAAATGAAACTAGAATCAACCCCGACAACGCGTCTGCTACTACCAGCGTAAAGTTCGCCTCCTGTACATCGGTCGTGTGATTGAATTGAACCAATACCAGTTCAGAATCATCCGTGCAGACGTTCTCGTTCGCCACGTTCTGCAACTGAATCTGGCCCCCATCGCATTGCAATACATTCGAGTATCCTGGGGTCGGAGATTGCAGGGTGTAATCGGAAGAAGCAAATGGATCTCCGCCGTTGGGCAGACGAGCCAAGCTTTGGTAATCCGCCAATCCTTGAGCACTTTCGTTCAATTGAGTTGCGGAAGGTGTCAAAACGTCGATCAGTCCCGATGCGGGGGGCTGGTTGTTGCCATAAACAATGGCATCCAATAAGTCCTCATTGGTGACGGGTGTACCGTTGGGGAAATCTGCTCCAGATGCATCATAGAGCGCCACTGCCTCCTGTCCCACTTGCAACCAATTGGTTTGGTCCACGGTAAAGTCCGCTCCGGCTAAGTTGGGCCCACCGATGAGAAAAAATCCATTCTCGTCCAAAGCGTAGCCTGTCAAATCAAACGCATTGTTTGATAAGGCGTTCGATCCGTTGTAAATAACAACGGTGATGCCTGAGAGGTCAACGCCAGGAACCCCATAAAGCTCAACAAATTCCATGTCATCGATGCCCGGGCCAGATGGATCCAATTCGTTGATTACGATTTGAGCGTCAACCGAATGGAGTGTCAAAAGTGTTGCAAAAAAGGCGATCAAAAAGCCGTGAAACTTGAACATGTGAACCTGATTTAACCGGTGAGGGAGGCCAAAAATACGATGATATCGCGCGATTCTGAACGCAGCGCCATTGCGCTGTTTGGTTTCGTACCTTCGTGAGGCATGGAAAGAAGCAGTTCACTCATCAAGAAATTGGATGAATTCGTTTGGGCTTACCACCTGAATCGGCTGGCGGGAGGCGTTTTGACTTCCGTTGGGACTGTTGTAGGTAGCACCCTTATTTTCCTTTTTTTGGAACACGTCGGCCGCTTTGGTATTGCCGGAAGAACTGTTATTTTCTGGGTGTTGGCGGGGGGAAGCGCGGTGGCACTTGCCCGATGGGTGCTTTGGCCAGTCCTCTTGTTGTTCCGTCTGAGAAAAGGGCTTTCGTACGAACAGGCCAGCGAAATCATTGGAACCCATTTTCCAGAAATCAGCGACCGCCTCTTGAATGTGCTGCAATTGCAACGTCAGCTCGAGCATTCTGAATCTTCAGATCTTTCCTTGTTGCACGCGTCCATCGATGAGCGCACAGAGACCCTTCGAACGGTTCCGTTCAAAAAAGCCGTCAATTGGCAAGAAAGCACGCGGTTGATCCGTTATGCCATCCCGCCCGTTTTGGTTGTCATTGTGTTGTTCTCCTGGAAACCCCAGTGGGTGCAGGAGCCCGCTGAACGAATTCTGGCGCATCGCCAGGACTTCATTCCGCCCCCGCCGTTTGCCTTCGAAATTCTCAATCAACGCTTGGATGTTCCTGCTGCGCAAGAATTTACCGTCAATGCCAAAACAAATGGGGAAGAGGCGCCGAGCGCCGTTGTGCTCGAAAGCAATGGACAGCGGTTTCGAATGGAGCGTTCTTCGAATGGCATTTACAGCCATACATTCCCAATCGTCCGGGAAGATATTCCGTTTGCATTGGTGGCTGCGGGGGTGAGGTCTCCAGAGTTTGTCATACAGGTGCTTCCTGTTCCCGTATTGTTGTCCACCGAAGTTTCGCTCACACCGCCTGCGTACACCGGTTTGCCTCCTCAAACCTTAAAAGATATCGGCAACCTCAAGGCGCCTGAAGGAACTGAAATTCGCTGGCAATTCAAAAGCAAAGACACCGAACAGTTGCGCTTGGATTTTGGAATGGAATCGATCCGGGCAACGCCGGGCGCTGCAGGCACCTTTGCGGCCGCTCGACGAATTCAAACAAGCGAAACTTACTGGGTTGTTCCCCAGAACCGTGCCGTTGGAACGGTCGACTCCATCCGGTATAACATCCAAGCATACGCAGATTTGCCTGCGCGCATCAAAGTCACCGAATCCATTGATTCTTCCCGAGTGAAGCGGCGTTATTTTACCGGTGAAACCATGGATGATTATGGCTTCAGTAAGCTGAGCTTTGCATACCAGTGGCTTGAATTGGCTCCACGCGCAGAAGAGCTTTTCGCCTCCGAAAGTGCCCAACCTATGGCTGGAGTTGTCTCTCGAACGCGACTTGAAACACCCTCGGGTAAGTCCGATCGCTTTTTTCATGAGTGGAACCTCGGCGAAATTGGTGTTGTGCAAGGAGATGTGCTGGAATATTGGTTTGAGCTTTGGGACAACGATCAAATCAACGGGCCCAAAATGACACGTTCCATTAGTTACACCTTCGCACCTCCATCTGAAGACGAAATCCGCGCGGAACGGGAAGAAGCCAGTGAAGACATCGCGTCCCGCATGAGTGCCGCTCGGCAAGAGGCCGAAGCGCTTCGAAAAGAAATGGCGGAAATGCGGCGACAACTCGGAGAAGACGACGAGCTCGACTGGAAGGATGAGCGGGCTTTGGAAGAGCTCATGAAACGTCAAGAATCCCTTAAATCCGCACTGGAAGAGCTGCAAAAAGCGAACAAAGAAAAGGACGATCGCGCCAATGAGTTTTCGCCAGAAGAAGAGCGCATCATTGAAAAACAAGAGCAGCTGCAAGAGTTGATGGAACAGGTCATGAACGATGAGCTGAAAGCGATGTACGATGAGATGCAGAAGCTCATGGAGGAGATGGACCCTGAAATGATGGAGGAGATGCAAGAGCAGTTGGAGTCCATGGAAGTGAACCAGGAATCTTTGGAAAAAGAGCTCGACCGGGCGTTGGAGCAGTTCAAGCAGTTGGAATACGAGGTCAATTTGGAAGAGGCCCTCGACGACCTGAAGGAACTCGCAGAAAAACAAGAGGCTTTGGCAGAAGAAACAGCCAATGAATCATCGCCCAATGACAGCCTTTCAGCCCAACAAGATTCCCTGAATCAAGAGTTTCAAGCACTTCAAGAACGATTGGACGAATTGGACAAAGCCAACGAGGAGTTGGAAAACCCAAACCCCGTGATGGAGCGATCCGATGAAAATCAATCCATCGAGGAAAAGATGAGCGATAGTTCGGAGCAGCTCAAACAGGACAAAAACAAAAAAGCCAGCGAAAATCAGCAAGATGCGGCGGATGAGATGAAGCAGATGGCGGAGCAGATGGAAACCATGATGCAACAATCCGCTGAAGAATCCATGGAGGAGGACATGGATGCGCTGCGCGCGTTGCTTGAAAACATCATCCAACTGTCCTTCGATGAAGAAGATGTAATGGCTTCTTTGAATCAAATCAATGAAGATGATCCGCTGTACATCACCAATGGGCAAACCCAACGCAAGCTCAAAGACGATGCTCAAATGGTAGAGGATTCGTTATTCGCTCTGAGCCTTCGAATCCCCCAATTGGCACCTGCAGTTAACCGAGAGATTGGATTGATCAACCACCACATGAAAAAAGCGCTGGCCGGATTTGGTGACCGAAAAACGCCGGAAATAACTGAAAATCAGCAATATATTATGACAAGTTTCAACAACTTGGCTTTGATGCTTGATGATGCGCTGCAACAAATGCAGCAATCCATGTCAGAGTCCAAGCCGGGAATGGGAAACTGCGAGAAGCCGGGAGGAAACGGAAAACCAAAGCCTTCTCCTAGCGCAGGAGATATGAAAAAAATGCAGCAGTCATTGGGGGAGAAGTTGGAGAAAATGAAAGAAGCGATGGGGAAGGGGGCTAACGCCGGGAAATCCGGGAAAGATCAGCGCCAAATGAGCAAGGAAATTGCACAAATGGCGGCGCAACAAGCGGCATTGCGCCAGATGGCTCAGAAAAAATCACAAGAGCTCAACGCAGATGGTTCTGGGGATGGAAAGCAAATGGGAGACATCGCGAAAGAAATGGAAGAATTGGAACGGGATTTGGTCAATCGTGACGTTTCCATTGAAACGTTAGAGCGTCAACAAGAATTGATGGTCCGCTTGCTGGAAGCCGAAAATGCCGAATTGGTAAGGGGAGAAGACAACAAACGAAAGTCAAAGGTTGGGCAGCAAGGCCTAGCCACAGAGCCTCCTGCACTCGAAGAATACCTCAAACAAAAGAGTCAAGAAGTTGAATGGTTACGAACAATTCCCCTTGAATTGGATCCGTATTACCGTGACCGAGTCAACGATTATTTCAATAATTTGGACCTCACGAAGCCGGACTCGCAATGAGCCAGGCTCAAGATTAGGAATCATGATTCAAACGATGCACAAGCTTCAATTCGCTTCACAACCGGAAAACATCGCCATCATTGAGCGGTTAATTGATGAAATTCGAGACAATTACGCCTTCAACGATGATTGCTACGGCGATGTGTTGATTGCAATGACGGAGGCTGTAAACAACGCAATCGTCCATGGAAATCGATTGGATACGGAGAAAGAGGTCTTCGTTGAATACGAGATTCAAGAACGAAACTTGTATTTCAAAATCACCGACCAAGGCGCAGGTTTTGATTTCGAAAACGTGCCGGACCCCACTTCGCCTGAAAACCTTGAGAAGCCCAATGGACGTGGTGTCTTTTTGATGCGCCAACTGTCCGACCAATGCTCTTTTGAGGACGAAGGCCGAGAAGTTGAGCTCTTGTTTGAAGGTGTGTTCAACGCTGCTTAGCACTCGTTCTTTTGGCATTAACCTTTCACAATGCCGACCACGGCTTCCGTTGTCCCAAACGCCGAGCCATTCGCACATGGGTGCACGCGCTCACAGCGCAATACGGCAAAGAACCTGGTGCACTTTCCGTTGTTTTCTGTTCGGACAACTATTTGTTGCAAATGAACAAGGAACATTTATCGCACGATTACTTCACGGATATTATCACTTTCGATTACACGGATGGGAATCAGATAAGTGGTGATCTCTTCCTTTCCATCGACCGCATTCGTGACAACGCAAAATCACACAACACATTGTTTTTCAATGAGTTAATACGTGTAATCGCCCACGGACACTTGCATTTAATCGGTTACAAAGACAAGGTGAAATCCGACCAAGCAGAGATGCGATTGCATGAAGATCGCTGGATCGCCGCTTTTGAATCCTACGACGCATGATCCATAACGAATATGACGTAATCGTCGTCGGCGCAGGACACGCTGGAAACGAAGCCGCTGCGGCATCCGCTAACCTTGGCGCAAACACGCTGCTCATTACCATGAACATGGGTGTTATAGGACAAATGTCTTGTAACCCCGCAATGGGCGGCATTGCCAAAGGGCAAATCATTCGCGAAATCGACGCTATCGGAGGTTATTCTGGAATCGTCAGCGATCACAGTGCTATTCAATTCCGAATGTTGAATCGCTCCAAAGGACCGGCAATGTGGTCTCCTCGGACCCAGAACGATCGAATGCGATTTGCCGAAAAATGGCGTCTGATGTTGGAATCAACCGCTCGGTTGGATTTTTGGCAAGACGCTGTTTTGGAGTTAATCATTGAGGATGGAGCGTGCGTGGGTGTCAAAACCCAGCTGGGCGCAACCATTCGTTCCAAATCAGTTGTGGTCACCGCAGGAACATTCTTGAATGGATTGATGCACATCGGCGAAAAGCAATTTGGTGGAGGCCGAGCGGGTGAGAAAGCCATTCGCGGGATCACCGAACAGTTGGTTGAAGAGGGCTTCACAGCCGACCGCATGAAAACAGGAACACCTCCACGCGTGGACGGAAGGAGCATTGATTACAGTGTCCTGGAAGAGCAAAAAGGCGACCCAGATCCGCGGCGTTTTTCATTCACTGATACACCCAAGCTCGACACCCAACGAAGTTGCCACATCGCGTATACCAACAGCGATGTCCACGATTTACTCCGAGAAGGATTCGACCGATCTCCCATGTTCAATGGTCGAATTCAAGGTCTCGGCCCACGGTATTGCCCAAGCATAGAAGATAAAATTGAGCGCTTTCACACCAAAGATTCGCACCAATTGTTTGTTGAACCGGAAGGGTGGGAAACCGTCGAGGTGTATGTGAATGGTTTCAGCACCAGCCTGCCGGAGGACGTTCAGGTCCGAGCATTGCGGGGGGTTCCTGGTTTCCAAAATGTGAAGTTTTTTAGGCCCGGATACGCTGTGGAATACGACTTTTTTCACCCCACACAGCTGAAGCACAGCTTAGAAACGAAACGCATCCAAAACCTTTATTTCGCCGGGCAAATCAACGGAACCACTGGGTATGAGGAGGCCGCAGCACAAGGCATTATGGCCGGCATCAACGCAGCACGTTCCACGTGGAACAAGGACGCGCTCGTCTTGAAACGAAACGAAGCCTACATCGGAGTTTTGATCGATGACTTGGTCACCAAGGGCACCAAAGAGCCCTACCGAATGTTCACTTCGCGCGCTGAATACCGTATCCTATTGCGACAGGACAATGCCGATCAGCGGCTGACCCCTTTGTCTCATTCCATTGGTCTAGCGAGCGATGAACGAATGGAAAAACTCGAGGGAAAGAAGGGAAAGCTCAAGGCGATGACCAAGGTCTTGAATAAGACGAGCATCAGCCCGCAAGAGGCTGACGATTTGCTGAAATCAAAAGCAAGCGCGCCCCTTAGGCAAAAGCAAAAAGCCGTTTCCCTGCTGAACCGCCCAAACATCACATTCGCTGATTTAACAGAGCACCTTCCTGTCATTGCTCAGAAAGTCGACGACCTTGGTCTAACCCTTGACATCCAAGAGTCGTTGGAGGTTCAAATCAAGTATGCAGGATACATTGAGAAGGAGCAGGCCATCGCGGACAAACTTCAACGACTCGACACCATCGCTATTCCGAACGGGTTTGATTATCATAAGCTGGAGTCGCTCAGTTCTGAATCCAGGGAAAAACTGACCGAATCAAAACCGAACACCCTATCAGAAGCTTCAAGAATTTCCGGTGTGAGCGCTTCTGATCTTGCGGTTCTTCTGGTTCATCTTGGCCGGTAGGTGTGTTCCACGTGAAACATTGAATCTTCGGTTGTTTTTAGCCGTTTTATTGCGTTGAAACGCAAAACC
>DLQB01000111.1 GCA_002477505.1 Flavobacteriales bacterium UBA7443
AAGTGATGCGCCAATCGCTGTGCTTTACCTGCCGGAGAGAGAAATACATGACATTAGCTTGCTCTTCATACACTTCCTGTGCCGCAAATATCAAATCCGAAGTGTTTTCCTAGGAGCAAGTGTACCCTTCTCTGACTTGATGGGGGTGGCGGAGCAGTTTCCAAACGCACGCTTTGTTTCCTATTGCACGACGTATCCTGCATCTTCTGAGGCACAGTCCTATGTGAACTTGGTCACCTCTGAGTTTGAAGGGCTCGACAACAAATTTTTGCTTGCGGGCAAGGTCTTTGAGGGATGCACATCCAATGACGTCGTGACCACCGTGACAAACGGTGAAGACCTGATGAAGGTCCTATTTGATTGAATTCCTTCTTGAGAACCCCAGTGAAACCGGCAGATCCGGTCGATTTTACATGCTAGAAAGCCAAAATGTTTAAACATTTTTGATAAAAGTTAAACAAACTCTTGGTTCAAGGGAAATTTTGTTTAATATTTGTCAAGAATCATTCAACAAAAAGACATGAGCACCCTCGAATTCAACTCGCTTCTCGTAATGAACCGGTCTTTCCTGAAAGGTTTCGCCATGGGCTTTACACGAGATACCCAAGACGCGGAAGACCTTATTCAAGATACCATGGTCAAAGCACTTCGGTATAAGAAAAATTTCAAAGAGGGTACCAATATCAAAGGGTGGCTTTACACGATCATGCGAAACATCTTTATCAATAACTACAAGCGCAAGAAGTTCCAAAACACGATTTTGGATACTACCGACAATCAGTATTATTTGAATTCAGGTTCGATGCAAGCGGATACGATCACGTCAGAAATCAACGAGAAGGACATCCACGCGGCCATTGACGGACTGAAAGGCGATTTTCGTATTCCGTTTACCATGTTTCTTGAGGGATTTCACTACGACGAAATTGCAGCAGAATTAAACATTCCAATGGGCACCGTCAAGAGCAGAATCTTTCATGCCCGCAAAAAACTCGCTGGCGAACTTAGCGCCTTCCGAAATTAGAAAGCAACCTTGTTGTTCTTTGCGATGTTGTTAGAAAGTGGTATTATTACCATAGCAAAACAACACAGCATGAGTCGAATTCAATTCGGAGCGATTGCCTTAATTTTCGCAACGTCCATCTTTGGTCCCTCCATTGCTCATGCTCAACTTGAGGTTGAGACGGGCCTGACTCTCGAGGAGTACGTGAATGATATATTGCTTGGAAATGGAATCCAAGCTTTGAATATTACTTATCAAGGAGGGAATGATCAGTTAGGCTACGTTACAGGAGCTGATAATGGCTTTGGTTTGCAGTCCGGCCTGCTGATGAGCACCGGAGGTGCTATGGAAGTAACGCAGCCGGATGGCTCAGGTAATTGTGCGTTCGGCGTTGGATGCACTGATTGTCAGGGCGCAGGAACCGACGCTGATTTGTTGTCGATTGCCAACTCAGTGCCTGGATTAATCGGTGAGGCGTTTACCGTGAATTCGGTAAATGATTTAAGCGTCCTAGAATTTGACTTTATTGCTGCCGGAGATACTGTGCGATTTAATTATTTGTTTGGTTCCGTTGAATACCCAGATAATGCTCAGTCGAGTACTTGGCTGAACTCAGCTTATAATGACGTTTTCGCCTTTTTCCTCAGTGGTCCCGGAATTACAGGTACATACCAAAGCCCACCAGCCTTTCCAAACGGTGCAGTCAACATCGCAGGGGTACCAGGAACAGATCCGATTCTGCCCATTACTGTCTCTTCCGTAAATGCTGGAGCACCTGGCATAGATGCCCAAAACGAGCAATATTTTGTGATTGATTACGACGGGAATAATGCGAATAATGTAGCCTGTGGTATGGATGGATTCACCGTTCCTTTTGTAGCGGAGCATGAAGTTATTTGCGGGGAGACTTATCATATTAAATTAGCCATTGCAGATGGGAGCGATACCGGTTTATCCTCAATTGTTGTACTTGAAGAAGGCAGTTTTGAATCCAATGCAGTGGTGCAAATTGATTTGAGCATTGACGTTGGAGGACCAGAAGCAAATACCATTTACGAAGATTGTGGAACGGCTACCTTGTCGTTTGAACGCCCTGTTGAGACCATCCTAGACATACAGGAGATGGTCTACATCAATTATGGCAATAGCGTTGCCACCAATGGCGTAGACTACGGTCAACCCCAACCTGATGGAACATTGCTTCCCCTGCCAGATTCGGTCGTTTTTGCGCCTTACGTGAGCATCGTTGAATTTGAGTTGACGGCAGCAATCGATGGTGTTGTTGAAGGACCCGAGTTGGTGGAGATGGAAATTGAAAACGTCGCGGCATGCAATGGGGGTGGGCTCACCACCTACTTCTCGTTCTATGTTGCAGAGGAGCCGCCGCCTTTCGAAGTGAACGGCTATGATACGGAAATGTGCCTTGGAGATGTCATCGAATTGGCACCGCTTGTAAGTGGTGGTTATGGGAATTATACATATCAATGGTTGTGCAATGGTGAGGAGGGAGCTCCGTTCCTTTTTGATCCGGATGTCGCTGGCCCTTGGGCGTGCGAAATCATTGTAGGGGATACATGCGGCATGCCATCTGAATCGGCCATCATTGAGGTCGAAGTTCTCCAGTTTGATCCATTGAGTGTTGCTATTGACCCGGATGCCATTGTCTTGGACTGCAACGCAATTGTCGATGTTGAGGCCATTGCCAACGGCGGCTATGATATGGCCGAAGGTGGATTCTATGAATATGCTTGGGAGGATCAAAACGGAACCAACTTGTTCGCTTCTTGGTTCGACCCTTCAATTTTGAGTGTGAGCACCTGGCTCAACGCGGATGAGATCTTTGTGACAGTGACAGATGCGTGCGGCATGGAAGCGATGGACAGTGTTGAGGTTACCTACAACATTCCACCACTCGTGGTCACTGTGGACGATACAGTTAATGTTTTCTGCAACGATCCTTTTAGCATCACCGCATCGGCAACAGGCGAAGACCCTTTCAACTATACATGGTTGGATGGCGGCACATGGCTCGGCTGGGGCAACCCCTTGAATTGGTCGACGAGTTCGGATGAAAGTATTGTGCTCGAAGTGAGTGACATGTGCGGTCAGGTAGAGGCAGTTGACATCGAGATATTGGTCGACGCTCCGGATGTTATTGTAAGCCTTCCCGACGGGCTTATCGGTCCCTGCACCGAGGTCTTCAATTTGCAGGCAGACGTGACCAGTGGATCAGGTGGATATCAGTTTTCTTGGTTCCAGAATGGAATCAATATGAGTGAGAATGGGGATAATATTGACGTTCAATTGTCGGAAACGGCTACGATCACAGTGAATGTTGATGATGGGTGTGGCCAAAGTGGTTCAGACAATGCACAAATTGTCATTGACAATCCTCCGCTCGTCATTGAATTGGGCCCTGATCTCTACCAGAGTTGCATTGATTACACGGACATAGAGGTAGACGTACTCAGCGGAGCTGGCGACTACCAGTACAATTGGTTTGTAGGAGGGGAACCTTACGATGACGATGATGAAATCACGCTGCAATCGTACAGCACCATTTCCGTTGGTGTGCAGGTGCAAGACGGCTGTGGTGGAACAATGGATGATTCGTTGGTTTATCACATTCCAGACATTCCCATTGCCTTGGACGTGACTCCTTCCACTACCATTTGTGCGGGAGATGGAATTTGGCTAGAAGCCCTGGCCATGGGAGGAGAGGAAGGATTTGTATACTACTGGCCTTCACTCGGTACGTATGGACCGACTCAATATATTGCTCCCACCCAATCGGCTACTTACCCCGTAATCGCAACAGACATATGCGGGGATGAAATGGATGTAGCCAGTACGATTGAGGTGCAGTACCTATTCAGTGATTTCACAGTGAGTGGCACAGAGGATAATGAGAACCGATATACATTCCGTGCAACCCCTAATCCACCCGAGCCATACGAAGGGGCGTACGCGTATGATTGGAACTTTGGAGATGGTGTTACTTCGGATGATCCCATCGTGGTCCACGAATTTGATGGCTTGAGTGATTACACGGTCACCTTGGATGTGACCAGTTGGGTGGGGTGTACCAACCAATCGTATACGGTTGTTAGAGGCCCTGTCTTGCTCTATGTTCCTACGGCGTTTACACCGAACAATGATGGGATCAATGATGCATTCAAAGTGGTAGGCGGTCAAATTAAAGATTATGAACTCTGGATCTTAAATCGATGGGGAGAAGAAGTCTTTCACAGCACCTCGCTCGATGATTTTTGGATGGGAGATGTACAAGGAGGTGCGCATTACGCGGAAAACGGCATCTACAATTGGATCATTCGATTGAAAGGATTCAACACGGATGCAGAAGAATATACGGGCACGCTTCAACTGATGCGCTAAATGATGCGCTAACGGACTTCATCTTGTGATTGGAAATTTCACAACGAGTTCTTTCGGCATGAATAAAACGATTTAATTTGCGTTCATGAACATGACCAAAGTGAAATCGTACCAGGGGCCTTTCATCATCGTTACTTCGCTGTTTTTCATGTGGGGATTCATCACCGTTATGGTGGATGCGCTGATACCTCGGCTGAAAGATGTGTTTGAATTGACCTTCCTGCAAGCAGGGTTGGTGCAGTTTGCATGGTTCGCTGCCTACGGCTTATTGAGTATTCCGGGTGGTAATCTCATTGAGCGCATCGGTTACAAACGCGGAATCTTAACAGGTCTTGGTCTCGCAGCATTGGGCTGTTTGCTCTTTTATCCAGCGGCCGCGACCCGCGTTTATGGATTGTTTTTACTCGCCTTGTTTGTAGTCGCTGGGGGCTTGACCATTTTGCAGGTAGCCGCAAATCCATACATTTCAGTACTGGGTGATCCCAAGCAAGCTTCGAGCAGACTGAATCTCGCTCAAGCGTTTAACTCATTGGGTACGACGATTGCCCCAATCGTTGCAGCAAGCTTCTTGCTAAGTGATCAAATATTGTCAGGTGAAGAGCAAAGTCAGCTTGCGAAAGGAGCATTGGATGCATACCGTGCAGCGGAAGCATCGGCAGTGCAGGGGCCATTTGTCGCTCTGGCCATGGCGTTCTTGATGTTGGCGGTATTGATCGGTGCGAGCAAATTGCCGCGGATTTTGGGAGCGAGCAGCGAAGGAGGTTTGCGGGACGCGTGGAAGAACAAAACCCTGCGTTACGGTGCCTTCGGTATTTTTGTCTATGTCGGTGCGGAGGTTGCCATTGGTTCTTACATGGTCGGATACGGATTGGAATTGGGTGTGGGTGAAATCATTCGCGAAAATTCAGTTTTGTCCTCGATGGCGGGCATAGCTGCCGGTATTCGTGGGATGTCACTTGAGGGGATTGATGCGAAAGGCCTGATTGGTGCTTTGCTTACCTTTTATTGGGGTGGGGCAATGATTGGTCGGTTCATTGGGAGTGCGCTGATGCAGCGAATCGCTCCGAATAAGCTGCTCGCATTCTTCGCACTGGGTGCATCTACCATGGTTGTTGTTAGTTTGCTTACTTCCGGTGTGACGGCGTTGTTGGCTCTGCTGGCGGTCGGTTTGTTCAATAGCATCATGTTCCCGACAATATTCACACTGGGCATCGGTGAATTAGGCGATCTGAAACCGCTCGGTAGTGGAATTCTTTGCACGGCAATCGTTGGTGGAGCGTTTATTCCGCCCGCCGTTGGAGCGTTGGCGGATCAATCTGGATTTGGCGTGGCTCTGGTCCTTCCTGTTCTTTGCTATCTGTATATCCAATACTTTGCCTCAAAAGTGGCGGGCAATCCATCAGCCTGAGGCAGGAATTGTTCTGCAGTTCAAGCAGAAGACCTTGTGATATGGTAAGATTTGTAAAAAGGTTATGCACAATGACAACCTTTTCACATGAAATGCTGTTCTTTCGTTGAACGGAGCGGGATTAATCCGTATCTTAAGTATTAAAGAAGAAAGTTATGGCTCGGAAAAAGCGTGCAAAGGAGTTGCAACCCAATATCAAAGTTCGATTGGACCGTCGAACCGTCATCACCGTTCGTGATGAAGAAAAACTAGCTTTCTGGAAAGAGAAGTACCCTGAGCTTGAAGTGCTCGAAAGTTGAAAGCTTTCGGTCATTTCAAGTGATAGAACGAAAGACAAATTTGTACCGAAACGGTACAAATAAAAAAAGCCGGAATTTATCCGGCTTTTTTTATGCACCGAAAGTTCGCGATGCCCGTTGAACTGAAAATGTCAATTAAGCCATTTCAGCCTGTTTCCATGGCGCGAAGGCCAGTTGCTCTCGGCCCTTCTTGGTAAGGGTATACCCGTTCTTGTTTTGCAGCATGCCATCGAGGTACAAGTTGGTAATCCGCTCGCCGATTCGTGCCTGTCCAACACTGAGGTCCGTATCTGCTTCAATCCGCTTCCAGAAATTTCGCTCCAAGACGGCCAATCGAATGTGAGATTGCTGCTCTTGCTTGTAGGTGTGGATGATGTCGAGGATCATGTAATCGTACTTGTCCATGGCTAAGGTGATGTGGTAGGTTAGGGTTTTCGTTGCAAGGCTTTCAGCCCTACGCATGCAAAGTAGCAGGCGACAGTTAAAAAGGGGTTCATCGGAGCGACCGAAATATGAACGAATTGTTAACGACTGCAGGAAACATGTTGATGACTTGTGAATAGCGACCCAACCGTTTTTCTAAACACTTGATAACGATTAGAATGGAGCTGCTTCTTGCCTGCGATGATTCAATCCTTAGGAAGGCTCCACCGGCCACGAAGTGTTTTCCCATTGTTCAGGTGTGTCCTCAAAAGGGACATAAACGCGTCGCGTTCAATTTCACAAGCTCCCATGCTTTGGAGGTGCGGGTTCTGAATTTGGCAATCGATGGGCCCGAAATTGTGTTTTTTGGCCCATTCAATCAGATGGATGAAAGCAATCTTGGATGCGTTGCTTTCTGCCGAATACATGCTTTCGCCAAAAAACATGTGCCCAATGGACACGCCATAGAGCCCACCAATGAGTTTTCCATTACGCCAAGTTTCGAAAGAATGGGCGAAGCCCAGTGCATGCAAACGCAGGTAGGCCTGAATGATGTCTTCTGAAATCCACGTTCCTTCTCCGTCTTTTCTTAACTCCCCACAATTGCGCAGAACCGCTTCGAATTGGGTGTCTGTTTTGACTGAGTAATCCTTACGATTGAGCACGTTGCGCATGCTTTTGGAGATCTTCAGATCCTCCAACCTCAAGATGCAGCGTTTTTCAGGAGCCCACCAGAGAATCGGGTCATTTTCACCGTACCATGGAAACACGCCGTTTTGATAAGCAGCGATGAGTCTTGCTTCACTGAGGTCACCGCCGATGGCGAGCAATCCTTCCCAAGCATCTTCCAAAGGCGGAAAGCCAATGGAATCGTCCAGCATGGCGATACGGGGTTGCTCAGTCATCGTAGAAGTTATCCTCCGAAGATAGTTGTTGGGCATGGATTATGCCTCATTTTTGAACCATGGCTGAGCATCATCCGACGTCCATTCAAGATTTGGCTAATCGCTTCGCTGAGGATGGCGTTTCTTTTGGAAAAATGGCAGATGCAAAAATGCCATTCACGCGTCCTTCCAAGTCAGAGGCTTTGGCTCAAGGGTTCCATGTTCGGCTCGCTGCAGTTTTGTTAACATTGGTCCCCAGCCAAGGCCAGTGGTGCCTCGTATTGATGAAGCGCCCGGAATATCCCGGAGTTCACAGTGGTCAGATTTCGATTCCTGGTGGGGAGGTAGAAGCCGAAGACACGGATAATCTGAGCACGGCACTTCGTGAGTTTGAAGAGGAAATGGGGGTCATGGTAAGCCGCGACGATGTCATTGCAGATCTTACAGAGCGCTACATTCCTCCCAGCAATTTTGCGGTGAAGCCTTTCATTGCAGTATTGGATCGGATGCCCATGTGGAAGGTGGATTCTAAAGAGGTAGCTGAAGTTGTCGTTGTTCCTGTGGCGGATTTGCTGCCGGACGATGCCCTGAGAAATACAGCAATCAAAATGGGCAAGGACCAAAACCAAGAGATTCACCTTCCAGCGTATCGCTTCGAAGATCACATTATCTGGGGTGCGACGGCTATCATGATTGCTGAGTTCGTTGCTGCGTGGAAGAAAACATTTCCGGATCCGGTGGCAACGGCATTGGACGTTCGCTGAACACGTTTCTTTAAACTGAAGTACTTTTGCCGGATGAATTCAATCGTACAACTTATCTCTGGCCGCGAGGAAGATGCGCTGGGTGCCCTCGAAGTGGCGAAGGAAGCAGGAACTGTTCAATGGGTTCGACCGATGTTGGAAGCCTTTCGGGACCGTTCAGAGGAAGGACTTCGCCAGGAGATTGCATCCATGCTCGGTTCTTTGAAGGTGTCAGAAGGAGCAGAGGTCATGGGGGATGCGCTGGAAGACCCGGAGTTTTCATCCATTCATGCGGACATCATTGGATTTTTATGGAGCTGTGGTTTTCAATCGGAAAATCACTTGCGTTGCGTCGTTCATTGTGCTGCGGAAGGCGATTTTCGATGCGCGATGGAAGCATTAACATGGATCGAAGAGTTGGAGACCGTTAGCGATGAAAATGCGCTGTGGGATGCCTTGCTGGTGGTTCGCGGCGTAGTCGAAGACGGACGTGAAGATGGAACCCAGCCATTGTTTGAGGCCATGCACCAAGCACTCAGTGCCCTGGAACGAAAGCAGTAAAGACAGTTGTTTTTTCTCACGTTTGAATCACACCTGTGCGAAACGCTTCGAGGGGTGCATGGCTGGCCATTTCAATGCCGCTGCTGATCCAATGCCGGGTCTCTTCCGGATCAATGACAGCATCTACCCACAAACGCGCTGCAGCGTAGACCGGAGAGGTTTGCTCTGTATAGCGTGATTCAATGGCATCGAACATCTTTTTCTGCTCAGCCTCATTCGGCTTCTCACCTTGTTTTTTGAGCCGAGCCAATTCAATCTGTTGCAAAACCTTAGCGGCTTGTTCCCCTCCCATGACAGCGAGCTGGGCGGAGGGCCAGGCTACGATCAGTCGAGGGTCGTATGCTTTGCCGCACATGGCATAATTCCCGGCGCCATAACTGTTTCCAACAATGATGGTAAACTTCGGGACGGTTGAATTTGCCACGGCGTTGACCATCTTCGCGCCATCTTTGATGATGCCGCCGTGTTCACTGCGCGATCCTACCATAAACCCGGTTACGTCTTGCAAGAAGACGAGTGGAATCCCTTTTTGATTGCAATTCATGATGAAGCGTGCAGATTTGTCGGCACTATCCGAATAAATCACACCTCCAAATTGCATCCCATCTGTCTTGGATTTCACCAGTTTTCTTTGATTGGC
>DLQB01000114.1:0-1531 GCA_002477505.1 Flavobacteriales bacterium UBA7443
GTCAAGGATCAATTGAGCATTGATTTCTGCAATGAAAACGAGGTCGCTATGTACATGACCGGCACCCGACATTTCAGGCATTGATTTCTCCGCCTTTGGTGGATAAAACATTCGGAAGCCGGGCAATAAAAATGTCCCCATAGTTTCTTCCGGAAAGCATGGAATTCGATGCTGAGCATGCTTATATTTGGTTGTTCACACCTGATCTTCCACACTTAGCCAAAGTCCGACCATGGGATTGTTTAATTTTTTCATGCAAGAGATCGCCATCGATCTCGGCACTGCCAACACCATCATCTATTACGAAGATAAAGTTGTCGTGGATGAGCCCAGTATCGTGGCCAAAGATCGCAGCACCGGTCGCATCGTAGCGATTGGACGACTGGCCCAACAAATGCACGGAAAAACGCACAAAAACATCGAAACCATTCGACCGCTCAAGGATGGGGTAATTGCCGATTTCCAAGCGGCCGAAGAAATGATCAAAGGCATGATCAAGATGATCAATCAGCGCAATTCCTGGTTCACTCCTTCATTGCGCATGGTCATTTGCATCCCATCTGGCATCACTGAAGTTGAAAAACGGGCGGTTGCTGATAGTGCCGAGCACGCAGGGGGAAAGGATGTTTACTTGATCCATGAGCCCATGGCCGCAGCCATAGGGATCGGCATCGACGTCGAAGAGCCGATGGGAAACATGATCATTGACATCGGAGGAGGCACTTCGGAGATTGCGGTCATCGCATTGGGCGGCATCGTAACGGACAAAAACATTCGCGTGGCCGGGGATGAGTTCACCTCTGACATCGAAGAATACATGCGCCGACAGCACAACATTTTGATTGGAGAGCGGACCGCCGAGCAAATCAAAATTGAAGTGGGCTCTGCCACCACTGAACTGGAAAATCCCCCCGAGGATTATCCGGTGCGGGGACGGGATTTGATGACTGGTATTCCCAAAGAAATCCACGTCTCATACAGCGAGATCGCCCAAGCGTTGGACAAGAGCATTTCTAAAATTGAAGAAGCCATCCACTCGGCGTTGGAACAGACCCCGCCAGAGCTGTCAGCGGACATTTACCGCACCGGGATCTACCTCGCCGGAGGAGGAGCACTTTTACGGGGGTTGGACAAGCGTATTTCTGCCCGGACCAAGTTGCCCGTGCACGTAGCCGAAGACCCGCTCCACGCCGTTGCGAAGGGAACAGCCATCTCGCTGAAAAACATCGAACGATTCACCTTCTTGATGCGCAACTGATTCACCGCATGGCAACATGAGAAACCTCTGGAACTTCATCGTTCAGTACCAGGTCATCTTGGTTTTCATGCTGCTGCAGGGCCTTGCAATGGGCTGGTTTGTGACCAGCCACGGCTATCCACGGGGAAAATGGGTGCGGTTGGCTTTGAATTGGGAAAGTGCCTGGCAGGGACGTTTGGCACAGTGGAGCCATCGAACAGAATTGTCGGATCAAAACATCCAGTTGCTCGAGGAGAATGCGCGTTTGCGATCCACCCTCGGACAATCGTCTTC
>DLQB01000114.1:1631-5137 GCA_002477505.1 Flavobacteriales bacterium UBA7443
CGAATTGGTCAAGGTGTCACCGAGAATGGGGCCGCAATTGGAAAGATCATCGAAACCACCAATGCATACTCCATCGGTATCCCCTTGCTTCATAACCGATTGGATTGGAGCGCGCGAATTGGACAATCGGGAGCCATTGGGCGCTTGAAATGGAACGGCGTTGACGCTACCTCCGGTGTGCTTTATGATATCCCCCGGAGTGCCGATTTAAAACCGGGGGACTCCGTTCTGACTACTGGATTTCAAGGGGTATTCCCCTCCGATCTCCTCTTCGGAACCGTCGCAGATGAGCCCCCCTTTTTCGATGGTGAATTTCTGAATGTACCGGTGAATTGGAGTGCCAACTTTCAATCTTTGCGCTATGTTCAGTTGACGGAAACCCCCGACAAGGCGCTCATTGATTCATTGCAAAGCACTGCCAATCTCTCAACGCCATGAATCCCGCGATGCTCATCCCCTTGCAGCTGCTCTTGACGGTTTCATTGCAGGTTCTGTTCTTTCAAAACCTCACCTTATGGAATGGGTGGGGCATCTTGGCTTTTCATGCCCTTGGCATTCTGTTGCTTCCCTTGAATACTCGGCCTGTGGTCCTCTTGGTAGTGAGCGCTCTCGTCGGAGCGAGCGTGGACTTCTTTGCCTACGGAGGCGGCTTATTCACTTCTTCCGCCATCACCATGGCAACTTTTTTACCATTCATCAACCGATTGCTTGCACCCCGCGAAGGGTATGAAGTAACCGATGAGCCTACGATTAAAAGCATGGGAATCCAATGGTTCTCAGTCCGAACCTTTGCCGCTCTGAGCATCCACAACTTATGGTTGTTCTCACTGGAAGCCGGGCGGTGGAGCTTGATGTTCACGGGCTGGGGGAAAGCGCTGACCTCATCTTTCCTCGGCTTATTCCTTTTTGCCGCGGTCCTACAGCTGGTGCAAGCAAAAAGAAAAAAGCGATGAACCTCAAGGAACGCCAGTGGATCATTGGGGGGCTTTTTCTGCTCATTGCCTTGATATTCATCGGACGCCTTGCACAGCTTCAATTGCTTTCAAGCAATCTCCAAGATTACGCCGCTCGACTGACCCAAGAGCGTGAAGTCCTCGCTCCAGCCCGCGGCCTCATCTTTGATCGGAGCGGTGAATTGTTTCTGGACAACAAGGCCGGCTACGACATTTTGTTCACTCCGCGGCAATGCCGAATCGCCGGTGGAATGGATACGCTTGCACTCGCTGAATTGATCGGACTCACTCCGAGCGAAATTCAGAAAGCCATTCGCAAGGCAGAGGCCTATGCGACGTATCGCCCCTCGACCATTCGCAAACAGATGCCCGCTACTGAATATGCTGCCGTCGCAGGAGAGCTTTGGCGTTTTGCCGGCATCCAATCACGTCGGCGTTCCATCCGCACGAATGAATCGGGGTTGGCCAGTCATTTGCTCGGTGAATACCGCGAAGTCGATCGGGATGACATCCAATCCAACAAGGGCTACAACCTCGGAGATTACAAAGGGAAATCTGGTTTGGAATTGCAGTGGGAGGAAGAACTAAGAGGAAGAGAAGGAGTGAAATTTCACCTGGTCGATGTTCGAAATGATTACCGACAATCCGCGGAACAAGGAGCGCTCGACTCCATGCCCACCCCGGGCGAAAACATCAATCTCACCTTGGACATGGCGCTCCAGGCATACGGAGAATCCATCATGGAAGGCAAGCGAGGCAGCATTGTGGCCATCGAGCCTCATTCCGGTGAAGTATTGGCCATGGTCAGCGCTCCCAGCTATGCCACCGATTTACTGACGGGTCGCATGCGCGGAACCCATTATGACAGCTTATTGCGCGACACCAATAAGCCATTATTCAATCGGACCATGCGGGCTACCTATCGGCCCGGTAGCATCTTCAAAATGATCCAAGGATTGATCGCCATGGATCGAGGGGTCATCTCCACGCAAACCCGTATTCCATGCAATCGATCCATCATTGGTTGCCACGGTGGACATACCAATGACAATTTGGAATCTGCCATTGTCCATTCGTGTAATCCTTATTTTCATGAGGTGATGCGGCGTATGATTCAACCGCGCAAGGAGTCCAATGTCTTTGAAGAAGCCCGCAATCAACTGGGCGATTGGTCTGCTTCCATCCGACGCTTTGGATTGGGCACTGATCTGGGAGGGCATTTCCCTGGACTTCGATCGGGTTCGGTTCCTGATACCACCCTTTACGACAAACTTTACGGTCGAAAAAGATGGGCCTATTCCACCATTTATTCCATTTCAATTGGCGAAGGAGAGCTGCTTACAACGCCACTTCACATGGCCAATTTAGCTGCTACGTTGGCCAATAGGGGGTCTTTTCGCACGCCACACGTGATTCAATCCATCGGATCAAAAGGGAAGCCTGCCGGAATGGATTCTCTGGTGCAAACCGGTATTGATCCTGCGCTTTTCAAACCCGTCATCAAAGCCATGAATGCAGTGACCGAATCCGATGAAGGAACTGCCCCCCTCGCCCGAATTCCAGGCATCAAGGTCTGTGGCAAAACCGGAACCGTTCAAGATTCCCAAGGAAATCACTCGGTTTTTATTGCATTCGCTCCAGCAAATGACCCTAAAATTGCACTAAGCGTTTATGTCGAGAATGCCGGAGCTGGGGGCGATTGGGCGGCACCTATTGCGAGCCTAATGATGGAGCACTATTTGAAAGGAAGCGTTCAGCAGACTGAGAAGGAATCACGGGTCAAAGGCGCAACCTACCCATTCGCAAACGCCAAGCAATGAGGAGAACGGCCCCCATCCTACAGCGCATTGATTGGATAACGATTGGACTCGTTCTCACGTTCATGGTATTGGGCTTACTGAACATTGCCAGTGCAACCAGCGGTGCTGAAAACGTGGATTGGTTTGCCCTCGACAGCAAGGTCGGCAAACAGTTTGCATGGATATGCATAGCGCTCATGATCGCAGCCATTACGCTGATCATCGAAGGAGAATTTTTCATTCGAACCACCGTCATCCATTACGCAGTGAACATTCTTCTGCTCATTGGCGTGCTGTTGGTAGGCAAAACCGTTGGCGGGGCAAAATCTTGGTTTGGCATTGGCTCCATCAGTCTGCAACCATCTGAATTTGCCAAAACGGGAACTGTTTTGATGTTGGCTTGGCTCCTCAGTCGCAGCAATGGCAAAATCAGAAATGCCAAAACGCTGGTGCAATCCGGCTTAATCGTTTGCATTCCTGCCGCTCTGATTATGCTGCAGCCCGACGCAGGAACTGTATTGGTCTATGGTGGTCTGATTTTTGCCTTTTACCGAGAAGGCCTATCTGGCAATGTTTTGATCGCTGTTTTCTGTGCCTTATTGCTGCTGATCGCGACAATTCTAACCGGAGCATCATCGTATGATTATCCTTTTCTTGGACCCCAATCTTCCATCGGATGGTTGTGGATGATTCTAATCACATTGGGTACCATCCTCTGGAAACTGATTCCAGGGTGGGTAGTCCCCCGAAACCG
>DLQB01000156.1 GCA_002477505.1 Flavobacteriales bacterium UBA7443
GAGCGTTCTCCGACAAATCAAATGAAATCCATCCATTGGGGGAAATCCGGCATTGCGTGTAATCGTTGCCGTAGAAGTTGAAGGTGAATCCGATCGGAACATTGGTCGCTGCGGCAAAATCATCGTCTCCAGTGCTGATGGCGACAGTCCCCTGATTAAAAGGATAAGGCAAGGCGTAATCAATCTCTTCAATCTCATAATCAGATCCACTCGCGGCTACACTGGCGATGCTCGGTGAAAGCAACGTGATGCACGAATCGGTGCAAGTGATTTCAACATCATCCCCAATGTTAAAGGCACCGAAATTCGCGCATTGTGCCAGCGCCGGCCTCGCCCCAACAATCATCATCAGCATCGCAAACACAGACAAACTGGGGAAGTGATCTTGTCTCGCGGTAAACAAAGGGAAGGATTTGAACATATGCCCCATGAGTTGAGTTTTATTGGAATAAGACAACAATATGAGATTTTTCGCCGAAATTACAATCACGATTGCATGCGCAACTGCATTGATCATCGCATTGAGTGCATGGAAAATGACAAAATCAACCGACACGTTCCCATACAGTGAACCCATGGAATCATTCTATAATCTTGAGGCATTGACCCTCGACGGCGAAAAATTCGACTTTGCATCATTGAAAGGAAAGCGAGTGCTTATCGTAAATACCGCTTCTAAATGTGGTTTCACGCGACAATACGAAGGATTGGAAAAATTGAACCAAAACACCCGCACGGATGATTTCGTCATCCTCGGCTTCCCTTGCAATGGCTTTGGAGCACAGGAGCCTGGAACAGCTGAAGACATCACCAAATTCTGCTCCAAAAACTACGGCGTAACCTTCCAAATGATGGACAAAATAGACGTTTACGGAAAAAACCAGCATCCCGTGTACCAATGGCTTTGCAACGAGAGCAAGAATGGAGCAAGTGACAACAAAGTCTTGTGGAACTTCCACAAGTTTCTCGTTGATGAGTCAGGGAAACTCGTGAGTTCACTCCGCAGTGGCGTTGACCCAATGGATGAGGCCATCCTCTCTTTTGCCAAAGGCAACTGAATGGCGTTCCTTGGTTAACTTGCTCACATGCAAGAACAAACCAGAACATTTGGTCCGCGGCTCACGGGATTGATTATTTCAGCTTTGATGTCGTTTGGAATCCAAGCCCAAACGAACATTCCCTCTCCGACGGAATTTCTCGGTTATGAATTGGGTTCCACATTCACCGGGCACCACCGCGTGGTGGATTACACGCTTCACATCCACGAAGCCCTGCCATCTTCTTCATTGATTTCTTACGGAGCTACGAACGAAGGCAGGCCTTTGCAGCTGCTTGTTCTATCGCATCTGGACAACCTGAAGGAATTGGAATCATTCCAACAACAACACTTGGACCGCATTGAAGGTGGTCCTGGTCTCGAGCGATGGGATGACGTGGCCGTTGTATGGTTGAGCTACAATGTTCACGGAAATGAAGCGGTCTGCACAGAAGCGGCATTGGAAGTGATGCACAAAACTGCCAAGGCAGTGCAATCCGGTGAAGAATGGCTGCGCAAAATCATCGTTTTGATTGATCCCTGTCTAAACCCCGATGGCCACGACAGATATTCCAACTGGTTCAATCAGTATGCCTCTTCTGACCCCAATGCCGACCCGATTGCTTTCGAGCACGATGAACCATGGCCCGGAGGCCGGCCCAATCATTACTTGTTTGATTTGAACCGCGATTGGGCGTGGCAAAAGCAAATTGAAAGTCAAATGCGTTCGAAGGTATACCATGACTGGATGCCGCATGTGCACTGCGACTACCATGAAATGGGGTACAACTCCCCATATTATTTCGCCCCGGCGGCAGAGCCGTATCATGAAGCCATCACCGATTGGCAGCGCGCCTTCCAAGCAGAGATTGGAATCGCTACTTCCAAGGATTTCGATGACCGAGGAGAATTGTATTACACCCGCGAATCCTTTGATTTGCTCTACCCGAGCTACGGCGACACCTACCCCATATACAACGGTGCCATTGGCATGACGTACGAACAAGGCGGAAGCGGTGGCGCAGGTGTTTTGGTCGAGAAGAATTCCGGAGAATTGTTGAGCCTTGAACAGCGCATTGAAAATCACGTCTCCAGTAGTTTTGAAGCGCTCTTCACCAGTGCTCGGCTAAGCACGACATTGGTGGATCAAATGGCGGAGTTTTTCGATATGAATCGCACCAATCCTACTGGACGATTCGATGCCTATTGCATTCCCGTAAACACTCAGAATGAACACCGAGTGCGAGAGTTGGTCGCGTTTCTCGATCGGCACCACATCCGTTGCGAACAAGTTGAAGGAAGCCAACGGATTTCCCAGGCTTGGGAATACGGCACCAATCAAGAGAGGGCAATTATGGCCAAGACAGGCGACTTGATGATCAATGCACGCCAAACGCATTCGGGCATTCTCAATGTGCTCTTCGACCCCAATCCTGTTCTTTCTGACTCCTTGACCTACGACATTACGACTTGGAGCGTTCCCTATGCGTATGGACTGCAGACATTCGGATTGCAATCCCCTGCTGCGGGCATCGAATGGTCGAATGAATATGAA
>DLQB01000089.1 GCA_002477505.1 Flavobacteriales bacterium UBA7443
GTAATTGCTGCCATTGTTGGTGTAACTCATGATTGGTGTTCGCGTGAAGCTGGTCACTCCTGATCCCCCTCCGTACACATCTCCGAAGTAAGGCCCAGCATTGCCGTTGTTTCCCCAACCCGAATAGCCGTTGTTCCAGCCGTTGTTGCCATAGGGATTGTAATACCCGTATGGATTGTAGGCGTTGTTCCAGCTGTTGAACCCGTATGGATTATAGCTCATGGTATTGTAGCCCATGTTGTTGTACCCGAACCCGTTGTTCATGCCGTAGTTCATTCCGCTGAAACCGCCATAGCCCATTCCCATCCCCATTCCATAACCGCTCATGGGATTGAAATACGATTGCAGTCCGAGGCCATTGGAGAATGGACGGTACGGATTGTTGAAACTCGGTTGGTAGCCCGGACCTCCATATCCACCCATGTATCCCTCTCCATAGGTACTCCGATTGGCGTCATAATAGTCGTCTTCATCCAAATCTTCAACGCCCGCTTGTTCCATCGCAAAGGCCAAGTATTTGCTGTCGGTGACAAATTCCTCGCCGCGGCTGAGGTACAACTCGTCATTTTCGAGCGCAGAGAAATCAGGGAGGCTGGCGCATCCTGCCAACAAGGTGGTTGCCGCTGCGAGGCTGAGCATCCAACGAACGGGAATTGCCCGAAGAAAAAGCGGGGGAAGAGGAAGTCTAGCCATGGGGAATGTCATTTATCCTGAGAAAGGTACGAAATTGGGTACTTTTGTGGCGCACGAGGTTCACGCATCCTCTGTAACACAAATCATACCAAACTACCTGAGCAATTGCCATGGCATCAAAATTGACTTCCCGCGAATCGGATTACAGCAAGTGGTACAATGAATTGGTCGTGCAGGCCGATCTCGCGCAGCACAGCGATGTCAAAGGCTGCATGGTGATCAAGCCCTATGGTTTTGCCATTTGGGAGCGCATGAAAGACGTGTTGGATCAGAAGTTCAAAGACACAGGCCATGTGAATGCTTATTTCCCGCTGTTCATCCCAAAGAGTTATTTGTCAAAAGAGGCTGCTCACGTCGAGGGATTTGCCAAAGAGTGCGCAGTGGTGACGCACTACCGCCTCAAAAATGCTGAGGACGGAAGTGGGGTCGTGGTGGATCCAGATGCAAAGTTGGAGGAGGAGTTGATCGTGCGTCCGACGTCTGAAACCATCATTTGGAATACCTATAAGGATTGGATTCAGAGTTACCGTGATTTGCCTTTGCTGGTGAATCAATGGGCGAATGTGGTGCGCTGGGAGATGCGTACCCGGTTGTTTTTGCGCACGACTGAATTTCTCTGGCAAGAGGGGCATACGGCGCACGAGACCTCCGATCAGGCTGTGGAAGAGGCACGTAAAATGCTGGATGTGTACGCCGACTTTGCAGAGGGGTGGATGGCGATGCCGGTTTTGAAAGGAGTCAAGTCGGCCAACGAACGCTTTGCGGGTGCAGTGGATACGTATTGCATCGAAGCGATGATGCAAGACGGGAAAGCACTCCAAGCGGGAACGTCGCACTTTTTGGGCCAGAACTTCGCCAAGGCATTTGACGTGAAGTTTGCAACGCGCGAGGGTGGTCAGGAATTGGTTTGGGCTACATCATGGGGTGTTTCGACGCGTTTGATGGGAGCGTTGATCATGACGCATTCGGACGATGCAGGATTGGTATTGCCTCCGAAGCTGGCACCCATTGAGGTGGTGCTGGTGCCAATTTACAAAGGCGAAGAGCAGATGGCTGAGATTGTGGGTGCGCTGCAAGGCATTGCCGACGAACTTCAGGCGGCTGGCTTCCGGGTGAAGTTGGACGACGATGATTCCAAGCGGTCCGGTTGGAAGTTTGCTGAATACGAATTGAAGGGCGTTCCGGTACGTTTGGCCATGGGGCCGCGAGACCTCGCAGGCGGCACCGTGGAAGTGGCCCGCCGCGACAACCGAACCAAAGAAATCGTTCCAATGGAAGGCATCAAAGGTCATGTGAAGGAATTGTTGGAGGAGATCCAGAATTCGTTGTTTGACCGGGCAGAAGAGCGCCGGACGTCGACGACAACTCGCGTTGATACGTGGGAGGAATTTTTGGACGCGCTCGAGGCGGGAGGATTCGTGGAAGCGCATTGGGATGGCACCTCAGAAACGGAAGATTTGATCAAGAAAGAGACCAAAGCAACCATCCGTTGCATTCCCCTCGAAGGCAATGAAGAGGCGGGTCAATGCGTTCGTACAGGAGCGGACTCTGCTCAACGCGTGGTGTTTGCTCGTGCTTACTGATTTGAATCGAAAAACAACCGACCATGGAAAGCAACATGCCCATTGGCTTAAATCCGCAAACCACTCAGGAGCTCACCAAGGGCTTGAATGATTTGCTTGCCGACTTGCAGATTTTTTACCAAAACGTCCGCGGTTTTCATTGGAACATCCGAGGCAAAGCGTTTTTCGAGCTCCACCTGAAATTTGAGGAGCTCTACAGTGATTTGCAGGCGAAGATCGATGAGGTCGCCGAACGTATTCTGACCCTCGGAGGTCGCCCCTTGCATACGTACGAGGCTTATTTGGCCAACACAGATGTGCACGCTGTCAAGGACATTTCGGATGGGGAGGAAGCCATGAAGCATTGTGTGGCGGCTTTCAGCGTATTGTTGTTGCGTGAGCGTGCATTGCTCCAGTTGTCAGGGCAATCTGGCGATGAAGGCACCCATGCACTCATGAGCGATTACATCCGCGAGCA
>DLQB01000124.1:0-368 GCA_002477505.1 Flavobacteriales bacterium UBA7443
GCCACATCATCGTCGTCTTTTTCGCCTTTGTTGTGTTTCGGTGGAGTGGGCGTAACGGGCGTAACGAGGCTTGTCTCTGGCGCGGTGTTGCCCTCCAATTCGGTCAGCAGCTCATCCAATGTTGCTTCCGTATCGTCATCTTCTTCGAGAAGAACCGGTTCCTCCGTTACGGCGCTTGAAGCTGGCGTGCTGAGGTCTTCTTGTTCCCACGGCAGGTCTGAGGGTTCGTGTTCGGTGAGCGGTTCATCATTGTCCGTGTTGGAATCAGATTCGTCCTCCGCAGCATTCCGGCTGTTCCAAGCACTCGCCTCGGCATCATCGGATGAAAACCATTGGGCAATATTCGCCAATGAAAATCCCGAAAGCTG
>DLQB01000124.1:406-21804 GCA_002477505.1 Flavobacteriales bacterium UBA7443
GTGATGGCCAGAATGATGCCGCCAAAGACGAGGCCATTGCCAAGCGTACCCAAATAAATCAAAGCGTTCTCCGTCAGAAAGTGCCCGGCTGTTCCAATCCAGTGGTCCCAAGCTGGCATTCCCCATTTTCCCAAAATGGATGCGATATAGCCGGCGAACCAGGGACTGAGTACGGTCCACAGAAGTGCCCAGCGGACCGTTTTTCCATTTCCACTTGATTTTCGTTGGGTGATCATGGGCCAAGACCAGAAGATCAATAGAACAGGAAGGGAGAGGGCGCCCAGTCCAAGGCCTTGGCGTCCAAGCCAAAAAGCCAGGAAAGCGCCTGAGCCACCCAGCCAATTTTGATAGGGCTCGCGATTGCTTTGGGCCGCGTCATTCAAGCCTTCGAGTACCATTGCGTAGTCAGCCGAACCCGTGAAAAGTCCCGAAACGAGCGCACCTCCAATATAAATCCCTGCAACGAGCATTGAAACGCCGACTGCCGCTTGCAGTCGCGGGTTTCGGCACCGTTCTTGAAACGCAGCGAACCAAACACGAAGCTTTCCGGGGGCTGCCTTTGTTCGGGGTGTTTTCTTGCTGCTTTTCTTTTCAGCTTCGGCCGCGCCTTTTTTTCGGTTGCGAGCGGGTGCAGGCTTGCTGCTTTTGGTGTTTTTACGGATGGCCATAGCGAAAGCATAAACTTAAGAGGAGGAAGCCCCTGCAAAACCGCCTGCATCAGCGGCTTATCCACGTTGAAATGTTGGATTTGCGATAAGGCCTTGTTAGGTCACAATGATTCGCTATATTTGCACTCCAATTTTTGACAGATGGCCAAGAAAGGCAACCGCGTACAAGTGATCCTCGAATGCACAGAGCATAAAGATTCTGGCAAGCCAGGAACGTCACGATACATTACGACCAAGAACCGAAAGAATTCTCCGGATCGCATCGAATTGAAGAAGTACAATCCTGTGCTTCGGAAGATGACCATGCACAAAGAGATAAAATAAACTGAGTCATGGCAAAGAAAACAGTAGCATCCTTGCAATCCGGCGGCGGAAAGCAACACACGAAGGTCATCAAGATGATCAAAAGCGCCAAATCAGGGGCATACACTTTCCGTGAAGAGATCGTCCACAACGACGATGTCAAAGAATGGCTCGGCCGCGACTGAGCGAATAGGTCAGTTGAACACCACTTTGAAGAAGGGCCGCACTTGCCAAAGTGCCGGCCCTTTTTGTCCTAAAAGCCCTCTATTCAAAATAACCTCATGAGTTTTTTCAAGCGGATTTTTTCAGGAAAGAAGAAGGAAAGCCTCGATTCGGGACTTGAAAAGACCCGTACGAATGTTTTTCAACGACTCGCCAAGGTGTTTACCGGTCGCCGAAAGGTGGACGAGGAGTTGATGGATGATCTGGAAGAGGCCCTGATCACGGCAGATGTCGGAGTTGACACCTCCAATAAAATCTTAGATCGCCTGCGAAAGCGCGCCCGTTTTGAGGCATATATGGAAGTGCAGGAATTGTATGAGATGCTGCGGGAGGAAATTGCAGGCCTTTTTTCCGAGTCTGGAACGCGCACACTGGATGATTTTGACAAAGGCATTCTCGATTCAAGCCAGGGACCGAAGGTGATCATGGTGGTTGGCGTGAATGGCGTGGGCAAAACCACGTCCATCGGGAAGTTAGCTTGGCGGTACAAGAACGAGGGAAAAAAAGTCCTTCTTGGGGCATCGGACACCTTCCGTGCTGCGGCCATCGATCAATTGAAAATTTGGTCAGAGCGGGCAGGAGTGGAAATCATTGCCCAACACATGGGTGCTGATCCTGCTTCGGTAGCCTTTGACACCTTGGAAGCTGCTGTTGCGCGCGATGCTGAGGTGGTGATTGTCGATACGGCAGGCCGCCTCCACAACAAAAAGGGGCTGATGGAGGAGTTGACCAAGATTAAGCGCGTAATGGACAAAATTGTCCCAGGTGCTCCCCACGAAGTATTGCTTGTTTTGGATGGTTCAACCGGTCAGAATGCGGTTGAACAGGCCAAGCAGTTCATGGCGGCTACAGAAGTCTCGGGTTTGGTGTTGACCAAATTGGACGGCACGGCGAAAGGAGGCGCAGTACTCGCCATCTCTGACCAACTGAGTATCCCTGTTCGGTTCATCGGCATTGGTGAAAAAATGGAAGATTTACAAGATTTTGACGTCATTGAATTCATCGATAGTCTTTTGCCTGAAAATTGGGATGAATCCACCACTGCCTGAGTCTATACCCACGATCCAACTCCATGAGAACAAGAACCACCCAGCCGCGTAAAGTCAATGTAGTGACCTTGGGCTGCGCCAAAAACGTTTTCGATTCTGAAGTGTTGATGGGCCAACTACGGGCCAATTCGTACGATGTAGAGCATGAGTCTAAATCAGGCGATGCTGGAATTGTGATCATCAATACTTGTGGTTTCATTGAAAGCGCAAAGCAAGAAAGCATCGATACCATCATTCGTTTTTCAGAAGCGAAAGAAGAGGGCTTGGTCGATCGGGTTTATGTAACCGGCTGTCTGTCGGAGCGTTACAAAGACGAATTGAAAGATGGGATTCCGGAAGTAGATGCTTGGTTTGGAACCCGTGATTTGCCGCGTTTGCTCAAGACGTTGAAAGCCGATTACAAGCGCGAATTGGTGGGGGAGCGATTGCTCACAACCCCGGCACATTACGCTTACTTAAAGATCGCAGAAGGATGCGATCGTCCTTGTGCATTTTGCGCGATTCCTCTGATGCGCGGCAAGCACGTGTCAACGCCGATGGAGGATTTGGTGAAACAGGCGAAGAGCCTCGCCGCCAATGGAGTTCGGGAATTGATCCTGATTGCTCAAGATTTGACCTACTACGGCCTGGACATTTATCGCGAGCGAAAACTCGCGGAATTGGTTCGTCGGCTCAGCGATGTAGATGGCATCGATTGGATTCGTTTGCATTATGCCTTTCCGACTGGATTTCCGATGGATGTGTTGGATGTAATGGCGGAACGTTCCAACGTCTGCAATTACCTCGATATGCCTTTGCAGCATGCTTCGGATGATATCTTGAAAAGCATGCGGAGAGGGATCACCCAAGAGAAGATGGACCGATTGATTGGTGATATTCGAAACCGCGTTCCTGAAATTGCGCTGCGTACCACTTTGATTTGTGGTTTTCCAGGTGAGACCGAAGCGCACCATCAAGACATGCTGGAATGGACGGCGAGAATGCGCTTCGAACGCGTCGGTTGTTTTACGTATTCGCATGAGGAAAATACGCACGCCTTCAAACTTGAAGATGATGTTTCTGAAGAGGTGAAACGCAAGCGTGTCGAGGCCATCATGGAACAGCAAGCGGGTATTTCTTATGAACTCAATCAAAAATTCGTAGGAACGCAGCAGCGCGCACTCGTAGATCGAACAGAAGACGGGATCTGGATTGGACGAACCGAATGGGATTCTCCGGATGTCGACAATGAGGTTCGGATTACAGTGCCGGGCGATGTGCATCTGAGGATGGGTGACTTTGCAGACGTTCAAATTGAGTCAGCAACAGAGTTTGATTTGCATGGCAAGTTGGTCTGAACATAGGTACCCGGTGATGGAACAATTCCTCACCGTTCAGGGAGAAGGGGCCCACACGGGAAAAAGTGCGTGGTTTATCCGCTTGGGTGGGTGCGATGTCGGATGCGCCTGGTGCGATGTGAAAGAAAGTTGGGACGTGGAGGCACATCCCAAAGTGAGCTGTGCCGCACTGGTGAAGCAAGCTCGGGAGTCAGGTGCGCCGATTTGTGTTGTAACCGGCGGTGAGCCGGCGATGCACGACCTCGGTCCTTTGACGAAGGGGCTGCGCGACGCAGGCCTGAAAACCCATATCGAAACATCCGGTGCGCACAAAATGTCTGGGGAATGGGACTGGGTGACACTCTCGCCAAAACGCTTCAAAGCAGCACGAGAAGACGCTTATGCGCATGTTGATGAGTTAAAGGTTGTCGTGGTGAATCGCCAAGACATTTCGTGGGGTGAGAGCCATGCAGAAAAAGTTTCCGAAAGCACAGAGTTGTTTTTTCAACCGGAATGGGACCGACGCGAAAAGGTGCTTCCACACATCATGCAGCACCTTCAAATCCAGCCGCGCTGGCGCATCTCACTCCAGACCCATAAGTACCTGGGACTGCCCTAAATCTCAGCGCTCCAGTACTTCAAACGTTACGTTGCCGGTGTTTCCATTCGCATCGTAAAAGTCGAGCATGCGCATTAAGAATTCGCGTCCTTCCTCCGTTCGGACGCAATACAATTTATCGTAATCAACGGTGTATGCGCTGGTGCTGAGATCAAAAATCTTCCAGTCATATCCGATGGCATTCCATTCAGGGCTGAATTCCAGGTCATCCCAGCTGTTGGTTTTCCACGTTTCCCAATCCACTTCGCGGGTTTCGTAGACTTGAACGCGGTCCGTGGGAGTCAACAAGCCGACGACGAGGTAGGGGATTTCACCATCCAACAATTCCATGTATTGGGTGATGCACACTTCCCACGACGATGCCGGGGGTTCGACTTGATGAGCAGAAGAATTGAGCAAACTTACTTGGTGCCACTCGCATCCATCGAGCTTTGGTACAGATACCGTGTCCGTATTGAGGCCTTGTGCATCGGCGATTTGCAGAAGCCAACCGGTGTCATCCAAACCAATCAAACCCACGCGCGCAATGCCGAGGGGTTCGTTTTCCTCATCCAATCCCAGGTCAACGAGTGTCAATTCATTGGCAACAAGTTCGAGACCAACATTGGCATCTCCCGCCATGCCCGTGGGGTCCATTACTTCCCACTTGTCGTCTTCCAACGCATCAAAATTGATGGAAGAGTGAAAGTCTATCGCCTCGGTATGGTACGTTTTCATGGCGCGACCTGAATTGGTCATCAACGAGGTCGCTCCTTCAGCTTCGCGCAAGGCGATGCACCAATCCCGCTGTTGGCAGCTAGCTTCAATGCGGTTTTCCGTCAAACTGAAAAACAATTGTGTTTCATAATCAACGCCCACATTCGCCTGAATCAGGTTCGCTGAGCCCGGTGTGCGTGCTGGGATGGGAAGTTCTCGTTCAACGCAACTTGTGAGAAAAATCAAGGCGGCGATGAAAGCTGTTCCGAGGGGGTGAATCAGTCGGTTCATGGGGTTCGAGATTCGATGCGGTACTGGACACGGAGATTGAAACTCCGGCCCCAAGACATGAGGTTGGCAGAAGGCGAGTGAGCGGCATTGTTTGTGGAGCCAACAATAGCGGTCACATTCGTAATGTTTTTGGCGGTCGCCGTTAATCGCCAGCGCGCGTCAGGGTCGGCCCACTCGACGTGTGCGTCGATCCACGAGTAGGCTTCCGTGCTTTGCTGCTGAATCGATTCCAAATCGGCACTCACGACACGTTGCGTGGGACCAATCCATCGAAGTGAAGTGCCAAAATGGATGGATTTGCGACTGCTCCACTCCACACGCGTGGCGCATTCAAACGCGGAAAACCGCGGGAACGCCTCCTCGTATTCTCCAATTTGTTGTTGCGAACTGATCCAACTCGACGCGGCATGCAGCTGCCATCGGTTGAGCTGGATTTGTCCATTCAATTTGAGTCCCTGGGATTGAAATTGCGAGAAATTCTGGTACCGGAATGTTCCGTCGAGTTGGTCAACGAGGCCAATTTGATTGCGCACGTAATTGGCGAAAATCTGAGATGAAAATGCCACATGTTCATCCTCCCAGTCGTAAGCCAACTGCGTGAAGTGGGACGTTTCCGGTGCTAAGTTTTCATTGCCATACAAGGAGTGGTTGACATCCACAAAGCGGAAATGGAGTTCTTTCAAACTCGGAGCACGAAAGCCTTTGGCATAGGAAATCCTCAACCGCTGCGGGCCGTTTTTCCAGCGTCCGAGAATGCTCGGAAGGAAGGGCGCCGCAAATTGCGTGTTGTACGCCTTTCGCAATCCAAATTGTCCGCGAAACCGATTGCTTTCCCAAAAGGCTTGCGCAAACAGTGCCGCATCGGACATTGTTTTTGTTGCACCCGACATTCGCTGACTGGTCAGCGTTTGATGGTTCACATCCCAGCCCGTCCGAATCTTTAACATGCCGAGACTCCATACATCACCGCTTCCTCGGCTTTGAAAGGAATGCATGGTCGTGGTGTCCTGCGATTCGAATTCGAGAGGGCTGGTCTCGAGATTGGTCAGGTCGGTGGCAAATGCCTCGCGCGACCTCCAAAACCGCTGGTAAGAAACAAAAGCCTCCCAGGTGTTGCCGTCCGCCCCGTAGTGCTTTGCTTCCAAGGTCGGCATCCAGCGTCGAGTGAAATACCGATCGTCGAAGGCGGTCTGTCCATACGGTTGGCGCGGTTCGCCTTTGTTGTCGATGCGCTCAAACATCCCATTGAAGCGTGGCTTGATCAGCCAGTTTCCGACATGGTATTGTGTTTTCCAAGTCAGGGTATGTTGCAGTTTGGGATTCCACAACTGCGTGCGCGTGGAGTCCGCTAGGTGATCGGTAAAACCGTCCCAATTGGCATCGGATGGCGACCAGCCATCAAAGTAGTAACGCGACAGGTGCACGGAGTGGTGCCTGCCGTTTCGATTGGACGACAACCCGACGGATTGGGATTGAACACCAACGCTTTCATATTGCACGGTGGCTTCCATTGCAGAAGCCGCCGCGATGTCCGTACGGGTGATGATGTTGATGGTTCCGGCCAGAGAATTGGTGCCGTATTCCACCGCCATGGGGCCATCGATGATTTCGATGCGTTCCACGTTGTCCAGCGTGATTTGACTGAGGTCGATGTTGTCATTCATCCGACCGGTCAATGGAACACCATCAACGAGCACATTGACACTTCGTCCTCCGAGGCCGTTCATTTTCATGGCAGAACCCAGAATGGGATCTTGCGAAACGTCAAAGTTCAATTGGGAGCGCATGAGGTCGCGGAGCGAATGGGCTCCAAGTTGGGCAAATTCTGCCGCACGAATGGTGCGGATGTTGCGCATGGCATCCTGCTCTGTTGTGCCCAAGGCTTCCCCTGTTACTGTGGCCAAGTCGAGTTCGAAGAGGCGGTTGGTCATCTCCATCAAGCTGCTGTCGGCTTGCGGTGTTGCGGAACGAGCGCCATCCATAGGAAGGGCGAAGCACGTCAATACGAGCAACCAAAGTACAGGACGGAGCGAGGGGCGGTTCATTGCTCTGGGGTCAGTCGACTACGAATCGGGATTGAATCCGGTCTCCTTGAGCATTGACGCCTTCGACGAAATAGAAACCGCGCACCAAGTTGGATGTATTCACGGTCCAAGGGAATTGCGTGGGTTGGAACTGCGTAGCAATGGCTCCGGAAGCAGTGCAAATTCGAAATGTTGCTTGCTCGAATCGTTGCGGCGCCTGAAGGGTTAGAATTTGCCCCGATTCGATGGGATTTGGAAAGGCTTGGATTGCCGAAGATTGCTGCAGGTCAACAACCGATGAAACGGTTGCTTCCACTTTGCCGATGCTAATGTTGCCTGTCGACGCACCGTCGAAGCCTGTCATCACCATGCGCCAAACGTTTCCATCATTCGCCGAAACGAAATAGCAGCGACTCGACTCCAAGGCGTAGCCAGCACCCGGTACGTAGCTTTTCCAATCGTATCCGACTTCATTCGTAGCCAGCGAAAATGAATCAACGTTGTAATCAGCGTCGGTGTACGGATCGTACAAATCATCCGCTTGTTGGACCATGACATCGGGATGGGCCAACGCGCCGACCACGGCGTAATAAGTACCTTCTCCAATGTCCTCGGTGTAGGTCAAGAACTGGAAGTCCCAGGCTGCGTCAGGCTCCAAGTCCAGAACCTGTCCAGTGCTCAAGTTGCAATAAGCAAACAGCTTGCCTTCGTAGTCTGCCTTGTTGATGGCCAGTAGCGTCTCATTGGAACCGTCGATGTCGGCCATTTGGAATTCATAGACTCCGTCAATGAGGGAGAGCAAGGCAAATTGCTTCCAACTGCCATCTGGAAGTTCGATGAGGTACATCTTGTCCGATTCTACCTCGTGTGTAATGACATCATAGACGCCCCAACCGAGGTCAAACATTCCATCTCCGCCTTGTGCGAAGGCGGCATTCGACCAATCCGAATGATCGTTGCGCAGTGGTTCAGGAGTCACCCAATTTTCAAAGTCTACATTCAACCATTGCTCGAGGTTGCCATATGGATAGAGCATCATTCCCGTACCGCAATTGATGCGAGCCGTACTTCCCATGGGTCGTATGTCCAAGGCAAGGTGCCAATCCGCCAATGGACTTTGGGCTACGACACCTGTTTCTAGGCTGTAAAATGCCATGTCTTCGTACCCGGCTTCTAAGGAGAACGAATCTTCAATAACCGTTTGTGCTTGACTATTAATGAAAGCGATTGCCGACAGGGTCATCAGCATAGAATTGCGCAAGGAAGTGTTGAGCATTTTTCCTGTTTTGAGATAAATTGAGAGGCTAAATTAACTGCAGATTTGACGTGGGGACGTGGCCAATTGTCAGTCCTTTGTCATACCGGTATGAGCGCAAATATTCTGCCATTGAACGGCGGGAATCCAGTCATAAATGAATGCTGTTGGGCAACGAATCAGCGATCAAATCTCAACTTGAGCTGGCTGGTCTTGGGTTGCGTTCGGCAGCAAAGGATTTTGCCATCCGATTTCTCGCTCTCGGAAAGACCGCTGACCCCATCTCGCAGGATTTCACCATCAATTACTTGCGCCTGGCAAGAGAGGCAAATGCCGCCTCGGCACGAGTGCGGGACGTCCAAACCCGCTTCCAATGCGGCACGCAATATGGACTTGCCATCGCCGTGCATCGTAAACGATTGAATGCCCGAATCTTGTTCGATTTCAACGGTGCATTTGGGGCGTGCTTGTGAGCATCGTGCTTCTGCATTTTGATCTCGTGACCCGAGCACGTTTTGCTGGGACTGAATGATGCGATCCGTAAAGTATTCGGTATGCCTTTGCGAAGCGGGGATGTTCAATTCGTCCAAAACATCGTGTACGTTTTGCATCATCCCGAAAGGTCCACTGATCACATATTCTGCATCCTTGGCCTCTGGGTTATCGGTCAACCACTTCCTGATTTGTGGCTTCGTGATGTGTCCTAAGGTATCTTCCTCGGAATTGGAACGTTCGGAAAAGAGTCGGTGAAGCTCAAATCGGTCATTGGACTTTAGCTCATCCAATTCTTTGGCGAGCAGTGCATGACGGGGTGTGCGCGAGCCATAAAACACGCGAAACGAGTGCGCAGGATTTCCCTGGTCTTGCAGGCCCCACCGAAGCAAACTATAGACGGGGCTGATTCCGATTCCTGCTGCAAAGCAAATGAAGCTTTTTGGTTCTCCGCTCCAGTGATCTTTCCAAAGGTTATTCTGCACATTCCGCATTTCGAGCGTATCACCGGTTTTCATTTGTTCATGAAAAAACTGGCTAGCTACTCCACCTTTGACATCTTTTACGATGAACTCAGGCGCGTCTGAATCAATGGCTGAAATGAGCGAATAACGCCGCTTGAGTCTTGGAGTCGTGGGCAATAAAAATCCTATGCTGGCTCCCGGATGAGCTGTGATCGGAACGTGCCCAACATTGTGCTTGCGCCGCAACTTGATGCGCACAGCATCGGGTGCTTCTTTGAGGCAGCTGTCTACAATCCACTCGCTTGGCTTCGCCTGCGTCATAACAGTATGACCTTGCGATGGATGGATTTGTTCGCATGCTTCCAGAATCTGCGTGATTGTGGGTGCAGGTTGCTTCTATTGAGGAAGTAAGTTGCTGAATATCAATCTTTGCTAGGAGAAAGCGATGACATCAAGGCTGCGAGCGAAAGACGGTCCATTGGCTCGTACTCCTGAGGCAGTTCGAAGAACGATTTTTTCCAGTCTTTGACCGCTCGATCGACCTTTTCTCGGACGGCGATGCGGTAGGTAGCAGGACCATCTCGGAGGGTGCAGGATTTTGGCAAAGCACCTACAGGCCAAGGGCAAGGCGCCGCAGCCTCATACCACTCGCCGTTTGGATCATCTGAAGCTGGGGGACAAGGTTCCAGCAATTCCACCGCGTGCCCAAGAAAATGGAAAAGCACGTGGAAGTTTTCACCGTCTAAATTTCCCATCCAAATGCGTTCGAAACTCGTCCCTCGTTCGACAATTTTCCAGGCCTGCCCGTTGGTGTGATAAGAAATTGTCTGCGGCAGGTAATCCCAGTCGGACGCTTCATTGTTCAGTGCCTGCACGTCGTAGGTGATTGTTCCGCTCCATGGCTTGCCGTTGTCCTCCGCTTGGGCTGATGGCAAACAAATCAACAACGACAGGATGCAAATGGCGTTCCGTTGGAGCAAATAGGGGAGCAATCGATTCAAAATGCGAGGGTTTCATCCAGTGCGTCTCGCACCTTATTTGCGTTGACGAGCACAAACCGTTCCAAAGCTTCATTCAAGGGGATGGCAGGTGTTTCCATGGATCCAACCACTTGTACAGGTGCATCCAAAGCGGCGAAAAGCTCCGTGCTTATGCGTCCGGCGAGTGCTTGAGCGAAACCATTGAGCACGGGCTCCTCGGTCACAATCAAGGCCCGGTGTGAACGATTGATGCGTTCGGAGACCATGTCAAAATCAACAGGACTAATCGATCTTAAATCCAAGATTTCAACGTGCTCTTCGAGCCCTTCAATGGCTTCTTTCGCCCAATAGACCCCTCGTCCGTAAGTGATCACCGTGCATTTGGATTCTCCGGCAGCGGTGCTTGCATGCGCAAGACGCGCTTTCCCAATGGGCACGCGATAAGCGGCATCCGGTTCGATGACTTTGGCGTCTTCCGTGCCGGGAATCTTGGACCAATACAAGCCTTTGTGTTCCAGAACGACAACGGGATTGGGATCGTAATAAGCAGATTTCAAGAGCCCTTTGAGGTCAGCGCCATTCGAAGGGTAGACGACTTTGATCCCTCGAATGTTGGCCAATACCGATTCAATGCTGGAACTGTGGTAAGGACCACCCGATCCGTAGGCCCCAATGGGAACCCGGATGACGCTGTGAATAGGCCATTGACCATTTGAGAGGAAGTAACTGCGACTCAACTCCGTGAACAATTGATTGAGCCCCGGCCACAAGTAATCCGCAAACTGCACCTCCACAATGGGGCGCAATCCGGCAGCGGACATCCCGGCTGTGGAGCCTATGATGAAAGCCTCTTGAATGGGAGTGTTGAACACCCGGTCGTCGCCAAACTTCTGCGCCAAGGTGGCGGCCTCCCGAAAAACGCCACCGAGCCGCCCCCCAACATCTTGTCCGTAGAGCAACGCTTCGGGGTGTTCGGCCAAGATTTCTTGCATCGCATGAAGCGCACAATCCACCATGAGGGTCGGTTCGTCATCGTCGCCAATTCGTTGACCTTCTTCCTCCTTGATGAGCGTTGGGGCAAGCGTGTGCGCCAGGAGATTTTCAGGTGTTGGCTCCGGCTTCAAGAGCGCCTCGTCAAATTGTTTTTGAATTTTTTCAGTCGCTTCGCGTTGGATGCGGTTCAATTCTTCTTCGTCAATTCCCAGGGCTACCAGTCGCTTTCGCAACCGCGGAATGGGATCGCGTTTTTCGTGCGCTTCAAGGTCATCGCGGTACCATTCCTTGCGCACCCCACTGGTGTGATGCCCGAGCAATGGAACATGGGCATGAACCATCACGGGTCTTCGGTGCTTTCGGACGTAATCAAAAGCAGATTGCATAGTCTCCATGCTCACTTCCGTATCGGCACCATCGATTTCAAAGGCTTTGATTTGGGGGAAGGCCTTGATCAGCGTGCTCACATCGTGGGATCGAATTTCCGAAGCATGCGCAGAAATGTCCCACTCGTTGTCTTGCACCAACCAAATGATCGGCAACTCCTTCAAATCACTCATGTGAAGCGCCTCGCTTACTTCCCCTTCTGTCATGGCTGCGTCTCCAATGGAGCAAATCACCACCGGTGCTTCTCCCTCACGGTCGTGTGCCAAACCTCGTGCCTCCCGGTATTGCACGCCCATGGCAACTCCTGCCGCAGGAATGGCTTGCATGCCTGTTGCGCTGCTCTGATGGGGAATCCGCGGAAGTCCTGGCCGGTTGAGCGACGGATGGCTGTAATACGTTCGGCCTCCTGAAAACGGGTCGTCAGCCTTGGCCAGCAATTGCAGCATCAATTCTTCCGGTTCCATTCCCAATGAGAGCAAGAGGCAGTCATCGCGGTAGTAGGCGCTTACATAATCCTGTTCACCAAGCAAACGACCTGCAGCCCATTGAATGGCCTCATGGCCGCGAGAGCATGCATGAACGTATTTGGAAGTGAGCCGTGCATTCGCTTCATACAAATCGCTCATGGCACGCGCAGTGCTCATGGTCTCAAATGCATGGATGAGTGCTTTTACGCCAGTTTCGATGGTTGACAACGGTTTGAATTTTAGACGACTGGGTAAAGATAGCGCAGTCCGGATGGGCTACCTTCGTCGCTATGCATTTCAATTTCTGGAAATGGGAAGGCACGGGCAATGATTTCATCTTGTTCGATCAACGAGAATGGCCGGAAGTGCCTAACGCGGAGGACATTGCTGCGTGGTGCGACCGCGAGCAGGGCCTCGGTGCGGATGGGGTGATTTTTTTTCAACCGTGCACAGATGTAGATGCTTCCGGCAAGTGCGATTCCTGGGAAATGGATTACCTCAATGCTGACGGATCTCGCTCGTTTTGTGGCAACGGCAGCCGTGCTTTGTTTGCTTTTTTGCGCGCTCAGGGATGGATGAAGCCTGAGGGAGGTGTATTGCATGCATGCGATGGTGCGCACGCGGTGAAATGGCATCCTGAACTTGAAGTTCCCGCTGTTCAATTGATGAATGTAAACCCACCGATCAAAGCGCCGAATTGGGCAAGCTCCTCCGGATTGGCGGATTTTGTGGATACGGGAAGTCCTCATCACATTGAATGGATAGAACCGAGTGAGTTAGCTGCGTTTGATGTTTCTTCACGCGGACAGAGCATTCGGAATCAAGCGCATTATGCACCGGATGGTGTCAACGTTGATTTTGTTTCTTGCTCGGGTCCGGCCGCTATGCAAATGCGCACCTTCGAGCGGGGTGTGGAGGATGAAACAAAAGCATGCGGCACTGGAGCCGCCGCAGCGGCCATTGCCGATTTCAATCGACGCGGGGGAGCGCACTTTCGTAAGGTCACCATGGCAGGAGGGGAGCTCATCATTGAATTTCAATCGGAGCAAAAGCCAGATTCTCCGTATCGCGAAGTATGGCTTGCGGGCGCGGCAAAACAACTTTCTAAAGGCGTCACGGATGGAGCCAAGTGGTTGATGATGGCGGTGCTGCTGTTTTGCTCATTTGGCGCATCCAACCTTGCCTCTGCAGTGAACAGTGCCGCCTCATCGTCTTGGTCTGACGATGTTCAAGTTTCAATTTTGACCGGTTCACCCGGTCCTGAATTGTACAGTGCATGGGGGCATACAGCCATTAGGATTACAGATTGGGGACAGACGCCACCCGTCGATTGGACGTACAACTATGGAACGTTCCAATTCAGCGAAGGTTTTTATGCCCGTTTCATGCGCGGCCAATTGGATTATCGGTTGGCCAAAGCCCCATTCGCTGCGTTTCAGCGTGAATACTTGACGGCCAATCGAGCCATTTTGGAGCAAGTCCTTGAAATTGGTGCAGACGACGCTCGGGCGCTGATTGCCTTTTTGGAATGGAATCACTTGCCTGAAAACCGGGTTTACTCGTATAAGTTTCTCCACGACAATTGCAGTACCCGGGCCCTCAGTGCCCTGCAAAATGCATGGGGGGAACGTTTTGAGCCGCATTGTGAGAAGGACGAAGCCCGCTTGAGAGAGGTCACGTACCGAAAAGCATTGGAGCCATACATCCAAGGAGATGCGTGGATTGAAGCGGGCATTGACTTCATTTTGGGCCCGCGCGTGGATCGTGCAATGCCCGCATGCGGTTCAAGCTTTTTGCCGGACGGTTTGATGGCGCAAATGATGCACGTTACTTTGGATGGACAGCCCGTAGCGGGACCTCCCGTCGAATTGTTGCCTCCGCAGCGTCCATGGTTTCGCTCCGTGCATGTGCCATTCATGAAGCATCCGGTGTTTTGGGCATTCGTGGTCCTGATTTGGTCCGGCGGGTGGAGCATCAGGCGGCTGATTCAATTGCGCAATGACGTACCGACTTCACGCAAGGAGCGGTGGGCTGGAAAGGCAGTACAGCCATTGGCGGGATTGCTTGGGGTGCTGTTATTGTTGATGTGGACCATTACGGATCACCAGGATACTTGGGGAAATTGGAACCTCATTTGGGCATCTCCGTTCCTGGCCGTTCTCGCTGGGTTGCGTCGCTTCAAATCTCTCTGGGCCGATCGGCTTCAGTTCATTTTAGCGCTTTCGATCATGCTCTTTTTGATCGCTGGAGCATTTGTTCCACAATTCGTATCTTTAGTAAGCGCTTGTTTGGCGTGGTCCGTTTGGTTGACACTTGATCCTTGGAAGTGGCCGTGGGGCAGAGCGAGGAAGACGGTTTATGAACGGACGCAAAAGCGCTGAGCCTCGAGACGATATGAAAATGAATCGATTTGCATCCATGAATTTCCGCGAGGAAAGCAGCTTTTCACTGCCGTTGGTGGCGGTGGTAATGCTATCGGCATTGGTTTGCTTTTCAGGATGCACGCGCAAGCCGACCACATGGGAGGTGGACGTTGCCTTACCTCTGGTGGATGATTTATTGGATTGGACCGATGTGATTGGAGATTCCCTCGCCACGATCGAAACCGGATCGGTTGCGGTCATTCGTTTTGATGGCGTGATTTCGGAATTGGACATTGAAGCACTCACAAAACTTCCCGATACGCTCGTTGCTCAGGAATTAACGCCTGATTTTTCGGGGGGACCTTTCGAGGTGCCGCCGGGAGCCGTGCTGCTGGATACGGAGGAGGATATCGCTTTTCAAGGAATTGACCAGCAATTCTCGTCCATCGTATTGGAGTCCGGTCGGATCGAATATTCCGTTGAAAGTTCAACCGATGGCTATGTGGAAATGCGGTATAATTTCCCCAGCGTCACCATCGCAGGGGAGGCGGTCGAATTGTATGTGTTGCTTCCACCAAGCACTTCGAATGGTTTTCAATCGGAATCGGGAGTGATTGACCTTTCCGGAGCTTCCATTGATTTAACCGGAGTTTCTGGCAATGATATCAATCGGATTGCGAGTGAATTGATCATTGGCACACCGGCCTTCATTGAAGACACGGCTCAAGTGTATGGGTCGGACAGCATCCTCGTCAATATGCATTTCAAGGATTTGTTGGTGCAGCAAGTCGCGGGATATTTCGGTCAAGAAACGTTGGATTTTGACATCGAACAGAAAGTCTTCGATCCCGATGTATTTACCAATGGGTTTTTGGAGATCAATCCCACGCGTGCAGAACTTTCTTTTCAAAACACCCTCGCGGCGGACATGCGCTTGGATTTTGAAGCCTTGCAGGTTGACGGGATCAATGTCGGACACGCTCAATTGGGTACCCCCCAATTTATTTCACGCGCAGACTGGAGTTCCGGTGAGGTAGAGCCGGGGGAGTGGTTCATGGATTTGCTCGAATCGGGCCCTTCCATTTTTGAACTCCTCGGTTATTTGCCGGAATGGGTAACGATGCAAGGGGCGGGACTGTTGAACCCGCTGGGTGACGTCTCCGGTGGACAAGACTTTTTTGATGCACGCTATCCTCCGCAATTGCAGTTGGATTTGGAATGGCCGCTTCGCGGAGCCATTGAGCAATTTACCGTGGAACAGGTCTTCGACTTTGATGGAACGGATTTGCCTCAATTTGAGGGGGATCTCGTGCTGCGATTGACCAATGGATTTCCCGTGGATTGGGAATTCAATGCGGAGTGGTTGCACCCCAATGATGCCTTTCCCTCCGAATTCATAGAAGGAATAGTGCCTTCTTTTGGGGATGATTCAGGCGCGTCCAATGAAGTGGAATGGCGCTTGCCAGTGAGCGATTTGCGGTTGAAAAATCCAAGTGAATTGCTTTTTTCAGCGCGCATGGACTCCGAAGGTGAAGTCGTCTTCACGGGCAATGAACGCCTGCGTATCCAAGTCGCCATTGAAGGAACCCATCAAGTCACTGTCGAATGAATGTGAACGGCTCATCCGCTGCGGCGAAAATTGTTTGCTTCCTCCTTTTGGCGTGGCTATCCGTGCCGATGGCGTGTGCAAGCCTGCACCCCAAGTCGCGGGTTGATTCCACGTTGTCGGCGTCGGAACCGCGAGACTCCTCGCGCTTCTTGCCTTGGTCATTGACGATGTGGGGCCAACATCGCTCCAATACAATGGACCATCAATTGGGGCAGTTGCTCGTACGTGGGGGCAACATCGATCGAACGTTAGTGGACGCCGCGAGGGAAATACAAGGGGGTGATATGGGAAGCTTTGGATTTTCTTCCGGTTTTCAGTTGCACGCTCGCTCACGGCAAATGTGGAAGGAAACGAATTGGCGGCTTTGCGGTTCTGTGCAAGCGCGATGGATTGGTGATTCACGCTGGACGCCTGAGATGTATGACCTGGTTCTTACGGGCAATGCAGGGCACTTGGGACGTTGGGATGTTTTGGACGGCACACGTGCGCGCAGCTCCGCATGGCTCAATGCTGCTGTGGGCATCGAAGGCAGGCATCAAAATCGCGTGGAATTGGGGTTGGTGTATCGCCCATTTCAATACGAAGGCTTGATTGAAACGGGGTATTTTTATGTCAACGAAGATGTTGACGACATGTTCGCGTCAATGCGGGCAAATGCGCGACTGAGTCGAAAGGCGGCCTGGGGCCTTGCGCTCAATGCGGAGTGGCATTTTCTCCGAGAGGAGGCGCCGTTTGCATTCCATGTTCAACTGCGCAATTTTGGCGCGGTGATTTCGCCCAATCCGCTGCGATTTGCCGTGGACACCGTCCTGGAAACTTCGGGATTGCCATTTTCTGGAGCGGGATGGTCGATTGCTTCCTTGCAAGAGGAAGGGTTTGCGGAAGGTTTGTATACCGCGGACTCGTCCGGTGTGGATTTGCAACGCTTGCCGGGTCGATTGGACTTGAGTTTTGAATACCCCCTTTCGCCCCGCACAGGATGGGATGTACAAGTGCAATTGGGAGAGTGGATGCCCTTGCCCCGTGCCATTTCGGGCTTGCGCCGAGCATTCGGAAAGCACTGGCAAGCGGGTGTTCAAGTCATCGCCGGTGGTTGGGGCCGCGTGCGTCCTGCAGCTTGGGCCCGTTGGCGGATGCCCAACGAGCGTGCAATCATGATTTATGTGGAAGATCCGTGGGGCTGGGGAAGTGATTCCGCTTATGGCCGTGGCGTCACTTTGCGATACGAGTCCCTCTGATGTGGCAATTCGCTGCGCAGTTCCGAACTTAGCGGCATGGCAAATCAACCGCACGGTTCTGAAAAGTGGATGGAGCAACCTTCGCAAACGACGGGTTGGACGGCAGGAAATAAGCTGCAGATCATTGCAGGGCCTTGCGCGATTGAAGGCGAAGAAATTGCCAATCGCGTGGCAGACGGGGTAGCAGAAGCGTGCACAGCGTTGGATTTACCGTTCATTTTTAAAGGATCTTATCGAAAAGCCAATCGTTCGCGTTTGGACAGCTTTACGGGCATTGGGGATGAAAAAGCCTTGGCCATTTTACAGGCCATTGGCCAGCGGATGGGCATCCGGACAACGACGGATATTCACGCAGCGGATGAAGCGGCCATGGCGGCGGATTGCGTGGATGTTCTGCAAATACCAGCCTTCCTGTGCCGTCAAACCGATTTGTTGGTGGCAGCGGCCAAAACAGGCAAGGTTGTCAATGTGAAGAAGGGTCAATTCTTGGCGCCCGAGGCGATGGAACATGCGATCCGAAAGATCCACGAATCTGGAAATTCGAAGGCCTGGCTGACCGAACGTGGCACCATGCTTGGCTACCAGGACATGGTGGTTGATATGCGCGGGTTCCCTGTCATGCGTCAATTTGGTCCCGTCATCGCTGACATTACGCACAGCTTGCAGCAGCCCAATCAACCTTCCGGCGTGACCGGCGGCAAACCCGGGTTGATCGCAACGGTGGGAAAAGCCGCTGTCGCTGCAGGGGCAAACGGCGTATTCATTGAGACGCACCCAGATCCCGCTTCAGCTCTTTCGGATGGCGCCAATATGCTTCCTCTCAATCGGTTGTACGATTTGCTGAAGCAATTGAAGCGAGTTCATGAGGCCGTTCAAAATTGATCGCATGATGCATTTACGCAATCCACGAACTGTTGATCGCCGAATCCCATTGGGTTGGATGCAGTGTGTTTTGGCGTTGCTGGTTTTGTTCGGAAGTGCCTTCAGCACGTTGGCCCAGGTCGATACAGTGGAGGTGCGCATTTGGGGCGGTCAGCAGGATGACCGAGGCGTGCGCTTGATTCAGCTTGCAGACGGAGATTTGCTCAGCTTGAGTTCCACCAACAGCACGTCGACCAACCAACCGCAGGCATGGGTTCAACGGATTGACTCCAATGCCCACGTCGTTTGGGAATCGACCTTGAGTGATTCGCCCTTGTTGCAACCGGTCGATGCGGTCGAACATGAGGACGGGCGCATTACGGTTTTGAGCATGCGGTACGCGAGCGCCGCGGACGGATACGATTGGCACTGGCAAACCTTGGCGCCGGATGGAACGCTCCAGGGCAGTCAGGCGTGGGGCACGGCAGCTTGGGATCTCCCGTTGCGTTGTTTCGACCGTTCGGGTGAACTTTGGTCGGTGGGAATGACCTACGCATCCGGTTCGGGCGACGTGCAATGGACGCGCCATGTGTGGGCAGACGAGAATTGGATGCTCTCCGATGCGGCAGCGTGGGGAACCGAACAAGAAGAAGTCGTTACCGATGCCTTGCTTGTGGGAGATACCTTGTTGGTAAGTGCCACCCTCGAAGCGGAACAACGTGCTTCGTTTACCGCGTATGACCTGGTCTCGGGTGAGACAACTTGGACGTATTCGAGCGTGTGGGATGAACCCACGTCTTCGGTTGCATTGGATGTGCGGGATACGACCGTTGCGGGGCTGATGAACGTGGAAACGGCGGATGGAATCCGACTGGCATTTGTTTGCCTAAGCCTGTCGGGAGATACACTGCTCGAGAAAATTCCCGGTTCGGGAGTGGATGTCGAAGCTTACGATTTGCAATGGTACAGTGCAGAAGATTTTGCGACCATTTCCATGACAGAAGGCTTGGGTTTGGGGGGAGAGGAATTGCTCTTTTCAAGGTGGTCTGCGGAGAACGGCGCATGGCAGGGAGGCCCCACGTTTGGGACTCCTTGGGATGAACGACCGGCGAGCCTGCTCTGCGATGCGTCGAATCGCATTTGGGTGCTCGGGCGCACGGATGGTTATTCGAACGGTCGCGACGATGTTTATTTGCTTCAATTTCCAGACGCCTCTATTGGGGATTATTTGGGGAATGTGGAGACGAATATCTTGGAAACAACGCTTTCCATTGAAGCCGATGCAATCCAAGCCAATGCGGGTTGGCAAGTCTTTCCCAATCCGGTTTCGGCGTTGTTTGAAATTCGCGGATACCGATTGGGACAGCGCTGGACTGTCTTTGATGGTTGGGGGCGGAAAGTAGCCGAAGGACAAGGGAGTAGGGTCGATGCTTCGCACTGGCCAGTGGGCTTGCTTTGGCTGGTGCCTTCCAATTCTGATCACACGATTACCATGCGGGCATTGAAACTGAATGTGGTTCGTTGAGTCGAGGGACGGCTAAATTCGTGCCGTTTCCAATCTTGGCATCCATCTTGCAAACTCATCGACCATGAAGACATTGAAATCTTACCAACGACTGCGGCTCCTTCGTGCGGTTAATCTTTCGACTCGATTGTTCCTGGTGGTTGTCACGAGCATCTTGCTCACCGCCTGCGAGGCATCGAAACCATTGGCTGTGGCTGAAACAGCTGCTCGATTCTCAAATTGCCAAGTGGCTCCGTTTGTATCTATTTCTGCTACGCAGCAAGACGCCCTGCCTGGCGTGGAGTCCAATGTGCGAAAACAGCGGACCTATCGATTGGAAATGGAGATTTCCGCGGCGGAAGGCGATGCTTGGTTGAATGCCATTGAATCCATGAATCAATGGGAGCTTTGGGTGGACTCGGTGGCGGTGCCTGTGCGTTTTCGTCCAATGCAGAAAAAAGGGCACTTGATGTTCAGTGGCTTGCGAATGTTCTACGGGCCTTCGAGTGGCGGGAGTATGGCATTGCCGGTCGAAACATATGCGTTGCATGGCGTCGCATTGAACGGCCGAGCCCGTTTGGTTGGTTACAATGCGCTTCAGTGTTACGCGAGTGCACTCGATTCACTCATTGCACTACCTCTAATCGTTGCTCCCTGATGCCGTTGTCTCATCAATTTTTCAGACCTGGAAAAAACGAATTTCAACTCGCTGTCGTTGCGGTGGTGTTGAGTTTTTCTTCGTTCCAGCTGGAAGCTCAAGAATTGATGATCCGCGGTAAACGGCACAAGGTGGAGTTGGAAGGAGAGAGCTTCAGACCTGCCAAGGCATTTCAAATTACCCATTCTGTCTGTCCCGTAGCGGGAGATCATTTTGCAAAAGCGCGTAAAATGCGCCGATGGAATGCTGTGTTGTTGAACGTTGGAATCACTGAAGTCGTCGTGAGCATTTTGGCGATCGAACGTGATGAATTGGTGCTTGGCATCGCAACGGGTATTGCAGGAGGTGCCATGGAAACAATCATTTCAGGTCGTAAGAATCGGATAGACCAAGAGCTTAATCTCGGAGTCAAGGCGTACAATCAATGTATGCTGTGGAGATAATGCATGGGCAATAATACATCGGTTTAACCGGATGAACTGCCACGGTATCATGCACACAGACATAATTTTATAAATCTGATTTTGCGTTGTTTCGTTGTTGCGGCGGTTTTTTAAGGCTATTTATTGACTAGATTCGGAAATTGGTCGAATTATAAACCTAGCCGCTCCCATGAAAAAAGCTCTTCTCTTCTCGATATTTTGCAGTTTAATACTCGGTGCTAATGCCCAAGTTGAACGCACAATAGATGGCACGACTGTCAATACTTATCTCGATCTCGTGAAGCTTGAGGAAATGCTTGAAGAACTGCAAAATCAAATTGACCAGCTTCAAAATATTGCTGCAGTATCAGGAGGCACTGCTGACCTCTCTGCGTTGTGGGCTGCGGTTGATGCGAATACGAATCGAACCACAATTACTCAGGCACAGGCTGACGAAATTGCAGCCAATACGCTCAAGGTCAGTGGTGATGATGGCGAGCAGGGCATACAAGGCGAG
>DLQB01000158.1 GCA_002477505.1 Flavobacteriales bacterium UBA7443
CCACAACGTTGGTGGCCTCGTGGCATGGGCCAACAGCCACTGTATTCATTCCATTGGAACAATAGCAAGCAGAACATTGCCTTCCGTTTTGGCATTCGAAACATCGAATGGATTCGTTCGCCCGATGAGTGGGGCACCACATTTGAATGCGCCGTCAATGGCCAGAAGTTTTTTGCGAAAGGAGCCAACATTATCCCACCCGATTTCTTTCCAACCCGCGCACAAGTCGCGGAAGACCGGCTCATTGAGGCCGCTTTAGACGCCAACATGAATATGCTCCGGGTTTGGGGTGGTGGCGTTTATCCGAGCAACTCTTTTTTGAATAAATGCGATGAGGCGGGACTTCTTGTTTGGCAGGACTTCATGTTCGCATGCGGCATGGTCCGAGGTGATGCAGCCCACCAGTCCAATGTGAAACGTGAAGCCATCGACCAGTTGAAAAGGCTGCGAAATCACCCAAGCATGGCATTGATCTGCGGAAACAATGAATCCAAGCATGCTTGGGAAAACTGGGGATGGCCTGAAGCCTTTGATTTACACGGGACAGACTCCGTCGCTACGGAGGATGCCTACGCCACCATCTTTGACTCAATCTTACCAAATGCCATTGATTCCCTGTCGCAATTGCCGTACTGGCCTTCCTCGCCGATGGCAGACCCAAATGACAAGTCCGGAGCACTTTCAGGCGACGAACATGCATGGCGGGTTTGGTTCGACACCTTAGATTTCGATTATTTCAGCCATCAACCCGGCCGATTCGTCAGCGAATATGGATTACAAAGCCTGCCAGACTTAAAAACCTTGCTCGAAGTTGGAATCACCGAATGGAACAGTAAATCGCTGCAATTTCGACAGCGCTCGCACATGGAATGGCTGCAACCTGGCCTCGATGGCTGGGGCATGATGCGAATCTACGCCCGCCGCTATACCGCTGATCCCATGCGCAACAAGGTCGACGGTGACGGCAAAGCCCTTTTGAATCGCTGGATCTATCTGAGCCAATTGACCCAATCCATCGGTCTGCGCCAGGGAATCGAGCGACACAGAAACAGCAGAGGTCGAATAGCGGGCTCATTGTATTGGCAGTTGGACGATGTATGGCCAACGGTGTCTTGGTCTACCATGGACCACGCCGGTCGATGGAAACTGGCGCACCACGCCGTGAAACACGCCAATGCAGACCGACGTGTGATCTGGAGTCGCTCCCATTCGGAAATCGGAATGGCTCAATTGCACAATCAAAGCCCGGAATCCGTTGAGGGGTCGGAGCTCCTGGCACAATGGCAAAACGAACGCGGCGAGGTACTCTTCGAAGCCACGAAAACCGCCGATCTGCAACCGTTTGAATCCATCCCGTTGCTCTTTGCAGACGCGCCAAAGGAGGCCGTTATTGTTTCGTGGACGTGGCTGGACCCCGTCGGCGGAATCATCGACACGGGACACCAACTGCAAGTAAAACCGTCCTCCATTCGTTGGCCCAAAGCAACTGTGAACATCACCCGAAATGGCAATGAGATGATGGTGTCAACCGATAGCATAGCCTATGGAATTCATCTGAGGAGCACAACCGATGGAACGTTTTCTCACAATGGATTCTTGCTTCTTCCCGGAGTGCAGAATGCGCAACGCGTTCGCTTCACGCCCCGTAGAGAAGACCAAGGACTTCCTCCGACATTCAGTGTCCAGCACCTCGCTCAATTCCAGTAACTGGCAACGTTCAGTATACGTCCAACAATGCAAAGGTGTGCCCTCGAAAATTGACGGAATCACCCGCGGTCATTCCGAGCATCAATTGACCCAGCGGTGAAGCCGCAGAAATCGCAAACAACGGTTCCTTGGCTTCTTTTATACGTCCAAGTGGAACGGACAAGAAGTAAACCCCTTGCTCCGTGCGCACCGCTGCACCCCATGCAACAACCTCCATTGGGCTGGTCGGCATCTGCCCCAGTTCGATCAGTTGTTTCCGAACAGACTCGACCTGTCCTTGAATATGAGTCAACTCCTGTTCCATCATCGCCCGACCTGTCTCGTGCTTGTCGCCGGCCGAACTCTTTGTCGCCGAGCCCTTTGACTCCTCCAATTGCGATTGCTCGTCACGCAGCTCATCCAAGCGCATTCGAAGCTGACGGTCAATTAATTTTATCCAATTCGTTTTGGTTTCCTCCATGAGATGCCAAAGATGATTTCCCAATGATAACCCTTTGCAAGCAATCAACGCAGCAAATTCACCTGGCCTTTCCATTGCCGGGAAGATTCTGGGAAAGCCCTTGAGTCGATTTGCAACACCCAGGTGTAAATTCCTCCTGGGGCAAAGTAGGCGCCATCGACACGCGCCTCCCCTACCCAGTGCATTTCAGGGTCCTGAGTTTCCCAAACTTTTTGGCCATATCGGTTGTACACTACCAAATCATAACGGCCCACCAAACTCGGTTTAGACAGCACGGGTTTCCATCCGTCGTTGATGCCATCTGAGTAGCCTTGCATGGGAGGAGTAAACGCGTTCGGCACGTAAACTTCAAGGTTCTCGAGCACCTCCACCAACATCGTAAATTCCTCGGCGCAACCGTGTTCATTCATGACCATGAGTACCACTTCATATGTTCCTGCCGCATCATAGGTATGATTCGTGCTCCATTCTGAAGAAAGTTCCCCATCTCCGAAGTCCCAAATCGCTTGGCCGTCATCCGACGTGTTTTCAAATGCCCACGAACTATTCAAAGGGTCAGGGGAATCGAACGTTCCTGCATAAGGATCCGCATAAAAACCAACCACCGGCCGAGGAAGTACGACAACTGAATCCCCCAATGGCAAAACCGATGTGCACCCTCGATCAGACACGGCACTCAGCTGCAAATTATACGTGCCAGGCCATTCTAGATTCACTTCAAACGTCATCTCCTCACTCATAAACACTTGGGTGGAGTCCCGGTGAATTTCCAAGAGCCATTCCACTGCTCCCTCGGTGCTGTAGTCAATTTCAAGCAAATGCGGCGCACATCCCATCAACGGACCTGCGGAAAGGGTCAGTTCCGGAAGTTCCAGCACTTCAACGCTATCCAAGGCAAAACTTTGACAGCCAAATTCGTTCTCACTGAGCAGGGTGATCGCGTGATCTCCGAGGGTGGCAATCTCCAAAACCGCGTCACCCGTGGCCGCAACGAGCGCACTGTCAATGAACCAAGCCAGCTGAAGTCCATCAACCGCATCGACAAATGGATCGATGACGGCAGGCACGCCGCAAATCACCGTATCGGTCAATTGAAATGCCGCAGAAGGAGCGGGCCAAACTTCAATGGAAAATGATTCAGCGGATGCACAACCCCACTCATTGAGCACGGCTACCTCGATCAGAAGATCCGTAGCTTCAGTTCCGGAATGTAGCAATGAGAAATTCGGTGCAAATGCATCGGACTGCTGAGGACCATTGTCCACTGTCCAAGACCACTCGCCGGCTCCAATCGTTTGATTATCCATGGCAATGTCCAAAGGAGAACATCCACTTGTAACACTGGGTACAGCGTTGATTGCCAGCGGAGCGTGGACAGCAACTGTCAGCGTATCGTAGCCCATACAACCGTTTGCATCAGCGCCTTGGGCGAATATGACCTGATCCCCGGGCATCGTCCATGGGATGATTGCCGGAGCCGGAGCCGCCTCATTGCCTGCATCTGATATCCATTCAATTTGGGCTGTGCTCAGCAACCCAGATGTTTCCAAATCAAAGAGCATCGAATCACCCACGCACGCCGATGCGTTCGACGAGGAAAGCTCCAAAGCAAAAGCGGGATGAACGGTAACGTCCAAGGCAAAAGAGTCCACTGCGCAGGCGTTCGAAACTGCTAGAATCACCTCGAAGTTTCCGGGTTCTGTGAACGTATGCATGGCCACTGAATCAAAGGCAGTTGCGCCGTCGCCAAAGTCCAGCAACATTGCATCGCCTCCAACGCTTAGGTCGGTGGCCTGCACATCGAGTGGAAGGCACCCAACGGCGAGGTCCAAATCAAATTCCGCTTGAACGAGGGAAGACTCAACCAAAACAACCGCAGAGTCCGTAAATGCGCCGCATCCGTTGGCTGCTGTCAATGCTACCGAAAAGAGTCCCGATTCATCGGTCACTTCAAATGTGGGCCAAACCGGCGTGAACCCCGATCCCTCTTCTCCGTTTCCGAAATCCCAAGTCAATGTTTCTACCTGTCCCTCAATGGTATAATTGAATTCAGCCAAAAATGGCGAGCACACCGGGCCGGGCGTGTCGAACAGCTGTACCACTGGGATGGCATTGACCTCAATCATAGCTTGTGCCGTGTTCGATCCACATTGATTGGACACCTCCATTTCGAGTGTGAAGCCCTGCGAACCCGACGGTTGCTCAAACACCAGTGAATCACCCGATTCCAGCAACAATTCCATGCCGTCAAGGCTCCATTGCAACGCATCCACCATGCCCTCTGCCGCATTGTAAATCCCAATATCCAATGGTACGCAACCCTCGTTTTCAGACAGAGTGAATGCCGCTATTGGAGGGGCCAACCATTCTACGTCCTGTTGCGCAGTGTCCGCACACCCCCATTCGTTGACGACGGTTAAGGACAATTCAAGAACACCTGCGTCTTCGAGCAATACACTCACGTCTGAAGTCGTGCTGATCAGACTATCAGCCAACCACCAAGCATAGGACTCCACATCCGTAGACATTGAAGTTGCCATCAAAGCTTGACCAATGCACTGCTCATCGATGAACGGAAACGCCGATTCGGGCACACTCCGCATGTGCACAGTATGATTCTCCGAATTCAAACAACCTGTCAGCGCATCCTCCACTTCGTAGGCAACTACCCAATCACCTGCACCAATCTGAGTGTCGAATTCGCCGGCCTCCGCGTCCAAAATTCCCGCGCCGGTCCAAATTCCACCAGTAGGCATTGCCAGCGGAAGGGTTTGGTCCGTGTCTCCCAGACAGAAGGTGCTCTCTGCTGCCATCGCAATCACCGGTAGATTCAAAACTTCAAGGATGCGTTGGTCTGAAACGAGGCATGAATTTTGTCCCCCCGACAATTCAAACGCATACATACCGGGTTCCAATAGAGCAAGATCAACAGCGCCCGTAAAAGCATCAATCAGAGCTTCTTGTTCCAATGGTCCAACACCGCTCCAAGTCGTTTCAAAATCATGACTTTGCGACTCCAGCTCTACCCATTCGTTGCCCGCACAAAACGCCGTGTCTATGCCTGCAAAAATGGTCGGTAGCGGCTGTACCGTCAACTGCATGGTATCGGCATTCGTGCAACCTGTTGCGGAATCGAGGTAGAAATATTCCACTTCAAATAATCCCAATCCAAGATTCGCAGGGTCCAATGCCCCACTCAAGTCAACTAGACCTGAAGCCAAACCCAAGCCGAAAAAACTTCCTGATCCGAATGCGTCCGTCACGGGCATGCCCGACGGCAAAACCTCCTCAAACGATTGATCACAGAGCCAAAGATCTTCACCCGCAAAAACATCGGGCAAGGCGTTGATGACAACGCTCCAAGATGCCTGACCGGCGCAGCCATTGGCATCCGTTGCGACCAAGTCAACTTCGAATATACCGGGTGCATCCCAGATCAAATCCGCAACGCTGTCGTTGGGCAACAGTATGGATGCTCCAGGTGACGACCAATCCAATGCAGCAATGGGAAAAGCTGCATTTACTTGCACAGCTGCATGAACAGAATCGCCTGTACAGCCGTTACCGGGAACCGACCCCGTCACTTCCGGCAACGCATGGATGATCAAGCTCACCGTATCGGTCACGAGGCAAGAGGCTTCTCCAGAGGAATAGATGTATCCGAATTCTCCTGTGTTCAACTCAGTTGAATTTACGCTGCCTGCAATGGAATCTATGAGAGCTGGTCCCGACCAAAAACCCGTCGAACCGATCGAAACAGGCAGCTCCAAAAAAGCAGTCCCATCGCACGCCTCCAATTCCGAAGTCAAATTCAGCACCTGCGGCGTCACCACATCCAAGGTTGTGGTATCCGACGCGCTGCAACCAAAGTCATCGACAAATCGATAAATCAGCGGCCACGTTCCAACGCCCAATTCGCTCGGAAAAAAAGTGCCATTGCTGAATACTTGTGCAGCTTCAGGCAGCTCCCACGTACCACCCGCTGGTGTCGCCTCAGGAAAAGAAACGGCTATTTCCTGGTCGCAAGTTTCAAATGATTCCGCCGTCGAAACCACTGGATTGGCGCGTATGATGTAGGTAGCATCCACATCACCAGAACAACCTGATGCATCGGTGACTTGCAGACTGACCGCCAATGTGTCTGGCCCCGATAAAGGAGCATTGACAAAAAATTCATCTCCTTGGGCAAAGACTCCGGAGCCACTCCAGGATAATTCGTAGTCATCGGATGTTGTCCCGCCCCAAGGCTGCGCCAGAAGTGCGAGGGTATCTCCAGGGCAATTGTTCGTTGTCAGGTAGTCCACCGTCGCTGATGGCAAAGGGCGAATTTCAATCCAAACCGTATCCTGCTGGGCGCAACTCCCTTCGCCCGCGTGAAACACAACGGCATGCATTCCTTCTGAAAAATCAGAAGTTTGGATCACAGGAGATATTGAATCGACCACTCCTGTGCCCGACCACCAACCACCCAAATTCGGGTAGAAATTGTCCAACGTTAAGATCGGCGTGCCCAGGCAAATTGAACGGTCAGGACCTGCTGCTATCGAATCCAGAGGAGTGACATCTACCAGGATTGAATCCGCATTCGCACAGCCCGACGAATTTGTTACGGTGTACGTCAGCGAATGGCTTCCCTCGCCGACCAATCCCGGGTTGAACGTTCCCAATGCATCAACTACACCTTGGCCTGACCAGACCCCCATTGATGGGTCAGCCATCGGTGCATCAACCTCTACATTCTGGTCGCAAAATTGCCATGCCTCAGGCAGCGTAATTTCAGGCAATTCAATCGGCTCGATAAATGCCGAGCCCGCATCCGTGCACCCTTCATCATCGGTTATTTCCACAAGAACAAAAGAAAAACCCTCATTCACTTCAGCGATGAGATAGGGTTCATTGGATGCCGTAAACTGCACGCCATTCGACCATCCATAGGTGTATTCATTACCTGCAGCCAGCGTTCCGCCAGCGGCGAATACTTCAAACCAAACGGTATCTTGATCACACGCTACGCTCTCCTGCGTAGATAGCAGAGCCACTGGATGTTCCAACACGGTCCAAACAATGGTGTCAGCAGTTGCGCACGAAGCTGTTCCAACCTCATAAATAAAGACGCTCTGGCCAACCTCCAATTCACCAACATCCACCACGCCCGAATAAGGGTCGATGAGGGCTGGACCGCTCCAAACACCCGATTCCACCTCCTCAAATCCAGATAAATTCAACCAATCATTCGTCTCACAGACGGAACTATCACTTCCTGCTTGGGCCCAAATCGGCTCATTGATCTGCACGACCGCAGCGTCGAAAGCCGCGCATCCATTGGAATCGGTGTAATGGTATTCCAATTCGGTGACTCCAGGGGTTAAATCACCGGGATTGAAGAAACCTTCAGATACAAACGGCCCCTCCCAAGTCCCTCCAACTGGCGAGCCTTCGGGAAGCTGTTCCATGAAATCTTGGTTGCAAACCGCAATACCATCTGGCGCTAACACCTGAGGCAGACCGGCAATGGTAAAATCAAATTGAGCTGTCCCAGAACACCCTGCTGGCTGCAACCAAGTTGGGAAGGGATCGAGTGCTACCGATGCGCTGACAGCATAGTCGCCGGGGACCAAACTCAAATCGGTGAGGTTCAAAGTGCCCCCTTCCGCTGAGGTGTCATTGAAAACCCATTGGGTACTCGTGACATTCCCCCAGGACTGAACCGCTGCCTCCAATTCCACAGGCGCACCTTCGCAGATAACATCATCCCCCGTTATGGAAATGCCTGGAACAAAATAAGAATACACTTGGAAACCTCCGCTTGCTGAGCAACTCAACGTTTCGTAAACATTTGTGCCTTCGACGCCTCCAATGATCGAATTTTGCATTTCGTACACCGCAATGGAGTCGCCAATCATCCCTCCACTTAAAGGGGTCGCCGATGAGCTCCATGTATATGTTTCAGCACCCGATGCGTTCATTTGAACCGATGCGCCTTGGCAAATCCAATTGTAGTCTGACTCAACGGTCACCTGCGGCAATGCCCGAACTTGAACAAAGCTCGTATCGCTGCTCGTTCCGCAGCTGTTTTGGGCCCATGCAATGATCTCCTTTTCACCTTCCTCCTCAAATGGCAGGTTCAATGGCGCCGGAAAAGACGAAAACGTACTATCTCCATTGATGATCCAAGCAAAATCAGAAAGGGACGTATTGCCTGGATTGACATAAACCAGGGATTCCCAAACGTCATAGGCGCATATCTCACCCCCATCGGAAGCGTTGACTGAAGGTGTGCCAGCCGCATTTGCATAGGTCGTTGACGAGACTGCGGCGCATTCATCAAAACCAGCGGCAGCTATTGTCAATTCTATTTGGTAGGTAACAGGATCTAAAAAGCTAATGGAGGGAGCTTGATCCGAGGCTAAACTCCCAGCATTCCACTCAAAATCTCCTCCTAAAATCTCCCAATGGTAGCTAAAATCGCCACAACTCGGAATGGGCGCATCACTGAATAAGGTCGCCATCACCGGGGTACACAGGCCGTCGGCATCTACGTCAATCTCAAACGAATCCAATGCATCAATGGCCTCACAAGGCACGGCGCACGGCTGTGCATTGGCGCGATTAAACGGATGCAAAACCGCGAAGGCGCACAGCCAAATAAAGCTCTGCATTGGACTGATCTTCATCATATTTCGCATCGGATAGATAGACATCATAACCCCATACGAAGGAAAGCACGGAAACGTTTCGAAATCGGACGGTTAAAGAGTAGACGTTCGTCATGCCATTTGCGCCCAAAAAAACACTTAAATTTAGAACATCATACCCGGCGACCATGAAATCAGCTCTATACGTCTCAATCATAGGAATAGCGTTCTTGCTCCCTTTCCTGTTTGCAAACTCAGCTAT
>DLQB01000175.1 GCA_002477505.1 Flavobacteriales bacterium UBA7443
GTTGAATGCGACGGCGCTGGAAATGCAGCTGACCTCAACGCTTGGCTCGCCAGCAATGGTGGCGCGAGCGCAACAGACGCCTGTAGCGGAGTGACTTGGAGCAACAACTTCAATGGTCTGGAAAATGCGTGCGGTCCGACGGGCGCGGCAACCGTGACCTTCACTGCAACCGACGACTGCGGCAACGCAACGAGCACCGTAGCAACGTTCACCATTGAAGACACGACGGCACCTGCTGTCATGGACGCGATGGATGCAACCGTTGAATGCGACGGCGCCGGCAATGCAGTTGACCTCGAAGCTTGGCTTGCCAGCAACGGCGGTGCTACCGCAACGGATGGATGCAGCGGCGTTACGTGGAGCAATGATTACAGCATGATGGATTTGTCTTGCGGAGCGACGAGTTCGGTAACTGTGACCTTCACAGCATCGGATGCATGTGGCAATGCTTCCAGCACTGCTGCGACATTCACTGTGGAAGACACCACAGCGCCAGAATTCACGCAGGTTCCTGCGGATCAAGCGAACGACTGCGACGAGATGGAATTCATCGCGCTAGCATCGGATGCTTGCAGTGCAGTGAGCATGGTGGAATCCCGTGAGGTCATCAGTGAGGATGAATGCGGCAATTACGAACACTTAGTGACGCTCACGGCTTCGGATGCCTGTGGCAACGAAACCACTTATGCCTTCACCATTGTGGTGAACGATGAAGTGGCTCCAGAAATCACAGACTCGGAGGGTGTTGAAAATGGCGGTATCGTTCCCGTTTGTGCGGAAGACATCTGGGGCACAGCGGACATTCCTGAGCCTCTGGCATTGACGGCAATGGACAACTGTTCCGGTGACGTTGAAATCACTTTCACTGAAACGTATGTTGGTGAATATGCACCGAGTGACGATGTAACGAGCTACTGCTTACCGGCTGATCCAGCGACCATGGAAGATGGATTGACATGTGATAATTTCACTTCGCACTCTGCCCGTCTATTCAATTTCCCTGGAGAAGAGTTCTATACACTGTTGGGAGGTTTGGTGACCAATAATGCAGACGGTACGGCCCATTTGACCTTGGATGTGGTTGGAATGGGGAATGCGAATGCAGGTTGGACATTTGAAATTGACCTCAATGAAGGCCTGAACTGGCAGGATTGGGTTGACCAACCCGGTCCACAGAGTTTCAAGTCGGATTGTGGCTTGGGCGATCACACCCAGTGGCTCTATTACATCCTCCAGTCGTCTAGTACGGCATCGGGATGGGGTGAATACGATGGCGCGGAATTGTCGTTGACTCACCAGCCTTCGAATGGTTTCTTCGGATTCCAAATGGGTGAAGGAGCCAACAACAAGAACGCAAACCACGGTTACAGCGGTTGGTTCTATTACATGGGTACCTTCAACGGTGCAGATGTGATGGGAACAGGTGACGTGTTCGGAGACATGGATTGCAGCTTGCCATGGAGCATTGAGCGGGAGTACACCGTCTCTGATTGCAGTGGCAACACAACCAACTTCTCGTACACGGTTGATGTCAATGGCATGACCTGTGAGCCAATTGATCCAACACTCGATGGCAACGACGACAGCGACAGCAGCTGGGGAAGTGACGCCGATGGCAGCGGTTCCATCAGCGACGATGATTCCAATGACGGATCGGAAGACTCGAAGTTGCGATTGCTCGGACTCAGCCCGAACCCGGTGAACGAGGTTGCTTTGCTTTCCTTCGTGACTTCAGTCGATGAACTGGTCACGGTCAACGTGTACAACAACGCAGGGGTGTTGGTGACAATGTTGTTCCAAGGCCAAGTCTTTGCTGATGTGCCGATGATGCTCGAAGTATCGGCCAACATGTTTGAAACGGGTCTTTATCAGATTCAGATTGTCTCCGATAACGGAAACATTACCACCAAACTCATGGTGGGCAGCTGAAACTGATTTTGATTAGAACTGCGGTTCACAACGAAAGCCTCTCCAGCGATGGAGGGGCTTTTTTGTTTTGTTCTCACTTCTCTTTGGATTGTGATGCGGCGGTTTGCCAAATCGGTCGAACTTTGCGTTATCAATTTTGAATTCCATGGTAACCCAACGCTCCCCGAAAGAAACTTACGCCTCAAGCACACGCATTGTCATGCCCAATGACACGAATACCCTTGGAAATTTGATGGGGGGTAACCTGCTCAATTGGATGGACATCAATGCAGCGATCAGCGCGCATCGTTGCAGCCGACGGATCTGTGTGACGGCGGCAGTGAATAATGTCTCGTTCAAAAAGCCCATCAAGTTGGGTGACATTGTGACGATCCATGCAGAGGTGACTCGAACGTTCAACAGTTCCATGGAAGTCTTCATGCGGGTGCACGTTGAAAATCACCTGACGGGAGAGCAAAGTTTGTGCAACGAAGCCATGTACACGTTTGTAGCGGTGGACCAGTTGGGCGCTCCAATTGCGGTGCCAGAAGTTTTACCAGAGAATGAAGAAGAGCAAGAACGTTACGCTGGGGCATTGCGGCGTAGGCAATTGCGTTTAGTGCTTGCAGGCAAGATGAAGCCAGCAGACGCGACAGAGCTGAAGGCTTTGTTTGATTGAGTTAAGATGCGAATGTATGCCGGTGCATGCATTCCGAGTCTCCATGGAATCGGCAACGATTGCCCAACTTGGAGCAGGGACGCATGGGGTATCTGCGCTCTGGCAAAATCTCGACCGATCCATCAGTAGGTCGCCAAGGGGACATGCCCAAAGAAGGCCGCGTGCAGCCCCAAATGGATGTCACGGGCGTTCCCATTGCTGCGGCGAGGTGCATCATGCCCGTATCTCCGGAATACGCTCTTTCAGCGGCACGGATCAACGCAGCAGATTCCCCAATGGACGTTTTTCCAACAAGATTCACCACGGAATGATCGAATCCCTTGCTCAGGATTCCTCCTGTTTCCGCATCGCCGTTGCCTCCAATGAGGACGGTCCGATGGCCTTTGGCTTGGGCCTTGAGAATGAGGGATTGCATCAATTTGAGGGGCATTTGCTTTCCCGTGTGCGCCGCACCCACGGCAATGATCTCCCAAGGGCCTGCCGAGCGGTCGAAGCCGGACGGCAACACCGCGGATTCAAAAATAGCGGGCCAGGCATCGGGTGTGTTCGCCCCAAATGCTCCGCGAAATGAGTCGATGTAACGTTCGACGATGTGGGCAACGGGGCGTTTTTGCCATCCACGCACGAGCATCCACTTGGCCAGGTTTTCTTTTTTTAAAGTGAACGCCACGCAACCGATGGCACGTTTGATGGCGCGTGATCGGACGTTGGAATGAAGGTCAATGATGTAGTCCATTTTAGCTGCTTTGAGCACCTCAGTCACCTCAGAAGTCGCCCGATCAATCGTATGAATGCCGTCGACAAGTCCTCCAAACCCTTCAACGACAGGTCGCATCGTTGATTTGGTCAGGAAATGAATTTCGCACGGTCCGTGAATGGCTGCTCGAAGACTGACCAATGCGGGAGCGGTGAGTAACACATCTCCGATGGATGAGAACCGAATGACGAGTATGCGTGTAGGCCGGCTGGACATGCTGCAAAGCTACGTAAGCGATTAAAAGAAAAGGCGTCCCGAGAAGGACGCCTTTTCAAACAGTGGAGAGACCGGGATTCGAACCCGGGTTACCCTCTCAGGTAAACACGCTTTCCAAGCGTGCGCCTTAAGCCACTCGGCCACCTCTCCTAATTCCTGCAGCGAGCTGCAGAGCGGATGCAAAAGTACCGAAAAACAAGACGTGAATCCAAATTGCTAAGCGGCGCTAATTTCAGGTCAATGCGCTGAAACGCGTCAATTCGCCTCGGACGTTCCGAAGCATGAAGGAGCGGGCCTCTTCGCCCGCATAACCGCGTCCCAGACAAACCATCAGTTTCGTCAAGGCAGCCTCGGTGGTCATGTCACCTCCGGGGACCACCCCGCAATCGCGCAACAAGTGAGCTGTGGCATACCGCTCTGGATGCACGGCGCCATGGCCGCATTGGGTGACATTTACAATGGTCACTCCTCGGTTGTGTGCTTCGCTCAAAATGGATTTCAAGGCGGGATTGGACGGTGCGTTTCCGGAACCAAATGTGGAGAGAACCAAACCGCGCAAATCAGGCCAATTGGTCATGCGCTCAATCACCTCCAAAGGTTGTCCAGGAAACAAGGGAAGCCATGCGACTCGGTTGTCCATCGCTTCATTCACGTCGAATGCTGCAGTGGCATCCCGGTACATCAATCCCTCGTTGTAAATGATGTCAACCCCCGCTTCTGCCAAAGAAGGAAGGTTGGGACTAATGATGGCCTGCATGGATTCAGCACTGGCTTTGTGCGTTCGGTTTCCCCGAAATAGCGAAGACCCGAAGTAAACGGCAACCTCCTGCACGATGGGCTCATTGAAACGCACGGAAGTTGCGATGTCTACGGCGGCCAAAAGGTTTTCCCTGCCATCGGTTCGCGGCAAGCCAATGGGCAGTTGACTTCCCGTAATGACAACGGGCTTGTGGAGTCCTTCGAGCATGAAGCTCAAGGCAGAGGCCGTGTACGCGAGCGTGTCTGTTCCGTGTAAAATCACAAAGCCATCGAAGTCCTGGTAATGGTGCTTGATCGCCTTCGCCAAATCGAGCCATTCTTTTGTGCCCACGTTGGAGGAATCCAATGGAGGCTCAAAGGAAATAATTTCCACTTCTCGATTGGGTTGTTCCAATTCGGGAACATGGCGGTGAATTTCATCGAAATCAAGCGGAACGAGTCCTCCGGAAGCATCTTGAACGCTCCCGATTGTGCCGCCAGTGTAGACGACCAAAACGCGGCTTTTATGAGGTTCAGAGCGGGTCATTTGCATTTAACTTCATCCATTCAACTTGAAAAGCGCCCGGGCATTTTGTGTCGTGATGTCGGCAACGTGAGCCAAGGACATTTCCCAGAGATCAGCGACGCGCTGCGCAACGACTCGTGTGTAGGAGGATTCATTGCGTTTGCCTCTGTGGGGGACGGGAGCGAGGTAAGGGCTGTCCGTTTCCAAAATTACCCGGTCATGGGCAACGTGGGGGAGGACTGCGTCGAGTCCCCCATTTTTGTAGGTGGACACGCCACCAATGCCCAGGTAAAAATTCCCATAGTCAAGGATTCGTTCAGCTTGGCTGAGGTTGCCGGTAAAGCAATGCACCACACCGGAAAGGGATTCGTCATTCACCGAATCCAAGGCTTCGAATAGAGCGTCAAATGCCTCCCGAACATGGATCACAATGGGGAGGTTGAGCGATTTGGCCCATTGCACTTGTTGCCTGAACGCTTCGTGCTGAATCTCTAACGTGGTTTTGTCCCAATGCAAGTCGAAACCAATTTCTCCAATGGCCACGTATTGGCGTCCGGACGAGTGAAGCGTTTCGTCAATGGTCTGCAATTCTTTTTGCCAAGCACCGGGCTTGACGTGGCAAGGGTGCAATCCCATCATGCCGAAACAGCGGTCTGGCCATTCATCCATCATGGCGTGAACCCGTTCGATGGAGTCGCTATCGATGTTGGGCAGTAAAAGCGTTTTCACGTCCGCTTCCATGCAGCGTTCCATCGCCGCAGCCCGCTCTCCGTCAAAGGCGGGTTGGTACAAATGGGTGTGGGTGTCGATGAGGTGCACGGCGCGAAGTTAGTGAGGAAGCAGGGTTAGTCGTGCGGCGTGCACTGCGGCCTATGATCAAAATTCAATTTGACCTGTTGCAAAGGTGATGGCATGCCCAAAGACCAGCACACGGTTGGCCAAAACTTCGCATTGCAGTTCCCCACCACGGGTGGAAATCTGACGAGCGTTCAAGTTTTTTTTACCCAAGCGTTCGCTCCAAAAAGGAGCCAATGAACAATGCGCTGATCCCGTCACAGGATCCTCCAAAATAGTAGCCTGAGGCGTGAAGAACCGAGAGACAAAATCGCAATTTGTTCCGGGAGCAGTCGCCGCAACTCC
>DLQB01000017.1 GCA_002477505.1 Flavobacteriales bacterium UBA7443
ACCCAGCGATCGATGTTCCAAATGTCTTCGGTGGGTTGATCGCTGAAGAAGCTCCCCAATTGATCGTACATAACGACCTCGAAACCGTGCTGCGCAGGCAAGTCATAGGCAAGCGACAGCAAGTATTCATGGGTTGCTGCCGGACCGCCATGCAGCGCCAAAATGCATACATCAGCGCTTTCTCCGAAAGTCTGTGTGAATACATTGTAACCGTTGGACAACGCAACACGGCGCACACCGGGTTCCGCCCACTTCGCTTCGCGTTCTTTTTGCTGTTCAGGCGTAAACTCCATGGCATAGGCTGAAACCGACTCGTCGGACGCTGACTCTGGAAGCTCTTTTTCTGCGACGTTTGAGCAAGAGACGTTCAAGAACAAAATGATTGCTGTGAGTAGGAATTGAAATGATCTAGGCATCGTTTGGAGGTTTATTCGAGATTGCCAAAGTAAAGCCATTTCAACTTTTCTTTTTGCACATGCCTCTCGGTGCAATGCTTCATATTTCTATATAATATCGATAAAACTATGTTTTTTGCATTCTATAATAAATTTCCTATCTTAGAAGGCCTCACGACGTCTTAACCAAACCAAAACCATGAGAAATTTCATTCTCGCGTGCTTCACTTGCATCCTCACGCCATGCGTTCATGGACAAATCACAGCGTTGGTGGCAGAACCTTTTGCCATCCACAACGGTGTGGAAATCCCCGAATTGGAGGGCATGATCACTTACAGGATTTACGCCGAGATGACCCATGCTGACGATGAGGTTTCTGCCATTTTTGGTGACATAGGCAGCCCGATGAATCTTTCTTCCACCTCCGGATTCTTCAATTCGCCTTTGGGTTCCGATTTGGGATGGGAAATCAACCCCGCCCTCTTATCGTTTTTTCCAGTTTTGAATTACGATTCATGGTTAACCATTGGCGCGTCCAATTCGTCGGAAAGCTCCAATATGGGCAACACCATTGGCTTGGAAGCGGCCTTTGAATCCTTCAACGCGGGTGGCGCTTTTGTCGTAGACAATTCCATTGGAGGTTCCATTTTCACGCTGGCCGGCGACCCTGCAGCTGCGGCCGGGGACGACTTGCGGGTCCTTATTGGCCAGCTGACGACCTCGGGAATGATCGAAAGCAACTTCAATTTTCAAATGTTCGTCAATGGCTTGCAGAGCCAAAACCTGGTCTTTCAGGATGTACCCATCGTTTTTCCAATCGGATGCGATGACGAAACGGCCTGCAACTATTCGGCAAATGGCACCGACTCGAGCAGCTGCATCTATCCGACCGAATGCGAAGATTGCGCTGGAAGTTGCATCGATGAAAATGACAATGGCGTGTGCGATTGCGACGAAGGCATCGATACACCCGGCTGTACGGCGCCCAATGCAGACAATTACAATGCGGACGCCACATCCGATGACGGTAGCTGCATCATCGGTGGCTGCACCTACGTGAACGCAACCAACTTTGATCCCTCCGCAACGTACGATGCCGGCACTTGTGCCTTTGCAGGCTGCACCAACCCCTTGGCCTTGAATTTTGATGCGGACGCCGATTCAGACGATGGCAATTGCTTGCTCTTGGGGTGCATGGATCCGGTGGGATTTGATTTTGATCCCAATGCAAATGTTCCGGGATTGTGTGATTATCCCGCGCCATGTGTCGCCGACATTGACGGAGATGGGGCCGTGGATGTTTTTGACCTGTTGATTTTCTTTGAGAGCTACGGCAATCCGTGCCAATGAAATGGATGGAATACTGAGCGCTTTCCTAGCTTTACGGCTGATGCCAATAATTGATTGATGCGCTACATCCTTTCGCTTTTCTTCTTGCTCGCGTCCATTTCGAATGCGCGATCGCAGGATACCACCCGTGTTTTGTTTCTCGGAAACAGTTACACGTTTTTCAATGATGTGCCTGTCATCCTCACTGAATTAGCGGCGAGCATGGGGCACGTGGTAGAAACGGCACAAAACACACCCGGTGGTGCCAGCCTGCAGGGCCATGTCAACAATCCAACTTCACAAGATCTTATCGAACAAGGCAATTGGGATTATGTGGTCTTGCAGGAACAAAGTCAAAAACCCTCGCTTCCGTATGATCAGGTGACCGTGGACTTCTTCCCAGCAGTAGAATCACTTGTTGAATCCATCCGACTCCACAACGACTGCGCCATACCCCTGCTTTACATGACTTGGGGTCGGCAGAATGGAGATGCCTCAAATTGCAGCTGGCACCCGCCCGTTTGCACCTACGAAGGCATGCAAGAATTGCTAACCGAGCGCTACTTGGAGGCTGCTGACAACACCCAATCGTGGTGTGCTCCAGTGGGCATGGTTTGGGAAGACCTCTTCAATTCGACCAACATCAACCTGTACAATGCCGATGGATCGCATCCTTCGCCCGCAGGTTCGTACCTCGCTGCCAGCACTTTTTTTGTCGCTTTATTTGGTGAAAATCCAGCCGGTTCCAATTATACCGGTCCCATCGGACCAGCCAACAGCAGTACCATTGATGCAGCCGTTTGGGAAGTTTGGCAGGCGCAACCCAATGCATGGATGCAATACGACCCTGTTGAAGTGGAATTCTTCACCCAAAGCACGCCTACGGGCTGCAATGTTCAAGTGAGCGCGAGCCCATATGTCGATAGCATTGGCGTGAGCAATGACCTCTTCGATTTTATTTGGCAGGATGGGGATTTAGTAACATTGGAATTTGACGGGAATGCGACATTCGATGTTGTCTTGTACAGTGGTTGCGATGTCTCAGGCACAATAACGGAAACGTTTTATTCCACTGCCAGCGCTATTGAAGTGTTGGAAGAACGCCCCGTGGACATCTTCCCAAATCCGAGCAGCAACTTGCTCTTTTTGGACAATCCGACGAATCAAACGATTGAAATGCGACTGCGCGACCATCGGGGACGCATCGTCCAAACATGGAAAGCGTCCGGTTCCACTTCCCTGGAAGCCTCTCAAATCCATCCCGGGCTGTACCTGCTCGAAATATATATGGATGGCGAGCTCCACTCCATTCAAAAGCAAATCATCCGACATTAATGACCGCAACGGTCCGGCATGATTTTGAAGCATCGCGCTTCAACTCCATTCGAACAAAAACTTCATCCCAAGGAATCTCGGAGCGAACGCTTTGGATGTTCGAAAAAAAATGCCTCATCTTACCCACAAATTCAGCTTCTTCAATGCCACGTATTCCGCTCATTATTCTGATAGCCATTGGGTTCATCCTTCCCGGCTGTAGCCTGCAAAAGCGCAGCATCATGCCCGGTTGGCACGTTGAAAAGCACCACCAACATGACGCAATTAGCGGCGCGATGGCTGAGCACGAACCGAAACAAGAGGCACCGAATCCCTCCCTTACCTCATCTCTCCGCGTTCCATCCAGTAGCCAACCCGAGGCACGGATGAATGGAAAAAGCCACGACCCCGTAATTCCCGTCAAATCGTTGATGTCGTATTCCTTGTCCGTAGAAGCTGCCCAAGAAAAACAATTAGCGCAGCTACTCCCAACTCCGAGTCCCCTCCGCGTATCCGCGCAATCCGCTGAACTAATCACGCCCGATTCAACAAAAACATACGGGCTCAGCCGATTTTGGAAGCTGTTGGGAGCGTTATGGTGGGGGATTTTTGGCATTGCCATGGTTGGTGCTGGAGACGCCTGGTTCCTCTTAGGAATTGTCTTTTTGGTATTGTCCTTCCGGTCCTTCGCATGGCTATTTGCCTCACGTGATGAATGGGCGAAACGCAAATCATCTGGTATTGGTCGTCGTACTTTTTTTCCATCGCAAAAATCTTCAAGCGCTCAAAATCAAGTGTCCATCAATCATAATCGGACGGAACGCATCAAGAAGAAAGCTAAGCGACAAGCAAAGCGTCAAGCGTTTTTTCAAGCTCCTACCACCAAAATTGCCGTGGGATTCATTTCAATGATGCTGGTCTACGCACTTCTATTCTGAGGCGAAGAATCCCTGAAGGCAATAAACGCCCCAAACACCAGTATTTACTGGGATTAAAGGGCGTTTACTAGTGATTCCGTTGGGATCACAAATCGAATGCCTAACCTGTTGATAAACAAGTCACTCACCTACCCTGTCGCCCACGGTGTCGCCCTCGATTTTGGGTGTTCACAAGTCGTTGTTCCTGGATGCTGACGCATCCTTTGGTATATTGGTAATACCAAATCGAACCAAATGAAGCACTTGATGACGCTTTTGGCGCTCGTGGTCGCAGTGACCGCTGGAGCGCAAGGGACAACCATTCATGAATATCCGTGGAATCCTGACTGGAACAACGACAACTTCGTGGGCTCCTCAGATCTCACTGGCTTTCTTTCTGCCTTTGGAAGTGAATTTGGGAATCCGCCTGAGCCTTGTGATTATGATGGCAGTTCATTTGAAGAGTGGTTATTTGGAATAAACGATGGAACAATTATTCTCGATTCCATTTTCGTAGAGTTCGAACTTGAAGATGTGTCTTCATATTTCGTCAGTGGATGCCCTGACCCAATCACCGACACGTTAGTATTCGCGGACGCATTCATGCTGGACGAAATCACGCTTCACGATAATGGTGGTTGGGACGCTAGTGGCTCTACATTTAGCATAGAGCACTATTTCATTACCGCCAATGGCACATACGGTATGAGGTTGAACAATTGGGCGATACTACAAAATGGTTTTGAAGAAGACGGATTCTTTGGAGAATTTAGCGTGCATACCTCAAGTAATCTTCCATTGCCAAGCACATGGATTCTAGATGAGGAAGGAATCGATTTGTCCGAAGCATTATGGAATTCGTCAACTCCTTGGTTCAGTTACGCAAACTACCTCCACATCCTTCCATACTGGCACTACGCCGAATAACGGGTAGCGCACCGCAAAAACCACCAGCGATCACCGCAGCATCGCCGTAGTAACCATGGTCAAATAATCGCGGTTTTTCTTCGCGATTTGGCTAGCGTTGCCAAAACCATGTGCCTTTATAGTCCCTTACAAAAATCACGAGAGGGCTCATATAATTACCACCACCCACGCCTTGTTGAAAGTTTCCAAGAAACTCTCCGTCGGAATAAATTAGTCCTCCGAAAGAATTACCGCTTTTGGCAAAGCACAGCGTTTTCCAACTTGAATCTGCAGGTAAGTCAAAGGAATAACCCACCTGCCAATCTACCCAATCCGTGCTTTCATCAATTACTACAGGAATTTGATGATTATCCCAACAGTACCAATGGTATACGTAACAATCACCGACATCAGTTCCAGCATAGGGTTCAAAAACTGTTTGGGCGATGGAATCACCTGAATAAGATGTGCACAAGGAATCTGAGATGCCGCTAATTAAGTAAGGTATGTCTTGATACAGACATGTATCTACGATTGAAACTGAATCTACCGTTTGAATAACTATTGCGTCTGACACAAAAAATGGAGAATCATAAAGCGGCAGGAAATCTAACAAATCATGTGACCCGATGAGATTGTCGCCATTACTATCAGGATTGTACGGCGTCTGCGCACTTCCAGCCACTGCCAAGCAGCACGCGAT
>DLQB01000052.1:0-7579 GCA_002477505.1 Flavobacteriales bacterium UBA7443
TCAAACTCTCCATTGTAAAAAGTTCAATCTGTTGAGAATCTCAGGGAATCTAACATCTCATCCGTGCTTGGATGAGATACCACTTTCCGGGGGGAAAGTGGATTTTTAAAGGAATCTTCCGAAGAAGATTCCGGGCTGCTGCATCAAGTCAAAGAACGTTTATAAAAGTCCACCAGTAAACTGGCTTCTTTAAATGCTTCGTTAATTTTAAAGCGGACGCAAATGTAAGTCTGTTTTTTCAATAACTCAGCTCGATAGCTTTATTATTCTGAACGGATTTTTGCGCCTCTTTAAGTAAAGAACTACCCTCGAAAGGGGGCGCAAAGATACGTTGCATTTTCAAACCTGCAAGGAGAAGTAAGCTTTTTTTTCAAAAATTTTACTGAAGCTTTTTACGGCTTACTCCAGTGCGAATCGCTTTTCAATGAACTCACTTTCCTTCGAAAGCGGGCGCAAATGTACTGTGGGTAATTTGATTTCCACATGCAGATCTGCATTTTTTTTTAGTTTTTTTCTTGCAAGAGCCAAGCGCAATCCTCAATCAACTGGTTTATAGATGATTCACTGGTTCCGTCATAGAACCCCCTCAGCCGTCCTTGCTGATCAACCAGCACAATATTCTCGGTATGCACGAAATCTTGCAGCCCACCATCCCCTCCATTCAATTCATCGTAACAGGCAAAATAGCTGCGCCGGGCCAATCGATAGACCTCTCTTTTCTCACCCGTTAGGAACCACCAATTTGGATGTTCCGCGTTCATGCGCTTCGCATAAGCCGCCAAAACAGATGCGCTATCCGCTTGTGGAGTAACACTGTGACTGAGTATTCTCCAACCCTCTTTCCCATCAAACGCATCACGCACCTTTGTGAGATTGGAAGTCATGATCGGACAGATGGTCGCGCACCGGGTGAAAAAGAAGTCAACAATAAGCACCTGACCGAGCACGTCGTCAAGTTGAATGTCCTCACCATGGTGATTGATCAAATCGAAGGGTGTGATGCTGTGTTGCGCCCGATTCCAATCCCGTGCATCCACCAATGCCGGATTCAAATCTGCCGGATGCAAAACGGGCAACGATTTACTGGGATATAAGATTAGCGCACCGATGCAAACCGCCAGCGTAAAGGTGATGAGCAATGCCAGTAGCTGCCTCAATGCCTTAGAATTGTCGGAGTTCAACTTCATCGTTCTGCCAAATACAACCACTCTCCCGCTATGCATGTTCCAAGCACGCGTGTTTCAAGCACATCAGCCGGAGCGATGGTGAGCCAGTTGCGATCCATCCAAGTGAGGTCTGCCCACTTCCCAATTTCGATGGTTCCCAGGTCCATTTCCTGAAATTGAGCCAAAGCCACCCATTGAGTCATGCCTCGAAGGGTTTGTTCCTTGCTCAATGCATTGCTGGATTGAAATCCCCCTTCGGGGTAGCCACTGGCATCTTGTCGGGACACACTTGCGAAGAATGTCTTGCGCGGATCGGTATCTTCCACTGGGAAATCCGTTCCTAGAGCGACCATGCCCAATTGACGCAACAATTCTTGGTACGCATAGGCCCGACGTATACGGTTGCGCCCCAATCGTTCGCCAGCCCAATACATGTCACTCGTTGCATGCGTAGGTTGCACAGAGGGTATCACGCTGTTACGACCAAAACCATCGAAATCTTCGGGAGCGACAACCTGCGCGTGCTCAATTCGCCACCGTCGGTCATTGGTGCCTCCCAGAATATCTTGGTAAGCATTGAGCACCCAGCGGACGGCAGAATCTCCAATGCAGTGGGTGGCGGCTTGCAGGCTATCCTGTGCCAACGCCTCCAATTGCGAACGAAACCAAGTGGCGTCTTGCGTACCCAGGCCATGCCAACCCGGCCGGTCAGAATAGGGCTCGAGAAGCAGCGCTCCGCGGGACCCAAGTGCACCGTCCATGTAAAACTTCACGGACTGTACTGTCAATCGATCCTTGCGAATGGGCCCATTGCTTCTCAGCCATTCAATCGAAGAATCAGCTGCGCTGACCATCGCGTTAATTCGCAGCTTCAAGTCGCCGCTGGTATGGAGCGAATCAAGGCGAAGGATTTCGCTCGGAGCGAGTCCCGCGTCGGTGATCGATGTGAGCCCTTGAGCCAACAAGGTCTGTTGCGCCTCCATGAGCGCGTTAAATCGCTCCTCCGCTGCGCGCTGAGGAACATGTTTTTGGATCAATGCACACGCATTATCAATAAGAACACCGGATGGATACCCATCTTCTCCTTTCACGATTTCACCACCCTCTGGCGAAACAATGGATGTCCTCCATAGACCCGCACGTTCCAGCGCAACACGATTCACAATCAGCGCATGGCCATCGATTCGCTCGAGCACGACAGGTTTCTCCGGGAAATAAAGGTCCAACAGAGCGCTATTCGGAAAACGCGGGAGTTCCCAATCGTTTTGATCCCAACCTCGGCCAACGACCCACTCGTTGGGGCGCGCGGCATCATGCTCCACAACCCGTTGAACCGTCTCTTCCCAACTTTCGGCGGCAAACAAGTTGGCTTCCAAAAGCCCGTCGGCAAAACCGACCAAATGGGCGTGACCATCCATTAAACCCGGCACAATGACACCCCCTCTCGCATCTGTGGTTTCGAGCGCACTATATTTATTGAGCACCTCGCGCTCTGCTCCGATCGCAATGACGCGTCCATCTTTGATGGCCATGGCACTTGCCATTGTGTTTTGAGCATCCATCGTGATGACCGTGGCATTGTGCACAATCAAATCTGCTTGTTCTGACTTAAAGCCGCACCCAGAGGCGATCAAGACAAAAGTTAAAACGGACAATACAACATTGGGCTGAATGCAAATTCGCTCCCGATCAATTCTCTGTTCGCGTTGGTGGATCATGATTTGTGATAATGGTAGGCGCTCGCCTGGGCAGATGGCATGATAAGTAGGTCTTGGATGCTCACATGAGGTGGACGCGTGGCGATGTACAGAACCGCGTCTGCCACATCCTCGGCCTGAAGGGGTTCGTAACCTCTGTATACGCTCTTTGCCATGGATTCATCGCCTTTGAATCGCACGGTACTGAATTCTGTGTCTGCCGCTCCCGGTGCAACTTGGGCGACTTGAATTCCGCGGGGCAAAAGATCCATTCGCATGGCTTCTGTCAATCCATGCACTGCAAACTTCGATGCATTGTAGACGGCTCCCCCCGGATACGCTTGCCGGCCGGCAATGCTTCCGATATTGATGATGCGCGCTCCCGCTTTCATTCGTGGGGTCAATTCTCGGGTGACGTGCAAGAGTCCTTTCACATTGGTGTCAATCATGCGGTTCCAATCCTCATAAAATCCTTGATCGATGGGCTCCTTGCCGACCGCTAGTCCCGCATTGTTGACCAACACATTCGGAATTTCAGCGTCAGTCAATGCTGCTAGGGCTTGCTGCGTGGCAACAAGATCACGCACATCAAAGTCGAGAATCTTCAGTACTGCGCTCCCCAATTCGCTTTGAAGCGCGCGCAACCGCTCCCCTCTTCTGCCCGTCAATACAAGTTGAAACCCGTTGGTGGCAGCCATGCGCGACGCCGCGGCGCCAAAACCCGAAGTTGCGCCTGTTATCAACATCACGCCCCGGCGGTTTTGTGGTTTATCGTTTTTCATGTCTATTTGCCAAAGGTACATTCACAAAAACCTCCACATGAAACACATTTACACCATAGGATTCGCATTGCTCGGATGCGTTGGAATTCAAAACAGCGGATCGGCGCAAGCCATCACGCACACCATTGCGGAAATTCAAGGGGAATTATTCAGCTCCCCGCTCATTGAACAGGTCGTCACGACCACTGGAATTGTAACGGCGAATAACGTCACGTCTGCGACGTCAGGCACCATTGGATTTTTCATCCAAGATGGCGAAGGTCCATGGAATGGCGTGTATGTCTATGATAACACTCAGGCCCCTGAAATTGGAGACGAAATTATCATCGAAGCAGAAGTTGCTGAATTTTATGACGTCACCGAATTGGTTAACCTAACCTATTATAATGTCGTGAGTTCGGATAACGCATTGCCGGCGCCCATGGCTTTGACCACGGGTGAGTTGGCTGCCAGTGAGGCCCATGAAGGATGCCTGGTCCAGATCATCAACGCCACCTGCACCGTGGCAGACGCCGATTATGGCGAGGCTATTTTCGATGATGGCAGCGGTGAAATCAAAACCAACGATTACATGTATTATCCAGAGGACGGCTGGATCGCGGAGCAGATTTACTCCATCACCGGCTGTTTGCATTATACATTCGAGGAGTACAAAATTGAACCCCGAAATGCCGCAGACGTAGTGGAAGGAGCGACCAATGGATTGGGCGATTCCCACTTACCGGAGCAATTGGGCATATACCCCAACCCTGCCCAGGATCAAATTCGATTGAATAGTGAAACTCCCGGACAATTGCGGATTTATGACGCAGCTGGGCGCACTGTATTGAATCAAAACATCTTGAATGCTTACCCCACAATCGATGTAAGCAGCCTCGATCGGGGCACGTATACGGTAGAATTTTCATCAGGTCAAAGCCACCTGGTTTCGCAATTGCTCAAGCACTGAGCGGATCCCCTTACGAATAAGCACATTGAAAAAGCGGCCTCCAGCGGGGCCGCTTTTTTCATGCAATCAACCCGGCGTTTCAGATGTTGATTCCGAATCTGGCTCGATCACTTCGGCCGGACTTTGCGCATCTCGCTCGCTGCCTTTGTAAAGGTCGAAACCGACCCAACGGCACTCCAGCGGTCCGTTGAAGCATTGAATTTTTCGCTTGGTTTTCAGGCCGACGCTCTTCAATGCTTCGGCATCGGAAGAAATGATCCATGCAGAAAATCCAGACCAATTCGTCTTGAAGGCGTCGCCAATCGCGCTGTAAAATTCGGGGGCATCTTCCAAATCGAGGCGCTCACCATATGGTGGATTCAAGACCACCACTCCTGATTCTGTGCGCGGCTGCATTTTGAAAAAATTGGCCCGCCCCAATTCAGTGATGCCATCCAATTCCATATTTGCCAGCGCCTGCCGTGTTTGTGAAATTGCTCCAAAGTCTTTGTCCCAGGTAAACATAGGAGTATGCACCTTGTTCCGCTGCTCCTTCATTTCGTCGCGAACTTGCCACCACTCCTCATCATCGTATCCGCGCCAATCCATAAATGCAAACTTCCGACGGTGCCATTGAATCGGCAATCCATCCGTCCAAAGCGCCGCCTCCATGGTAAAGGTTCCGGAACCACACATGGGGTCGTACAATGGCGTCCCCGGTTTCCAGCCAGAATGCGCCAACAAACCTGCGGCAAGCACTTCATTTAAAGGTGCTTTCGCCCCTGCAGGGCGGTAACCCCTTCGGCTCAATGGACGACCCGCCGCATCCAAAGACAGCGTGACTGCCGCATTGGAGATGTGCATATGAATACGCATATCTGGATCTTCTCGGTTGACGCCCGGCCGAATTCCACCTTGCTCCCTAAAATGGTCCACGATGGCATCCTTCAATCGGAGCATGGCGAACTGCGAGTGGGTGAAAATGGAAGAATGCACCGTCACATCAATCGCAAAAGACGAATGCGCCGTCATCACAGCTCCCCACTCCCACTTCTTGGCTTCTTCGTACAGTTCGTCTGGATTCTGGGCATTGAAGGAGAGAATCGGCCGCAAGACTGTCAACGCAAAACGACTGGACAGGCAAACGCGGAATAAGGTCGACATGTCGGCCTTGAACTCAACACCTCGTCGAACATCCTTCACAGCAATGGCCCCGAGATCCATCAACTCCGACACCAGCAGTTGTTCCATACCGGCTAAGGTTTTGGCAAAGTAGAGCGGTAAATCCGATTCGATTTTGCTCACTTTCGGACTGCTGTCCGCTCCTTTATCCACATTTTCGTCGCTCATCCTCCTTTTATTTTGACTTGATGACCCATGCCTTCCAGGGTGGCAATAACCTTTTTCCGTTGATCACCCTGAATCAATACACAACCTTCTTTGACCGCACCGCCCACTCCACAAGTGGTCTTGAGTTCCTTCCCAAGCAGCAGCAATTTCATTGCATCACCCGAATATCCCTCCACCAAGGTCACCGGTTTCCCGGCGCGTTGCTTCCGATTCAGGCTGACATAAAGCAACTGCTTGCCAGTGGCGGCTGAATTCGACGAATCATCAGATTCCTCCATGGCCGTCCACCCCGGCTGGGTGCTGAAGACCATGCCATCATTTTCCAGTCGAACGCGGGTATTATTTTTCTTCTTTCTGGTCATCCGGATGGCGAAGGTAATGGCGAAGGTTGCTTTAATTCTTTCCTTTTGTTGGGTAAAATCAAGGAAAATCCTTATTTTTAGTTAGCGATGAAAAATTACAATGTCCTTTTTTGGTTTGCAGTAGCTTGTTTTAGTCTGTGTGCGACGGTTCAGGCCAATGGTCAAGAAAACTGCACATCCTTCGACTTGGACTACATCTGTCAGAACACCGAATACGTTCAAGCCGTTTCTTTGGATTGTGGTCTTGCATGCTTGAATGACGGTGAAGAATGCCTTGTGGCTTGTATGACCGAACAACTCGCGCTCACCAACAGCTGCATCGGTTGTTTTGGCGAACAGGTCACGTGCATCGTAGCCAATTGTTTCCTTGCGTGTGCTTTTGGAAGTGAAGAAGATTGTGCCGAATGTGCTTTGGCAAATTGTGAAGCAGGCTTCAATGAATGCGCTGGAATTGCCGACAATGACGCCGACGACTGGACCAACCTATGCGACTGCAATGACAACAATCCCAACATCTATCCCGGAGCGGAAGGAACCAACCAGGGGTTTGACAACAATTGCAATGGCATTTACAGCCCAAGTGAAACAACTACATGCCTGGCAGACTTGAACAACGACAATACTGTCGGGACTGCGGATCTTTTGATCTTCCTAGGCACCTTTGATTGCGAAGACAATTGCTTGGATGAAGCCGACATGAATTCCGACGGCGTAGTAGGGGCCTCTGACCTCCTCATTTTCTTGTCTGAATTTGGCCTAGGCTGCAATTGAATGCTGCATTGAAGGAGCCCCATGACATGGACGATCCGCTTCTGCAGTATGCCGAAGCGAATAGCACGCCCGAAACCAATGTCCTCAAATCCCTTCGGATAAAAACGTGGCAAACCGTGTTGAGCCCGCAGATGCTCAGTGATTCCGTCCAGGGAAGTTTCCTGTCCAACATCAGTCGGATGATTCGCCCTCGGCGCATCCTTGAACTGGGAACGTACAGTGGCTATTCCACTATTTGTCTGTCTGCTGGTTTGCAAATTGAAGGGACAATCGACACGATCGAACCCAATGACGAATTGCACTCCATCCAAGAAGAACACTGGAAAAAAGCCGGAATCTACGATCAAGTGCATCGCCATACTTGCGAGGCCTTAACAGCACTTCCCAACCTCAATGGACCTTACGATTTGGTTTGGATCGACGCCGACAAATTGCGGACACCAGCGTATGTCGAATTGTGTTTGAACCGCACCCGAATTGGAGGATGGATTCTGGTCGACAATGTGCTGTGGTGGGGAAAAGT
>DLQB01000052.1:7718-8145 GCA_002477505.1 Flavobacteriales bacterium UBA7443
ACGCTCATGCCCATGCGGGATGGGCTGTTGATGATTGAGAAACTATCGGATTGAAGGATTTTCTGAGCCTCGGCCTTTAGGCGAGCACCTCGGCCACCGCATCGGCGGCATCCTGCAATTGGATAACAGAACGCACCTCGAGGCCTGAAGCATCAATCAGTTCTTTGGCCTCAGATGCATTTGTTCCTTGTAAGCGAACGATGATAGGGACATGGATGTTGCCCATGTTTTTGTAAGCATCTACTACGCCTTGGGCGACCCGATCGCAGCGCACGATTCCCCCAAAAATATTGACCAAGATTGCTTTCACCTCAGGGTCTTTCAAGATGATGCGAAATGCTTTCTCCACACGCGCTGCGTCTGCCGTGCCGCCAACATCGAGGAAATTTGCGGGTTCGCCACCACTCAATTTAATAATATCCATGGT
>DLQB01000052.1:8162-40428 GCA_002477505.1 Flavobacteriales bacterium UBA7443
TAATTCAACCCTGCCGCATCCGCTTCCACCTCGGTAGCATCCTCTTCCGTCACATCCCGCATCGCAGCGTAGTCCTTGTGCCGATAAAGCGCATTGCCATCCAATGAAACCTTGGCATCTACAGCTATAACGCGGTCATCAGAAGTCTTGAGGACGGGGTTGATTTCGAACATCGTCGCATCGCTTCCGACATATGCATTGTAAAGAGAGCGAACAAACTTGGACATTTCTTTGAACGCCTTTCCCGAAAGCCCCAGATTGAACGCAATTCGCCTCGCTTGGAATCCTTGCAGCCCCAGCGCCGGATCGATGGCTTCTTTGAAGATGAGCTCCGGCGTCTCTTCCGCTACTGCCTCAATGTCCATTCCACCTTGAGGCGAGTACATGATGATGTTTTGCCCATTCGCGCGGTCGAGCAACACGCTCATATAAATCTCGCTTGGCTCACTTTCGCCGGGACCATAAACATCCTCAGCGATCAACACCTTGCTCACCTGCTTGCCTTCAGCAGTTGTTTGCGCGGTGACCAAATGTCCCCCCAAGATGCCTGCTGCTTTGTCCTTGACTTCAGCCAGGCCTTTGGCAATGACAACGCCTCGTGAACCCGTTTCTGTGACACTTCCTTTTCCTCTTCCTCCCGCGTGAATTTGAGCTTTTACAACGAACCACGATGTACCGGTTTCTTCCGCTAAAGCAACCGCAGCTTCATGAGCTGCCTCTGGCGTGTCCGCTACGCGGCCATTTTGAATGGCCACACCAAAACTTTTCAAAATGGATTTTCCTTGGTACTCGTGAATGTTCATGTCCGTATTATCAAAATTCGGTGCAAATGTAGGCAACAGAAGGCCGGTTTCTGATGTAGTTTGCAAACATGAATGCGACCATGATTCAAGCCCGCGGCATCGTGAAACAATTTGGCTCATTGCAAGTCCTGAAGGGAATCGATTTGGACATTCAAAAAGGAGACATCACCTCCATTGTCGGCGCTTCGGGTGCAGGAAAAACCACCTTGCTGCAAATCCTTGGAACCCTCAACACTCCCGATGCCGGAACGCTTCGCATTGGAAATGAAGATGTGCATACACTTGGTCGCAAGCAACTCGCTGCATTCCGCAACCAACATATCGGCTTCATTTTCCAATTCCACCGTTTACTTCCTGAATTCAGCGCGTTGGAAAACGTCCTCATGCCTGCTTGGATCGCAGGACACGACCAAAAAGATGCAGAAGAATACGCGACAAAGCTCCTCGTCGACCTCGGCCTTAAAGATCATTTGAATCAATCACCCGGCACCCTGAGCGGCGGAGAACAGCAGCGCGTGGCAGCCGCACGAGCGCTGATGAACCGACCAAGTGTTGTCCTAGCTGATGAGCCAACCGGTAATTTGGACTCTGGAAATGCGGACTCCCTCTTTGACTTGTTCATCGAATTGCAGGAGCGCGTTCAGCAGACGTTTATTGTGGTTACACACAACGAGCAACTTGCTCAGCGTGGAAATCACATTTTGCAGCTCTCAGACGGCAAGCTGATCTGATCGATGCCATGACCATTTACAAGGTGTTTGGGAGGGATATTTACTATGCACGCATAATTTCTCACCCTTTTGCTATGCACGCATAGCTTTTACCCCTATCTTAGAGGTATGAAGCCCTTTGACACAATCGATTTTCATTTGCGATGGGGCTGGACAAAACTCTCGCGTTTGTACGCCTCTGAAGCAGAACGTCGCGGAATCCCGTTTTCCTATGTGTTTATTCTTCTCCATACGGAGCGCGAAGGAACCCCGTCGACGCAGCTCGGCCCAAAAATGGGCATGGAATCCACAAGCCTGAGTCGTTCGCTGCGTGGAATGGAAACATTGGGCTTGATCGAACGTGTCCCCGACGCTTCGGACGGTCGGGTGGTACGGGTCTTTCTCACCAATGAAGGTGTCGCAGCCAGAAGGCAAGCAAGAGACCTTGTCGTAACCGTAAATACGCGACTGCGCGATCTACTCGGAATCGAATCCGTTGCTCGTCTGCTCGAAGAAATGAAACGACTGAATGAAATTTTGGATCACCCGGAAGAGCTCCTCCAAACCATCCAAAGTCAACCTCCCAAATCTCCAACACATTCATGACCACACTCCCTTTGCACAAAATCAAACGCGTAGCCGTTTTAGGTTCAGGCGTTATGGGATCACGAATCGCCTGTCATTTGGCCCAGACCGGATCCGAGGTCTTACTGCTCGACCTTCCAACACAAGATGGACCGAGAAATGGAATTGCCGCTGGCCACCTCAAAACCGCTTTAAAGTCAAATCCATCGCCCATCTATTCCAAACGATTTGCAAAACGCATCGAAACGGGGAATTTTGACGATGATCTTGATCGGTTAGGCGAATGCGATTGGATCATCGAAGTCATCGTCGAGCGTTTGGACATCAAACAGCAATTGTTTGAGCGAATTGAGGCCGTGCGCAAACCAGGTACACTCATTACAAGCAACACTTCAGGAATTCCTATCGGGCAACTGAGCGCGGGCCGATCCGAAGATTTTCAGCAGCATTTTTGCGGAACCCACTTCTTCAATCCGCCACGTTACTTGCCGCTGCTGGAAATCATCCCAGGCCCCCAAACCAAGCCTGAAATCTTGGATTTTTTCGCCCGGTATGGCGAACGCATCCTCGGAAAACAAGCCGTGTTGTGCAAAGACACACCCGCATTCATTGCCAACCGAGTCGGCGTGTTTGCCATACAAGCGTTATTCCACACCGTCGAGGAGATGGGACTTTCGGTTGAAGCGGTCGATAAATTGACCGGACCGGCGATGGGACGGCCCAAAAGTGCCACCTTCCGCACGTGCGATGTCGTAGGCCTCGATACCCTTGTTCACGTTGCAAAAGGCGTCGCAGACAATTGCCCCGATGATGAACGCAAGCAAGTCTTTGAAATCCCCGGATATGTTCAACACCTCGTCGATCATGACCAACTCGGATCGAAGTCGGGGGCTGGTTTTTACAAAAAAGTCAAGGATGAAAAAGGGAAGAGCGAAATCCTCGTGCTCGATCTGAAAACAAAGGAGTACCGATCCAAAACGAAAGTAAAATTCGCCACACTTGATGCGGCGAAGGCAGTGGATGATTTGCCCGAACGCACAAAACTGCTTTTCAATGGCACGGACGAGGCAGGTGATTTTTACCGCCGAATCTTTTCGGATGTCTTCGCCTATGTGGCACAAAGAGTTCCCGAAATCGCCGATGCGCCTTACCGCATAGATGATGCAGTCCGTGCTGGTTTTGGATGGGAATTGGGAGCCTTTGAAAGCTGGGATGCAATTGGGTTCGAAGCCGGTTGTGAAGCCGTTAAAGCCAAAGGGCTAAGCCTACCCAATTGGATTGAGCGGTTCGCCGAAAAAGGCAACGGCACCTTCTACCAAAACCGAGATGGTGTGCGTGAATGTTGGAATCCAGAAAGCGAGCAATACGAGCAGATTCCCGGACAGGAAGAGCGCATCGCACTCAGCTGGCTCCCTGAATCCTCGGTGGTTTGGTCCAATGCTGGCACCACGATTCAAGATTTGGGCGACGGAATTTTGAACATCGCCTTCCACACCAAAATGAATTCGATCGGCTCCGAAGTCTTGGAAGGGCTTAATAAGGTCATCGATCTCGCCGAAAACGATGAAAAATGGAACGGTGTGGTTGTTTCCAATGAGGGAGCGCAATTCAGCGCAGGAGCCAATGTTGGTATGATTTTCATGCTCGCTGTGGAACAAGAATGGGATGACCTGAACTATGCCGTGCAATTGTTCCAGCGAACGATGATGCGCATGCGCTATTCGGGAATTCCCGTGGTTGCCGCTCCGCATCAAATGGCACTGGGCGGCGGTTGCGAGCTCTGCCTGCATTCCGACAAGGTCATTGCCCACGCCGAAACCTATATGGGCTTGGTGGAATTTGGAATTGGCGTCATCCCGGCAGGCGGCGGCACCAAAGAATTTGTCGTTCGATTGAACGATGAGATGCACAACGGCGACATGCGAATCAATCGGCTGCGCGACCGGTTCTTGACCATTGGGCAGGCCAAGGTGGCAACTTCGGCACACGAGGCCTTTGAATTGGGCTACTTAAGAGAGGGAATTGATGAAGTTGTCGTCAACCGAAGGGATCAACTGGCCAAAGCCAAACGCGCCGCCATGGAATTGGCCGCTTCTGGCTACACCATGCCAATCGAACGGAAAGACATCACTGTCGCCGGTCAAGAAGGATTAGGCATTGTCTACGTGGGAGCCGACAGCATGAAGAGCGGGAAATACATTTCTGACCACGATCAGCTGATCAGTGAAAAACTTGGATATGCCATGTGCGGTGGTGATTTGAGCGAGCGAACCGAAGTCTCCGAACAATATCTATTGGATTTGGAACGCCAAGCATTTGTTGAATTGTGCATGCAACGCAAAACACTGGAGCGCATGCAAAGCCTCATTCAAAAGGGCAAAATCCTTAGAAACTAAAGCCATGAATGCATACATCATAGGAGGATACCGATCCCCCGTTGGAAAATCCGGCAAAGGAGCATTTCGATTTGTGCGTCCCGATGATTTGGGCGAACAAGTCATCCGCAAGTTGCTGGGTGATTTCCCACAATTGGATAAAGAACGCATCGACGATGTCATTGTTGGCAATGCCACGCCTGAAGCAGAGCAAGGCTTGAACATTGGAAGAATGGTAAGCCTCATGGGCCTGGACACCGAGAAAGTTCCCGGCATGACAGTAAACCGATACTGCGCAAGCGGTTTGGAAACCATCGCCATTGCTTCCGCTAAAATTCATGCGGGTCTTGCCGATTGCATTTTGGCCGGTGGAATCGAATCGATGTCCCCTATTCCTTTTGGCGGATGGCGAATTGTTCCCAATGCGCGCATCGCCAAAGCCAATCCCGATTGGTATTGGGGAATGGGGCTCACAGCGGAAGCCGTCGCCAAAGACTTTGACGTCAGCCGCGAGGCACAAGATGCCTTCGCACTCAACAGCCATTTGCGCGCAGCGGCCGCGATTGATGCGGGCCGATTTGCACCCGGCATTGCCCCCATAGAGGTGACGGAAGTTTATTTGGATGCCGCGGAAAAAAGACAGGAACGAAAGCACATCGTCGACACCGATGAAGGTGTGCGCCGCGAATCCTCCGAAGCGGGGCTCGCGCGGTTGCGCCCTGTTTTTGCCCAAGGCGGAAGCGTTACCGCAGGCAACAGCTCCCAAACCTCTGACGGCGCAGCCTTCGTACTTGTGGTTTCGGAAAAAATGCTCAAGGAATTGAACGTTGAGCCCATCGCCCGCTTGGCGAGTTACCATGTAAGTGGTCTTGAGCCGCGCATCATGGGAGTTGGCCCGATTCATGCCGTTCCCGAAGCGCTTCGGAAAGCTGGACTGACTAAAAATGACTTGGGTGCGATTGAATTGAACGAAGCCTTTGCTTCCCAATCCGTTGCCGTATTGAAGGAACTTGACCTCGACCCCGAGCGCGTGAATCCGAATGGCGGCGCGATTGCACTGGGGCATCCACTCGGATGCACCGGCGCAAAATTAACCGTGCAAATGATGAATGAATTGCACCAACGCAAGTCGCGTTACGGGATGGTCACCATGTGCGTCGGCACGGGCCAAGGAGCCGCAGGAGTTTTCGAAATGATGAACGTTTAATTAGGTAGTAATATGTCTGATCAATCAAAGGCCTTGCGCGGAGGGGAATTTTTAATCCGCGAAACCACAGCAGACGCTATTTTCATTCCAGAAGAATGGACGGAAGAGCAGCTGATGATGAAACAAATGACGCTGGATTTTGTCGAGCAACGCATCATTCCAAACCTGGAGCGCATCGAACAACAAGAGGAAGGACTCGTTCCCCAATTGATGGAAGAGGCCGGAGAATTGGGACTCATCGGCAGCTCCGTTCCCGAAGAATTGGGCGGAATGGGGTTGGATTTCAAATCAACCATGCTCATTACCGAAGCCATCGGTGGAGCGCATTCGTTTAGCGTCAGCTTCAGCGCGCATACCGGAATCGGCACCTTGCCCATCCTGTACTACGGAAACGACGCACAAAAAAAGCAATGGATTCCCGGATTGGCCTCGGGACAACTCAAAGGATGTTATTGCCTCACCGAGCCGAGCGCCGGATCGGATGCCAACAACGGAAAAACCACCGCCAAACTCACCGAAGATGGGAAGCATTACCTCATCAATGGACAGAAAATGTGGATTACGAACGGCGGCTTCGCCGATGTAATGATCGTCTTCGCCAAAATTGATGACGACGAAAACCTTACCGCTTTTATTATCGACGGCCACGCCGAAGGGATTTCGAAAAATCCCGAAGAAAAGAAGATGGGCATCAAAGGCTCTTCCACCCGTCAAATCTTCTTCAATGACGTGCAAGTGCCCGTCGAAAATTTGCTCTACGCACGACAAAAAGGTTTCAAAATCGCCGTCAACATCTTGAACATCGGACGCATCAAATTGGGAGGAGCCGTGCTCGGCGCTGCCAAAGATGCTTGTACCCATGCCGTGCGGTACGCGAATGAACGCGAACAGTTTGGACGACCCATTTCAAAATACGGAGCCATCCGATACAAACTGGCTGAGAGTGCCATTCGATTGTTTACCAAAGAGTCTGCCCTTTACCGCGCCACGCAAAACATCGACGATGCGATTGCCGCGCTCAAAGCAGGTGGCATGGAACACGGAGAGGCGACCTTAAAAGGAATTGCAGATTTCGCGCCGGAATGCGCGATGATGAAAGTCTTGGGCTCGGAGGTATTGGATTACGTTGTGGACGAAACCGTCCAAATACATGGAGGCATGGGTTACAGTGCGGAAACACGCGCGGAATTGGCGTACCGTGATGCCCGAATCAATCGGATTTTTGAAGGAACGAATGAGATCAATCGCATGCTCACCGTGGACATGATCCTCAAGAAGGCCATGAAAGGTGAAATCGATCTCATGACACCCGCAATGGCGATCTCGTCGGAATTGACCGGTGTGCCGGACATGACACCGCCACCCACTGATCTGTTCGAAAAGCAACTTCAGTATGTTCGGAATTTCAAAAAAGCCATTCTCATGGTTGCGGGATCGGCGGCTCAAAAACTGATGATGAGTTTGGCCAAGGAGCAAGAGATACTCATGAACATTGCCGACATGGCCATTTGGGCTTACACCGCGGAGTCAACGATTTTGCGGGTTCAAAAACTGCGCGGATTGCGCGGGAATGATGCCGATTTGAGCATTCAAGAGGCGATTATGCGGGTCTATACCTATCAAGCTTCGGAATGGATTCACAGCGCTGGCAAGGAGGCCTTGCTCGCATTCGCGGAAGGCGATGAACTGAAGATGATGCTCATGGGCATGAAGCGATTTGCCAAAACCGAAGATTTCAACACCAAGGAAGCAAGGCAATTGATCGCGATGCATTTGATCGAGAAGAACGAATACGGACTTTGATTCGGTCAGCCTCGAAATAAGCGTCAACGAACCGGGTGAATTCTTTGTTGAAATCAAACGAAAATTCGTGCCCTTCGGTGGCAAGTGTGCAGGTACTTTTGTGGCATGGCAAAAAAGAAAAGCATCATCACGAAAGCCTCGGAGAAATTCCTAGCGGCCTACCTGAATAACGCAAGCCCAACGGGCTTTGAAAGCAGTGGTCAACAGCTTTGGCTGGACTACATACGCCCGTACATCGACGAGCACATGGTCGACACCTACGGCACAGTGGTTGGCGTGATCAATCCTGACGCGCCTTACAAGGTGGTCATCGAGGCACATGCGGACGAAATCAGCTACTTCGTGCATTACATTACTTCGGACGGCTATATCTACTTGAAGCGCAACGGAGGCAGTGACCATCAAATTGCACCTTCAAAGCGCGTGGACATTCACACGCCTAAAGGCATCGTAAAAGGGGTTTTTGGATGGCCCGCCATTCATACGCGCACCGCGGGGAAAGAAGAAGCTCCGAGCATGAAAAATATTTTCCTAGACGTCGGCGCAAAGGACAAAAAGGAAGTAGAAGCCATGGGCGTTCACGTCGGATGTGTCGTCACCTATGATGACCAATTCATGGTCCTGAACAAGGACTGGTACGTTGCACGTGCATTGGACAACCGCGCCGGAGGATTCATGATTGCTGAAGTGGCGCGATTGCTGCATGAGCAGAAAATCAAATTGCCCTTCGGACTCTACATCACCAATTCGGTGCAAGAGGAAATCGGCCTGCGTGGTGCTCAAATGATTGCAGAACGCATTCAACCCGATGTGGCCATCGTCACCGATGTGACGCATTGCACGCAAACGCCCATGATGAATAAAATTGAAAATGGCGATGTGGCGGCGGGAAAAGGTCCCGGAGTAACCTATGGACCGGCTGTGCAAAACAACCTGCTGCAGCGCATCATCGACACCGCAGACGCTCAGAAAATCCCTCTTCAGCGCATGGCCGCGAGCCGTTTTACGGGAACCGATACCGATGCATTCGCCTATTCCAACAAAGGAGTCGCCAGCGCACTCATCAGCTTACCCCTGCGCTACATGCACACCACTGTGGAGATGGTGCACCGCGCCGATGTTGAAAATTGCATCCAACTCATCTTGGCAACATTGCAGAACATCAAAGAGGGCGAGGATTTCAAATACATCAAGTAAATCAAAGGCCGCGCTGTAAAATCACTCTGTCAGCAGGCGATTGATTTCGATGGCGTTTCGATTGATCTCTGCGGTCTGTTCCGCATTCAAGTTTGAAGCCTGGTCTGTGATTCGCTGAATTCTCAGCGCCATGGCCCGGGCTTCTTGCATCTTGTGCAAAAGGACTTCGCCTCGGCTGGAGACGGCCTTGTGCTCATGAAACAACATCGATGCCTCATTCACCATTTCCTTGAGTTCCGATTCATTCCAAGGTTTGGCAATGTACTTGTAGATCTGCCCCTTGTTTATGGCGTCGATGACAGCGTCGATATCTGCATGGCCCGTGAGCAACATGCGGATCGGATCGGGAAAGTCCGGCATGATCAATTCGAAAAACTCCACCCCACTCAGGGTTGGCATTTTCTGGTCAGAAATGATGACCTCAATGGGTTGCTCGCGCAAAATCCTCACCGCTTCGGTGGGCTCGGTGGTCACATGAACATGGAAATCACGTCGAAATGCCGCCCGAAATGCCGTCAGGTTGTGCAGTTCATCGTCCAAATACAATACGTTGATCATAACGGAAATCGAATAATAAATTCTGTACCAATGCCTTCTTCTGTCTCTACTTCCACCTCCGCATTGTGGTCACTCAAGATGCCCATGACAATGCTCAATCCTAACCCTGTGCCTTCCCCAACTGATTTCGTTGTGAAGAAAGGATCAAAAATTTGTGACTTGACCGCTTCCGACATCCCGGTGCCACGGTCCTTAATTCGCACCTCAATCCAAGACTGACCAATGCTCTCCACCTGGCTCGAAGAAATCTCCACGATTCGTTCTTCTATGGCCAATCCAGTGGCTTCCATGGATTGTGCTGCGTTGGTGATGATGTTCATGAACACCTGATTCAATCGCCCGGGCTGACAGCTTACCAATGGCAATTCTTCGCCCATATTGGCTTCGACCACTGCTTGATCTTTCAAATTGCTCCTCAAAACGATGAGGGTCGATTCCAGGAGTTCATTGATTTGAGCCGAGGTAAAGTTGTCGCCATCCATCCGACTGAATATCCGCAGGCCTTTCACAATCTCCGAAGTGCGTTTTGTGCCGTCCTCAATTCCGTGCAGAAGCTCTTCGATTTCCTTCTGGGTGAAGTCTATGTCCAATTTACCGAACATCTCCTTCAATTGAGCCAATGCGACCAAGAGCTCTGGATCATCGGGATCCAATGCTTTGAATCCATCAATGACCTGATTCAAATCCTCAAAATCGCGTCGCAGCGACTGCGCGCTGGAAGCGACAAAATTGATGGGATTGTTCAACTCGTGGGCAATGCCCGCCGTTAATTGACCGATGGACGCCAATTTTTCACTTTGGACCAATTGCTGCTGGGCGGATTGCAAGTCCACAAGCGTGTCCTTCATGCTGCTATTGGCACTTTCCAACGCTGCTGTCCGTTTGGCCACCCGTTCTTCCAAGATCGTATTCTGTTCGCGGACCATTTGCTCGTTCAACTGGGAAACACGCAATTGCTCTTCGCGTGCATTGACGGTTTCTCGCTTCAATTGGTTGATGCGACTCGCAAGGGCCAAACTCAGCACGACCACCTCGATGGCACTTCCCATTGGAAGCGCGTAAAATGTCCATGCATTGTAAGGTATCACACCGGTATCTTTCAATACAAAAACCACCACTGCCAAAATGAAGACGGTGAAGGCCAAGAGAAAGTACTTCGCAGGACTGTAGCCCTTTCGCATCGTGATGATGGTACCGGGAATGAAGAAGAAAATCGCGGCAGCACAAAAGTTGATCAGCTGGTAACTCCATTCCAATCGCCCGATCAACGCCAAACCAAGCGCCAGCAAATAAAGTATAAAGTAGCCATTCAACAGCTTATTGAGCCACGGAACGTATCGGCTCAAACGCAGGAAATTTTGGACAAATACAATGGTCGTAATCCCACTAAAAACACCAAACAAGTGGGTGAGGCGCAAATTCAACCATGGCCAGCGGTCAATGCCAAAAATGGGTGCGTATCCGTTGAGCACCAACTGCGTGCCTCCAATGGCAAAAATGAACAGCACGTATTCGAGGTAGCTTCGATCACCAATGCTCAAAAACAAGAATAAATTGTACAAAAGCATCACCAACATGACACCAGCATAAAGCGCAAATAGCACATCCCGTTGATGGGCATCTTCCAGCACTTTTCGCGGTCCAGAGATGCGGAGGGGAATGATCATGGGCTTATTGGAGTGCATGCGAAACAGCGCATGCAGCTCGTTACATTCCACCAATGGCACGGGAAAAGACGGATATGTTCCAAATTGATGACCCTCGGATGGGGCGTTCATCACACCTCCCGGGTAATTGGCAATGATTTTTCCATCGCACACCATAAAGCATGTCAAGTCGTCAATTCCAGCATTTTGAATTTCAATCAATTTGCCATTTTCCGTCATGGGGTCCAATGTCAGGCGCATCCATTCGACCCCTGCCCCCATCCCCAAATTGGGCACCAATTGATCAAAGGCGACCCATTGGTCAGAAGTAGCAACCGTTTCGACCTCCAGCAATTCCAAGTTGTAATCTTCGGGCAAATACTCCAGTCGGGTTCCGATGAACTTTTGAGCTTGAACTGAAAAAGTTGAAATCAGAAAGAATACAAGCGACGCAGTACGAAAGCAACGCGTTGCACACGGATGGACAGAAGCGCGTTCCATCATCACACTTCGATACGGAACTTGAGCTTTAAATCACCTTTAGGACCTCGGACATTGAAACTTGCTCGCTCCGGATCCTGCCAAATGTTCTCCAACAGTTCACGGACTTGCGGCTGCACAGCCTCGATGTTTTCAGGGAACGTATACCGAGCAATTGTGGCCCTTAACTTTTCTGTCGGATACGTAAAGTAGCCATCTTGGCCAATCCCTTCCTCGGTGAAAAATGCCAACGGCGCCTGCATTCTCCGCGTAACCGGAGAGGTCAATGCGAAAAGATGCCGCCCTCCGACCATCGTCAGCGTGGCCATTGCCGCTTGGATTAGAAAAGTCGCCTCCACCCCCATTCCTGCCAATTCGATGCTGTTCCACATCCCGCCCAATTCGTAGGCGCCTTCGTCTGCATACGCCTGCATGTGACGGGCAAGGTTTTCGTCTTGGTTGCCGATGGCTTTGATCAATGGCATGTCTTCAACATCCCGCACACCATGCATTCTCGCTCCACCCAGCACACGCTCCGTTTTGCCATCAACACCAATTCCTTTCGCAACGGCTGCTATGACAATGACATCGGGATCTCCGATCCATTCCCGATTGAATGTCGTCAGTTTCTTGATGCCATAGGCTTGCAGGACGGCTTGATGTCCGTCCACCAAATCATGGCAGCAATCCAAGTACTGGTCTGCGCGAAAAACGCGCACCTCAGCTTCTCCAATGCGCTCTGCGTTGCGAACGCGATCAATCGACGGATTCAACGAACTGCTCATCCCATTCCAAGTATAAACGGGCATCTGGTGCTGGATCCCCAAGTAAAATTTTACGCGCAGCCTGGGTTGCATGTGCACCTCCAGCTGCTACGTCCGAATACAATTGAGGCCAGCCGACAAGCGTCGATCCCACCTCCTCCAAACTCTTTAACCCTCTGGGCGATGCTTGACCTAAATCAATGAATGCATTGAAAAAATCAGGCGTCCATTCCTTCGCTTCCAGCATCGCTTGGAGCATTTCATCTGAAATTCGACCATGCAGATACCCGTCAACGCCTTGGTCATAACGCTCAATATCCAACATTCCCCGGTCTGACGTTTCCATGAGTACAGGAATCTCCTTCTCGCGTGCATGCAATCGAATCCGTGCTTTGGCTGAAACTTGATCGCACGCATCGCACACCAAATCCAACCCTTCAAAAAACCCTGCGGCATTATCAGAAGTCAACCCTTCGATTTGCACTTCAACCTTAAAATAGGGGTCGACCTCAGCTATCGCCCTGGAAATAGCAACCCATTTTGGGAGGCCGAGATTCTTCACGCCTGTCTGAATTCGATTCAAATTGGACAATTCCAAGTCATCGAAGTCAGCAACCTTCAAAGAACCGCACGTTCGTTCCATCACCAAACTCATGGCGAAGGCGCTGCCAACCGATAGGCCGACAATACCGACTTGTTTGCTTCGAAGCAATTCTTGCTCCTCCCTTGTGATCTTGTTACGATTGCGGTTGGTGCGCAATTCGATGAACTCATCCTCATTCAGCAAACGAACGAGGGTTCGACTCCAGGGATACCAAACCCAACACCCTTGATGCGCCCATCCCTCATCTCCAAGATGAAGCGACAAAGCGTCGGAAAGCCCTTCGGGATTGGAGCGCAATCGAGGATTCCGAGTAACCAATAATTCCGCCACCTGATCTTCCAACGTATCGAAGACCTCATAGGCCGTCAATTCGGCCAAAAACGCCTCATAAGCCTGCCTATCAGACTCCTGAGAAAGCTCAAATATTGTGGCTTTAGCGGCGGGAATTTGGGGCTTCTGTACCATGGCGTTTGAGTCATCAATTTCGGCTTAATTCCCGCCCAATGCTCCCGGCGCTTGGGTTGTTTTTAACAGCGTGATATGGGGAACAACGCAACTTTCTTAAATGGTTCTACGTAAAGAGTGGACCCGTGTAAAATCACAATTCATGACTCCTCATCATTCCACCCCAACCGTTTGGGCGTTTTATAGCAATCGCAACGAAGCTGAAAATCTCATCAATCGGATTTCAGATTTTTGCGAAGGACATGTTTGGGACGCTGATGAATCAGTGACGTTTCTGCAAGACATTGACGCACACCGGTCATCATGGATGTTGGTCGACAAGAAACATGCGGACGACAGCAAAATTCAAGCTCTCGCTTTCCGTGCTACGGAACAATATGAGTTTTTCCGCTGCCTCATCATCGGCTCAGAAACACCGGATAAATGGCCTGAAACTGCCATCCATTTGGACAAAAACACGCTCTCCACAAGCATCATCGATCGGCTTCGAAATGAATCCCATGTGCTGCGAATAGCGAGCAGCCGCGTCCGACACATGCGCCGTTTGCAGAACCGGCAATCAAGCTGAACCTGTATAAATTTTGATGTGTCCTTTGGCCAGAGCATTGGCCATCTCTCGGATCGCGACCATGGCCGCCTCGGTTTCCAGCGAAACTTCCTCCTTCCGCATTCGCAAGACCAGCCATCCATACAGAGCGGTCAACATGCGCTCCACGGGATGGTTGAATTCCCCTTTCATTTTCCGCTCGTTTAGCTCATTTAACAAAGGTTCCGCCGCCTGAAATGCCGCGACATATCGGGCATCTTCCATGGGACCCATGAGCAAATCATGGAGCAGAGCCATTTCGGTGAGCGTCTCTTGAGCATGGGCCGCATGACCCGTCTCCTCCAACCGTTCTTGCTGCATGGTTTTGCTGAGTTCCAGAACCCACTCGAGATCTTCATCTTCTTGACCAGCAAACATGGAGCGCAATGCGCCGACATCAAAATTCGCGGCGCGAACAACGTCCTCCATCTGCCAAACATAAAGCAGGTATTCGACGATGTGGGACTCCTTCTTAATCGCAGCTGTTGTCATGGTGTGGCATCGTTTTCTGTTGCTTCCAAATCCGGCGTTGGAACATAGCGATCGTTCATGAATTGAATCAGCGCCGAGGTCACATCAAAGGCTTCGCCACCGAAGAGCACGCCTTCACCTGAACGGCCCCAATTCAATACCAAATCCAACCCCGACTCCTCCGCAAACACCGCGACTTCTGCTGCGAGGTTGACGGCGATTTCTTCTTGAATCATCGCCTCCATTTCAATCAACTCCGACTGCTGTTGAGACTGCATTTGGGTCAACGCATTTTCAATCTCTACCAAACGATTCTGTGCCATCAACACTTCATCTTCCGTGGCGCTCGGTCCGTTCGCGTAATTGATCAACTCCTGCGCCTCCTCCTGCAACGGTCGTCCTTTCCGCTCCATGGACATTTGCGCTTGCTGCACCGCAATGAACATCGATTTTTCGCGATCGGAAATGAATTGATAATTAACCTGGATGGAGTCCCCATGCACGAATGCAACGACTGCCGACTTTCCGTCTCGAATGCCCTCGGGCAATTCAGCATTGCTCGTTTCTACCACCTGGTAGGTCAAGAAACCCGACCACAAGGCTAAAAACGCGACGGCTACAACTGTGATTTTTTCGTTCATATTAATCGTTTGAATGTTCTAAGAATCCTGCACGCATCGAAACAAAACCGTGCAATACGGATTCGGCCATTCGATTTGCCAAATCTTCCAATGCCGGAATGCTCGTATCCGTTTGATCGACTTTAAACACTTGCTCATAACGGTCCAATTCAAAACGCAGTTGGTACTTTTCATTCCAACTGGTCACAGTAATTCGCATCAAGCGATGTGGGATTTGACAGACCGTTCGCATGGTTTTCCAATCTAATTTGGCCGTGAAGATAGAATATCCGCGATGACCAAAGCCGAGCAATGGGACCCTTCCCTCGAAAACATTCTAGATGCATGTCCTGCTGCCATCTGGCGAGAAATGGCATGGGCCATTGGGAGCGCACCCATGCTGCAAGGAAACTCGACGGAATTGCCATTTCTCTGGCGCACCGATTACCACACCAGCGCACTTCGATCCTTTCGAGATTACCTGCCCCGTTGGGAACTACAATCCCACTCCGAAATGGATGTGCTCGGAGATCGTCCGATGCGCTTAGGAAAAAGATTCGAACAGCTCGTGAATTGGTGGTTTGAGGCATGCCCGGAATACGATGTCCTTGCCAAAAACTTAGTGATTCAAGGGAGGGACCGTACGCTGGGTGAAATGGATATAATCGTGCGCGACGCGCAAACTTCGCAGGTTCTTCACTTGGAACTCGCCTGCAAGTTTTATTTGCAAACCCGCGTCTCCGGCTCCTGGAATCATTGGGTTGGCATGGATCCAAAAGACCGACTTGATTTGAAACTAGACAAACTAGCAAGTCAATTGAAACTGGACAAAAAATCAGAAACACAGTCGGTGCTGCGCGAACGGGGAATTCGAATTGACACGAGAGCCGCCTGGGTGAAAGGTTGGTGCTTTGTGCACTACCAAAATGCGACTCGCGCGAGGCTTCCATTTCAAGCGCACCGATCGGTTTCATCGGGGTGGTGGTGCACTTTGAGCGAATGGGGCGCTATTTGGCAGCCTCAAAGCTCATGGATTTTGATCCCGGCGCAGCATTGGCTCCGAATCCGACACGAAAAGGAAGATGCCCTCCCCGTTCACAGCTTGCGAGATGTAGAACAGGCAATGACTGAATGGAAGCATGCAATGGTGGCACAAGTCGAAACTTCCAATGGGCAATGGAAGGAAATCATGCGTGGTATCATCGTCAGGGATACGTGGCCGAATGCGTGAAACGTGGCTCACTTTAAACCTTTCTACAAAATGAACGTTCTTACCATAAGAACCTGCACCGAAGCCTTAATGAAACAATACAAAACCCTCGTTCTCGCCGCCATATGGATTGTGAGCTTCAATTCGCTGTCCGCTCAGCGTCCGGATGGTAATGAGCGCAGCCGGCCCGCAATCGCTTCGGTAACAGGGGCCGTGGTTGACGCGGAAAGCGCAAAGGCCGTCTCTTTCGCCTCTGTTTCATTGATGTCACTGCGTGACAGCTCCATTGTCTCGGGTCAATTGGCCGACGAGGACGGAGCATTTTCACTTGTTGGGATTCCCCTCGGAAAATACACACTGAACATTCAGTTCATGGGCTATGAATCCTATCAGTCCACACCCATCTTCCTCTCCCCCCGCACATCGATTGATCACGACGCTGGAACCGTTGCCCTTCAGAACAAAATGTTTGCACTCGAAGAAGCCGTTGTGGCAACAGAAGCTAGCACCCTGGAAATGCTGATCGACCGACGCGTCTTTCGGGTGGGCAATGATTTATCTGCCGCTGGAGGAACAGCCGCCGAAATCCTGGTCAATGTTCCATCTGTGGCCGTTGACATCGATGGCAATGTTTCGTTGCGGGGTTCATCTCAAGTTCAGGTTTTGATTGACGGTCGTCCATCGGGATTGACCGGCGCCTCCCAAAATGCCTTTCTGGAACAAATCCCCGCGAGCAGCATCGACCGCGTTGAAATCATCACCAATCCTTCGGCCAAATACGATCCGGATGGAATGGCCGGCATCCTCAACATTATTCTTAAGAAAAACAAATTGCAAGGATTCCACGGTCAAATCCAATCCACAGCGGGTACTGGAGACAATCACAACGGCTCAGCATCCTTGAATTTTAAAAATGAAAAATTCAGCGTTTTCAGCAGCGGGAGCTGGAACCAACGCGACTTGTTCCGCGAAGGAGAATCAACGCGTACCTTCACTTCTGACAGCGTGTCAAATTGGGAGCAAATCCGAGATGGTGACCAGCTTCGAACGAGTCTGAATGGTCGCCTCGGAATGGAATGGTATCCCTCCAAAAGCCAGGTCGTTTCGGCCAACGTCAACGTCAACAGCAGCGACAATAATCGCAGCAACCTGCTGAAGAACGAAGAATCGTGGGACACCGGATATGCATATGCCTCCGACCGTTTCTCTTCCGAAACAGAATCGAGCAACGGCGTCGATGCCGACCTCGAGTACCGCCAAGAATTCAACCAGAATCCAACGCATTTTCTACGGTTTCGGGCGCGTCATTCGCTGGCTGAATCCACCTCGGATGAATGGATCTTTGAAGAAGCGATGCTACTCTCCGACGAAACCAACCCCATCTCTGTTCTCGATACAAACCTTCAAATCAACCAATCCACGCGTTCCATATTCCAATTGGATTACGAGAAACCGCTTGAAAATGAAGGCAAATTCGAGTGGGGCTTGAAGAGCAACCTGTCTCGAAAAGATGATTCCTTCGGCTATCTTTCTTCGGATTCATCGGTCTGGATCGATGGGGTCTATGTGCCCATCAATCCGGTGGCTCAGTCATTCGGTTTTCAGTACCGGGAAGATGTGCATGCCGGATATGCCACGTACGGCCGGAAATGGGGCGTTTGGGGGACACAAGGAGGAATGCGTTTGGAGCAGGTCTTCACGGCGGCCACTTGGGAAGGCAATCGTGCCTTCGAAAACAATTACTTCTCAGTTTACCCTTCTTTCAATGTCTCTCGACAACGCAACGATGAAGTCAGCTGGATTGCGAGTTACAGCCGCCGGGTCAACCGTCCTCGAGGACGATCAGTCACGCCGTTCTTGGATGACAGCGACAGTCGAAATCTGCGCATCGGAAATCCCGAATTGCGCCCTGAATACACCAATTCATTCGAAATTGGGCACCAATGGTCCCGCAAGCGAAAGTCATTGACCACCTCATTTTTCGTAAAAGAAACCAATGACCTGATCCAACGCTTCTCCAATATCGACGCTGCTGGAATCCGCACTTCGAGTTGGTGGAATCAAGGCAGCCGCCGAGACGAAGGAATCGAAATGATCCTCATGCTCCCGATGCCTGGGTCGGGACAATTTCGATTGACCGGTTCATTTTATCACCTCGCGAATCAAGTCGGGGATGTTGAATTCGCAAGTGATGCCCAAGGTTGGTCCTACAACCTGAACTTCTTCGCCAACCAATCCATCGGTGACGAGAAGCTTTGGAAATGGCAATTGAACGGAATGTACCGCGGACCCTCCGTGACGCCTCAGGGACAATTCAATGGGTTTGCCTACATGGACGCCAACATTCAGCGAAAATTACTCGATGGGAATTTGACCATTGCGCTCAAGCTCAGCGATGTATTCAACACCCGTGAATGGTCATACACTTCTAGTTTTGGCAATTTGTACCAGGAAAATCGATTCAAACGGGAATCGCAAAACGTATTTGTAACGGCAACTTGGAAATTGGGCAAATTGGAAGAGCGAGGGCGCAAAGGCGGCAATTCGCGAGGCGTCGGCTACGGCAGCGATTCAGGTGGTATGGATTTCTGAATGATATACTTTGGCAAAGGCGTCCGCTTTCCACGCCTTTTTTAAGACGGGTTCAGCAGGATCAAAACCCCGGGTGTATCGACGTACCAGTGCGTGAAAAATTGGATTTCGAAAGTGAACATCGCATTGCAAACGCTGCGGGAGTGCACCCACCGATGATTTGACATCGAGTGCTGTCCTGCCCATGTTGATTCGTTTCCGCTTGGTCTTAATTCCCAAACGGATGAACTCAATGAGCATGCGTTGGTAAATCGCGTGGCTCTTGACCAACTCTGGGGTGAAACCAACGAAGAAAGCTTCGATCTCATCAGCACCTCGGTATGCGCATTGAAATCCGACCAACTCGCCCTCTAATTCGTATCCTTTCACAACAAAATCATCGCCCCAAAAACGTTTGGATTCGATCAATTCTTCCGCGTGAAGTTGCCCCAATCGAAATCCAGAGCGGTCGAAAACGCTCCGATACAAGTCAATCAGGACATCGGCATTTTCAATCACCTTCTCAGTGGACCAATCCGAGATTTGAAAGGATTCAGAAACTTTGAGTACACGTTTCACTTTGGTTCGTGACTTGGTGTTCAACTGCAGCTGATAATCCGCCAGGCCCTCCCAGGTTGGATCCAAATGAAGCAGCATTTCAGGATCAAATTCCAGCGGTATCCAACCCGGCTGCAGTTGCTGCCTTCGCCCGGAATAGTAGATGGGCAAATCTTTGAGCATGGCCACCTTTGGGATGGCAGTGCCCGCATTGCTCGTTGACGTGAAAATCGTTTCCGTCAGCAAGCGACGTTGCTCCCCAACAGGTATTCCGGATGCCCAGCGCACGCTGTGCAACCCGCTGCCCAAAACCGGACCAATCACCCGAACACGAAATGTAAAACGTCCATCCTTGCCATGCAGCCAGCGACTTATGAACGAAAACCAAGAGCGTTTCACAGCAATGTGACTGTCCAGATTGATACTCTCCGCAACGGCGTCTTCAACCAAGGCAATGCCGACCATCTCGTCGCCTTTGAACCAGCTAATTGCAGCCAAATTGCGTTTTTCCGAGCGCATCAAACTCTTCATCATTCGACTGTCCAGAAAGACCGAAGAATTGCCCGATGCCGCAATCAATGCGTCCCAAGTTGCCCAATCAACGGATTCAACACCGGGTGCATTCCAATGCCATTGGGCCTTGATTCCCGAATGGGCAGCTGCGTTATTCGTGCTCAATGAATCCTAATTTCGACCGCTTAACCCCCCACCAAGAAGCTCCGAACACAAAAATTACCAGCAACAGATTTGCTGAAATCGTCAGCGCATTGTTCGACTTGTTTGCACATCGCCACACTACTTCGTGCTCACCTGCAGGTACCTTCAGCGCCCTCAGGACATAATTGGCGCGAATCGGTTCAGCAGGATTGCCATCAATGGTTGCTGTCCACGTTTGGTCGTACCATACTTCAGAGAACACCACCAATCCCTCGGCATCAAGGTTGGCCTGATACTGCAAAGCATCTGGCTGATAAGAAACCAACGCTACCGCTCCCTCTGCTCCCGGAACGAGGCCGTCCATTTGATCGGCAAATTCAGAATGCACAACGGCAGAACGAGGCGATTGCAGCGCTTCCGTCTTTGCCATTTCGTCGTCGTGATTCGCCGCAATGCTCCACTCCGGAGCGACCCACGCAAAACCGGGAACGTCGGGCATCAAAATGGGATCGTCAAATTGATCAATCAAAAGATACCGTGTGTTCAACATCCGCAAACCGACCATTTGTGTCAGGCCTTGCTCCAATTGTCCTTTTTGAGCAAACGCAACGAAGCGTTCTCTTTCCGGCATGAGCACACGTTCAACAAAATCCTGATAACGCCTCAGTTTAGCAGCATGATACCCCCCGACCGAGTTGAAAAAATAAGAAGCCGAAGTATTCGTAAATGGATTTTCCCATTGGAAAACGCGAAATGGTGAATCAAATCGCAAGGCACCGTATTTGGCAATCAACTGGAGCTTTTCTTTTTGACGCCGGTTGGGCTTGATCCGACTTCTGGCCAGCTCATCCACATATGACACGTACAGATCATCTGCTACCGCATTGATTGCAGGCGAATCACTGTACTCCCTTTCCATCACCTTCGCCATTTGCGGACTTGGATCGAATGGAAATCTCGCATCGAACGCCTTCGACCAATTCCTGTACTGGCCGTTGACTTTTTCATCGTTGAAATAGCGGGCATCAACATTCCATAGATCCAGGCCCGTAACTACCGTTAGGGCAATTATTGCCCAATGCATAGCTAACTTTTCCCACAATGTGGCGGCTAAGACAATGGCCGCAAAACAAAGCAACCCCAATGTGCGGGCAACATCGGAACGAAAGATTTCCAACCGACTACCCAACGCTGATTCATAGCCCAATTGTTCAACCGCCATGTCAGGTTTGATCGTTGATCTGAATTCAAAAAACACCTCCGGAAGTGCGTAAAAAGCCGCAAAAACCGAGATGATCAACCCCATCACTCCCATAAACCAGTTGCGTCTTTTCTTCAATTCTTCGCCTCCAGTCCTTACGAGCTGACCCATTTCAATTAAAATCAAAACAACTCCAATGGCGATGGAATTGTGCACGAGGACGAGCATCATTTTCGTGTCTCGAAACTGATTGAAAAAGGGCACGTGGTCCAGGAAGAAATCTGTCAAAACACCTCCTCCCCTTCGGGTAAGCAGGACCGTTACCACGGTAATGACAGCCAAAGGCCACCGCAACCGATCACGACCGATTACCAGAAAAACGAAGAAAAGCGCACATAAAATGGCGCCGAAATACAGTGCGCCACCTGAGAAATTTTGTTCTCCCCAATAATATGGACTATTCCCTCCTTTGATGTCTGGACACATAATGGACCACCATTCACCATCGCCCATGCTGTATTCAAGAATGTATTCTCGGTCCAACCCGACATCCTCCACTGCCACGTTCCCTTCTCTGGTGAGAATGTGTTCGCCTCGTATCGTATCTGTTGCATACTCCTTCGTTTCGAAAACTTCCGATACGCTCGGCAAGACCCCTACAATGCCCGCAAACAAAAGTGCCAAGCTCGGCAGCAAAGCACGTTTCAAGGCCCCCGTTTTCCTCCAAATTCCAACCGTTTCGGTGATGCCCAACGCACCCAATAAGAACAAACCGTAATACGTGATTTGATAGTGGTTGGCGTGGACGTGTAGGCTAGTGTAAAGCGCGGCAATTGCCATTCCCCAACCCACGTTTTTTCGATAGGCCCAAAGGACACCCGCTAAAATACCAGGCAAATAGGCCATGGCCCTGACTTTCGTATTGTGACCGGCCGCATAGTAGAGGACTTCAAAGGAAGACAATCCGAATCCAACCCCACATAATAGAGCGATTGTCGGAGAGGCACCCAAGGCAATGGCGAGTAAATACGCCGAAAGCATCGCCATGAAAAAAACGAACACACCCGAAGATTGAAACGGTTTGGAAATCATCCTTCGAACCTGCCAAGGGACACTCCAAGGACTCCTGTTTTGAACGATGTGGTTCGTCGGCATTCCCGCAAACATGGATCCCGTCCATGCTGGGAATTCCCCAACCAACGCACGGTGATCCGAAGCCTCTCGGCTCATTCCCTTGTGATTTTCGATGTCTCCCTGGCGCACGACATAGCCATCGTACGACTTTGACAATAAAGAAACACTGAGCACAACAAAAACAAGGATGCTCAATCCGTGCATCCCGTTCCCTTTTAAAAATGTAATCATTCGCTCCTTCATTGCACTCTATTTGGATTGTGTTTCAAGCAAAGAAATACCCAAAATACGTTTTGAAACTCGTCCTTGCGAAAATCCCTCCACCAAAAGGCGTGCAATACTTGAAACAAATGCTTACCCATCCATAAAAAGACGAAGAACTCAATCGTCAACCTCCTCAAAGTCGATGTAGTCTCCCAACTTAGTGTCTTTCGGTTGGGTTGATTCGTCACGCTGCGGCGGGTTCGTCCTGTCGGAATTCCCCCGTGAGGCGCTATTTCTTGATCGCCTCCGCCCACCGAACATTCTATCCAACCAACGAAAGACAAACCACACCATGATGATGGTGCCCAACGTCCTGATCAATCCTGCTAGCATATCACTTGCTCAGATAGAGGTTCCGTTCGCTGTATACCTTTCGGAAAAAGGGGTCTCGCAGGTCGGGAATGAACCGGATACCCTCTCCCGTTGATTTCATCTCTGGGCCCAACTCCTTGTTGACTTCCGGGAATTTTTCATAGGAGAAAACAGGAATTTTCACGGCATAACCATCAAGTTGGGGCTCGTAAGGCAAATCCCGCAATTTCACTTCTCCCATCATGACTTTCGCCGCGTGATTTACGTAAGGCTGACCATATGCTTTCGCAATGAATGGAACGGTTCGTGATGCCCTTGGATTGGCTTCGATGATGTATACCTTATCATCTTTCACGGCAAACTGAATATTGATCAAACCAACGGTCTCGAGCGCCAAAGCTATCCGTTTGGTGTATTCCTCAATTTGAGAAATGATCAAGTCCCCTAAATTATATGGAGGCAAAACCGCATAGCTATCACCGCTGTGAATGCCAGCCGGCTCAATGTGCTGCATGATTCCAATGATTCTGACCTCGTCGCCATCGCAAATGGCATCGGCCTCGCACTCAATCGCACCGTCCAAGTAATGATCGAGCAACACTTTGTTGTCCGGCATATCTCGGAAAATATCAATGACATGGCGTTCCAATTCATCCTCGTTGATGACGATTTTCATGCGTTGCCCCCCCAGAACATAGCTCGGGCGGACCAACAAGGGGAACCCTAACGTTTTGCTCAATGCATTGGCTTCATCAGCGGTTTCAACCACGCCAAATTCGGGGTAAGGAACGCCTTGCTCGCGCAAAAGAGTAGAGAAAGAGCCCCGGTCTTCTGCCAAATCAAGCGCTCGGTAACTCGTGCCGATGATTGGGATTCCAAACCGCTCCAGTTTTTCAGCAAGTTTTAGCGCGGTTTGACCGCCAAATTGGACGATTACCCCTTCTGGCTTCTCGTGCAAAATGATGTCATAGATGTGCTCCCAGAATACCGGTTCAAAATACAGCTTGTCTGCAGTGTCCGAATCTGTCGAAACCGTTTCCGGGTTGCAATTGATCATGATGGTCTCATAACCGCATTCTTTCGCAGCGAGTACACCATGAACACAGCAGTAGTCGAACTCAATTCCTTGCCCGATGCGATTCGGACCGCTCCCCAACACCACAATTTTCTTTCGATCGGTGCGGATGCTCTCATTCTCGTCCTCAAAGGTCGAATAGTAATAGGGCGTTTTCGCTTCAAACTCGGCCGCACACGTGTCGACCAATTTGTACGTACGAGTGATTCCCTGCGCCAACCGATGTGCATGGACCTCTGACTCTACACAGTCCAGCATGTGTGCAATTTGACGATCTGCGTATCCCTTTTGCTTGGCTTCCAACAGGAGAGACCGTGGCATCGTCTCAAGTCCATACTGCCCAATTTCTTCCTCAAGCTGAACCAATTCTTCAATTTGACGCAAGAACCACGGATCAATCTTTGTGACTTCGTAAATCTTCCGGATCGGAATGCCCAATTTCATGGCGTCATACAAGTGAAAAAGACGATTCCAGCTCGCGTGCGACAGACTCTCCATGATGGCGTCTTGGTCCCGCAACTCCCTTCCATCACAGCCCAATCCGTTGCGTCCGATTTCCAGTGATTGGGCCGCTTTTTGGAGCGCTTCCTGAAAAGAGCGCCCAATGGCCATCACTTCTCCGACAGACTTCATTTGCAATCCCAGCTCGCGATTTGCGCCTTTGAACTTATCGAAGTTCCACCTTGGTACCTTGACAACCACATAATCCATGGTCGGCTCGAACATAGCGCTTGTTGTTCCCGTGATGGGGTTGGCCAACTCATCGAGGTGATATCCGATGGCCAATTTCGCTGCAATTTTAGCAATGGGGTATCCAGTAGCTTTGGATGCCAAGGCAGAGGAACGACTGACGCGTGGATTGATCTCAATCGCAATGATGTCCTCTTTTTCGTCATTGGACACAGCAAATTGGACATTGCATCCGCCTGCGAAATCACCGATTTCCCGCATCATCCGAATCGCCATGTCCCGCATGCGCTGGAACGTAGTGTCACTCAACGTCATGGCAGGAGCAACCGTGATGCTATCTCCGGTGTGAATGCCCATCGGATCAAAGTTCTCGATCGAACAGATTATGGTCACGTTGTCATTTGAATCCCGCAACAATTCCAATTCGTACTCTTTCCATCCCATGACCGCCTTGTCGATCATCACTTCATGGATGGGGCTCAAATGCAGCCCACGGGTGAGGGCATCCTCAAATTTTTCGGGGTCATAAATGATGCTCGCTCCGGCACCGCCGAGGGTGTAGCTCGCACGGATGCAAAGTGGAAATCCAAATTGTTGCGCGGCTTCCTTGCCTTCCAAGAAGCTCTTCGCTGTGGCCTGAGGCGCCATGGCAATATCCAATTCCTCCATCAACGAACGAAATCGCTCGCGGTTTTCTGTGATTTCGATGGCACCAATGTCCACGCCAATCATGCGAACACCGTATTCTTCCCACAGCCCCATTTCATCGCATTGGATGCACAGGTTCAAGGCCGTCTGCCCGCCCATGGTGGGTAGGACTGAATCAATATTGTGCTTTTGAAGGATGCGTTCGATTGAAGCCGGCTCCAAGGGTTCGAGATATACATGATCGGCCGTGACCGGATCCGTCATGATGGTCGCAGGGTTTGAATTGATCAAAATCACCTCAATCCCCTCTTCCCGGAGAGATCGCGAAGCTTGCGATCCAGAATAATCAAATTCACAGGCTTGTCCAATGACAATCGGTCCACTCCCGATGAGCAAGATCGATTTGATGCTTTTGTCTTTGGGCATTTTTTTTTTACCCCGCCAAATCAAATCTTGGCCGGGGGATGCAAAACACAGAAAAATGGTGGATTAACCGGTGGCAAAATTAATTGGTACACCTGTAAGATTTGGATAAAATCATCCACAATTTCCACTGCTTTTTAACAAGAATCAAGAGGCTGGCTAATTTGAATGAATCAACACGACCTTTGAAGGGTGGAATTCGCGAAACCGTCCGACCATGCCCATCGCAAAACGCACACCAACCTTGGATGGTGTCTGGAGTACGCCGTGGCCGAAACTGGCGAAAACCCGGCAGGTAATAATTCTCCCACAAAACAGCGGCGAACCCTGTTCGCGTTCCATGGTTTCGCGCGCCCATTGGAAGATTTGATGGCCCTAACGCAATCTTGGCCGCTCTGCGGCACAATTATTTCTGTGCATCTGCCGCACCATGGGCAATCAAGACCGGTAGATCCATCATTGCCAGATGATGCTCCCTTAGACCCCGCGACGCTGAATCAGCTGCTGGTGGAAATTGCACAAAAAGAAGGGGCGTCTGCACCGCAATATGACTTGATTGGTTACAGCATAGGAGGGCGCATTGGGCTGGCCCTTTTTTCGGATTCACCTGCCATGTGGAAGCGGGTTGCCTTACTGGCCCCGGACGGACTTAAGAAGTCCCCGTTTTATCAGCTCACGGTACACACGGCATTGGGAAGGATTCTTTGGTTCGCAATCGATCGTCACGCTGCAGCTGTCCTGCGCTGGAGTGACCGACTCTTGAAATGGCGGATTATCTCACCGCATCTGCACGGTTTTTGTTCCTTTCACCTCTCGCACCATGCGATGCGCATGATGGTATGGAAAGGGTGGCGAGCGCATCGCATGTGCTGGCCCAAACATCGGGAAATTGTTCGCGCACTCGAAAACTGGTCGGGACAAATGGATTTGGCTTTTGGAGCACATGACCGCATCATTCCCCCGACCAACGGTCAGCGCTTGCAGCAGTTGACCCATCGAAACGAGAAGGTGCGTTTTCACGTTTTGCCTTCTGGACATGGAATGCTCAAGCCCGAAATCGTCCAAAAGTTGATTCATCGTATCTTTCCGACATGAGTTGGTTGGAAAACCTTGAACGCGACCAGGCGGCTGGAACAAAACGGCTTGCAGCACTGCTCGACCCCGATGATTTGCCATCAGGGCGGGAATGGTTGCGATTTCTAGATCGCCTTCAAAATTCGGCTATTACGGATGTCTTCATTGGAGGAAGCTTGCTCATCAAGCAGAATGTCGCAGACATCATTCAATCCGTTCGGGATCGATTTGATGGGCCCATCACTATTTTTCCAGGCGCTCCTGACCAAGTAGTCAAAGGTGCTGACGCACTTTTATTTCTTTCCCTCATTTCCGGTCGCAATGCCGATTTGCTCATTGGACGCCATGTGGAAGCCGCTATGCGCATTCGACGATTGGGAATTGAAATCGTACCGACGGGCTACATGCTTTTTGGCGATGGCCAGCTCACCACTGCGGCCTACATGAGCCAGACGATGCCGATTCCCTTAAACAAGCCTGAAATTGCCGCAGCAACAGCTGTAGCTGGAGAAATGCTCGGGCTTCGCGTTTTGTTTGCAGACGCAGGCAGCGGAGCCAATCAATCCGTAACCGCCTCCATTATCGCAGGCATCAAGGAAAACACATCGTGTCCGCTTATTGTCGGCGGAGGATTCAATGATGCGGCCTCGGTGATTGCCGCCTGGAATGCTGGTGCCGATTTGGTCGTGATTGGGAATGCCATTGAAGTACAACCAAACGACCTGACCTGGTTGCCCAATCCAAATGGGCATTCACAGGCGACAAAGCTTGCTTGACGAAAGCCTTAAAAATTAACCTCCAGCGAAAGCATGCCGTGGGCACCGGCCTGAGGATATACGTAAACTTCCGTCGTCATGCTCTCCATCCCACCATACAAGTAACTGTAGGTCCATCCATTTGCACTGTATTGGGCATTTAAGAAATTCCGAATGTGGACGGACAATGCGACATTCCCCGATTCCGCTCGGCTCCGAATCCAACGCAAGCGCAAGTCATTGACCTCGTAGGCCGGAAGCGCGCGGTCTTCGTTGGAAGTGTTGTCCAAGTATTGCTTTCCAACATACCGCGCACTCCACTCAATCGATGCTGCGGTAGAATGCGAGGCGGTAGTGCGATTCCAAAACTCAAGCGTTGCGACGGAAACACCTGTAGTTCGCGGCGAAAAACTGATGTCTGTCCCGGTATGCGCGACCGAAACAATCGGCAATTCGTCATTGCCATAGTCGAAGAGTGTTTCCTCCAATGCATCGATGGTATTGACGGACTGTGTCACTGTTCCGAACCATGTAAACCCATTCCCAGGTCGCCAATTCAAACTCAACTCCAATCCTGTTCGCTGACTGGCTTCAACATTCATCCGCACGGGAGACCCAACATCATTCAGCGCCCCTGTTAAGACCAATTGATTCTGGTACCGCATGTGATAGGCAACGGCCTCAATGCTCCAATGGCGTGTCCCATGCTCCCAACCTAATTCTAAATCCGTGAGGGTTTCAGCCTTGGGGTACGCATCGCTCGACCGGTCAATAAAATCATTCCGCACCGGCTCGCGACTGCCTCGCGCGACCGACACAAACATTCGATTGGCGTCGTTGAACAACCAGTCTGCACCGAATTTAGGGTTGACGAATGCCATTATCGTATCCACTTGCAACATTCTCAAATCATTGTCAGAACCAATTACTTCATAGCCAACTTGACGCAATTGAACTTCGCCTCGCCATTGCATTCTGCCATCGAAGGCGTCGGAAGAAAGGGCAGAAAAGGCATATCGATCCGACTTCTTTCCTGTATTGTCGTAATAACGATGGGTTGGCGCAAGACCCGTGGCTCCGAATTGCATCCAAATTGGAACACCAAAATGCCCGCCTATGTAATCAAATACGCCGGCCCCCAACTGCAAGGACACGCCTTCCCATTCGCGTGTCGCCTGCACCAACATCCCATAAAAATCATTGTCCAGCCAGCGTCGGCGAATCACGTCTCCCGTTGTAATAGAGGAATCTGCCAATCCCAGAGGACCTGCGCCGTAAAGGGCCAAATCGTCATCGGCCTTGAATTGCTCATAATACCCATTTCCTCGCGTGTAATGCACCGTTGCTCCCAAATTCCAGGCTCCTTGCTTTTGGCTGAAGTGCAATTGATGATGGTCTTGCCGATAATCGTCCACTTGATCAGCATAGCTGTAGTAGTTGTGCAATCGACCGCGCTCAATCAAATCAGAAATGCGTTCATCATCCCCCCCATAGCCGTATTCATAAGAGTTTGCCGCCCAAGCCACAATGGCTGCAGAATCTCCCGTCAATCCGATGCGAGGGACACCGTACCACGCCTGTTGGGTTCGCTCATGACCGAGCATTGCGCTGTACGCCAAATGGCCGGAATCCCAGCGGTACCCCAAGCCCATTTGCACACTGGATAAATCACTGGCAGAGCGATCGAGGTATCCGTCGGACACAATGCGAGAGGCTCGGCCTTCGATGAAAAACCCCGATCCCAATTGACCGGTTGACCACTTCAGCATGGAACGAAGGGTGCCAAAAGACCCACCGCCTAGGACCATTTTACCACCGGGTTCCGTGTCAAAATTCATGGTATTCAAGGAGACTGTAGCGCCAAAGGCACCGGGCCCATTGGATGAACTGCCCACACCGCGCTGGATTTCCAGTTCATCGATGCTGCTCGATAAATCCGGCAAATCCACCCAGTACACCTGATGCGATTCCGCATCGTTGAGCGTAACACCGTTGATGGTCACATTGATGTGGCTTTGGTCCGAGCCTCGGATTCGCATTGACGTGTATCCGACACCGGCACCCGCATCGGAGGTAACCACCAACGAAGGCGTGAAACGCAACAAAAACGGCAAATCCATGGAACCATCCCGTTTGGCGAGCTCCGATGCGTTCATTTTTTGAGTAGCATAAGGCGCGCGATCCGGCGATTGAATGGACGAAACCGTTGCTGGAAGCAGCTCGACCATGCGCAGAATCGAGTCCGATTTTGATTGACCAACGAACTGAGCGGGAAGGCACATCGCACCCAAAATCACGCAGAAAAAAACAACTTTTGATGATGACAAGCGTCTAGATTTTTTACTATTCTGACGCAGTACGTACCCGATGATATCGGAACGAAACGGCCTGCTCCCCTACCGGTATTATCCGGTCAGGTTGTGAGGGTATCATCTCAGCTCTCCAAATTGGAGGCACCCCTGCGCCGTGGCAAAACTATTCATTGAATACCTTGCAATGCAAATGAATTCGTCAAAAATTAAAACGTGCCTCGAATTGGCCATTAAAGCAGCCGCAGAAGCAAGTCGCGAGCTGCTCAGCCATGTAAATGACCAGAATGAATCGCTGGTTATTCGCGCCAAACGCGATGGAAGCTTGGTTTCATCGGTGGATCTCGAGAGCCATCAGATCATTGAAGGCATCCTGTCTGAAATCGGAATTCCCATCATCAGCGAAGAAGGCAAATTGCCTTCGTTTAGCGAACGGAAAGACTGGGCTATGTTCTGGCTCGTCGACCCTTTGGATGGGACAGAATCTTATCTGAAAAGCCGATCGGGCTTCGCGGTCAACATAGCCTTGTGCGATCAGAGCGGCCCTTTTTTAGGCGTCATTGCAGATCCACTTGCCGGCATCATTTATGGAGGTGCCAAAGGCATTGCCCCATTCACATGCCCCATCGAATCCACCACTAATCGCACCGCAATCCAGCAACAACCTGCCCGTTCACCCTATCTCCTCGTCACCAGTTGGAACGAAAGCATTCCCTGGCCCGATTTGCTGCCCAGCGGATTGAATCCAAACGAATTCACCAGCAAGCCCGTGAGCGGTGCTCTGAAATTTTGTCAAATCGTCACCGGACAAGCGGATGTCCATGTCCGTTCGGGTTCGTACATGGAATGGGACTGCGCTGCAGGAGATGGCCTTTTAAAAAGCATTGGCCTTCAAATAAGAAGCCGTGAAACAGGACGTCCATTGGTTTATAACTCCATGAGCCTCAGGGTGGGCGGACTTTGGGCGTCGCGCTTTCACCCCGCAGATTGACGATCAGCGGTATTGGTTGTCCGCGTCGAAATTTTCGTACAAATCGAGGTAATTGAGGTAGCGTTCTTCGGCAATCATGCCTTGTTCAACAGCGCTTCGAACCGCACATTTTGGCTCTGCACGATGCAAGCAGTTGTGAAACTTGCATGATGAGAGCAACGCGAATATTTCGGGGAAGTAGTGATGCAAATGTTCTTTCTCGAGCTGGACCAGTCCGAATCCTTTGATGCCAGGAGTATCAATCAAATAACCCCCTGATGGAAGGGGAAACATCTCAGCGTACGTGGTGGTGTGCTTTCCCTTTTGATGGGAATCCGAAACATCGCCCGTTCGCAACTCCAATCCCGGCAGCAATTGATTGATCAGGGTGGTTTTGCCAACACCACTATGTCCGGACAACATGTTCACGCCAGAGGCAGCAATAGCCGCTCTCAATTCGGGCAAACCCTCGCCAGTTTGGGCGGACACCCGAAGGACGTCATAACCTGCCATCTGATACAACTCTGACATGTAGCTCAACGCCTCTTCATCCCGCTCACTGGCGGCAACGAGGTCGCACTTATTGAAAACCAAAGTGGTCGGAATCCCATAGGCCTCAGCAGTGACCAAAAAACGATCAATAAATCCCGTACTCGTGGAGGGTTGACTGATGGTTGCGACCAAAAAAGCACGATCCAAATTAGCCGCTACCACGTGGGACTCTTTGGAAAGATTGACCGAACGCCGGACGATGGCATTTTTTCGTTCTTCACGCTCAGTGATCAACCCCGCTTCCGTTTGGCCATTGGATTCAAACTGTACGATGTCGCCAACGGCCAATGGGTTCGTGCTGCGCTCACCATTCAAGCGCATTCGCCCTCCTGCTCGGCAGCCATATACGGCACGGGAATTCCATTCGCTCACCTGGTACCAAGATCCGGTAGAACGCAAAATAATTCCCCTCATGGCCCCAGCACCTTCCTGAACAGGCTCATCTCGCTGATTGGTCATGATTCTACTTCCAGTTCATGAAAAGCGGACTCCAATCCTCCTGGGCGGCTTGCAAACGCCGACAGCGAATCGTCGGCCACAATCGTTCCTTGATGAATCAACACGACACGATCGCAAACTTCCTCTACTTCTTGCATGATATGAGTGGACAGAATCACTGTTCGATCGCGTCCAACTTCCCGGATCAGTTTGCGAATGTCCACCAATTGAATCGGATCGAGGCCAGAAGTTGGCTCGTCCAATATCAGCACTTGCGGATTGTGAATCAGCGCTTGAGCGAGGCCGACACGTTGTCGAAACCCCTTCGACAATTGACCTATAACCTTGTGCGATTCCGGGGTCAAACCAACTTTTTCAATCATCCCAGAGACGGCGGAGGCTACATCCTTGATGCCATGCAAACCCGCAGCGTATTCGAGGTACTCTCGCACATACATTTCGGTGTGAATCGGATTGTGTTCCGGCAAATAGCCGACCCGTTTTCGTGCTTCCATTGGATCCGATACAACATCGAACCCGCAGACACTGAC
>DLQB01000117.1 GCA_002477505.1 Flavobacteriales bacterium UBA7443
AAGCGCACATCCAAGGCAATGCAAGGCCATTTCAAGCGAGCAGGCGTGAGCTTGATGCGGAAACTTGTAGAATTCAAAGGATTCAACGACGACGTCAAAGCGGGCGATGCGCTCAAGGTGGAAGACGTTTTTAGCGAAGGCGAGTACGTCTCAGTCTTTGGTAAGTCAAAAGGAAAAGGTTTCCAGGGTGTTGTGAAACGACACGGCTTTGCCGGTGTCGGTCAAGCAACACACGGCCAGCACAACCGTTTGCGTGCGCCAGGTTCCATTGGAGCGGCGTCTACACCCGCTCGCGTTTTCAAGGGAATGCGGATGGCAGGTCAAATGGGAAACAGCCGGGTCACCATTGAAAACCTCGAAATCGTGAAGATTTTGGCAGAGGACGGCGTAATGGTCGTGAAGGGTGCCGTTCCTGGACACAAAGGTTCAACTGTTGTAATCCGCAAACCTCAAGCGTGATGAAAGTAGACGTATACAATTCCAAAGGTTCGAAAACCGATAAGTCGGTGACATTGAACAAAGCGGTTTTTGGCATTGAGCCAAATGACCACGCGATCTACTTGGATGTGAAGCGCTACCGCGCAGCACAACGCCAGGGAACGCATGACACCTTACACCGTGGACTCGTTTCGGGTTCCACGCGTAAGATCAAGAAGCAAAAAGGTACTGGTACAGCGCGTGCAGGTTCTATCAAGAATCCACTGTTTCGCGGCGGAGGAACAACTTTCGGCCCGGAGCCACGCGATTATACCCAAAAGCTGAACCACAAGGTGAAGCAATTGGCTCGTCGCAGCGCCTTGAGCTACAAGGCGAAGGAGAAAGCCATTATGGTTCTCGACGGCGTAAAGATGGATGCACCGAAGACCAAGGATTTCGTTGGAATGTTGAGCGGATTGAAGCTCGCCGACTCCAAAACGCTCATGGTGTTGCCGTCTCACAACGAGTCTGTATACATGAGCAGCCGAAACCTTGCCAAGCACCAGGTAATGGTAGCCAGTGACCTGAGCACCTATGACATCATGAATTGCAACACCCTCATCTTTGTTGACGACGCTCACAAAGTGATAGAAGGAATGCTCAAATAAAATCGGTCATGCAGCAGATTTTAATAAAACCACTCATCACCGAGAAGATGACCGCTGATACAGAGAAGAACAACTCCTTTGGGTTTGTTGTTGCTGACGGCGCGAACAAGGTGGAGATTAAGAAAGCGATTGAAAAGGAGTATGGCGTGAACGTCACTTCGGTTCGAACGTTGCGTGTTGACGGCAAGAGCCGACAGCGCTTTACCAAAACTGGTGTCGTCAAAGGACGAACGGTAGGATACAAGAAGGCCATCGTAAGCTTGGCCGAAGGAGAAATGATTGACTTCTACGAAAACATCTGATCACATGGCACTTCGTAAATTCAACCCCATAACACCGGGAACCCGCCACAAGGTTTTGTCTAAGTTTGAAGACATTACGGCGGATAAGCCACACAAGCCATTGTTGCGCTCTCTGAAGAAATCTGGAGGCCGTAATGCAGATGGAAAAATGACCATGCGCTACCGAGGTGGTGGACACAAGCGCCGTTACCGTTTGATTGATTTCAAGCGTAACAAGCACATGGAAGCGACTGTCTTGACGGTCGAATATGATCCAAACCGCTCAGCGCGTATTTGCCTTGTGGAATACACAGACGGAGAGAAGCGTTACATCATCGCGCCAGAAGGTTTGAAGCCAGGCATGAAGATCAACAGTGGAAAAGGTGTTGCTCCAGAAGTAGGCAACGCAATGTACTTGTCGGACATTCCATTGGGAACCGTCATACACAACATTGAATTGAACCCAAGCAAAGGAGCATCCATTGCACGAAGCGCTGGATCGTACGCTCAGCTCAACGCACGTGACGGCAAATATGCCATCATCAAGTTGCCCAGCGGTGAGACACGAATGATCCTTGTGACGTGCATGGCTGTCATTGGCAGCGTAAGCAATTCAGAGCACAACCTACAGGTGTCAGGTAAGGCTGGCCGTTCACGTTGGTTGGGACGTCGTCCACGTGTACGTGGTGTGGTCATGAACCCAGTCGATCACCCGATGGGTGGTGGTGAGGGTAAGTCATCCGGAGGACACCCACGCTCGCGCAACGGAGTGCCAGCGAAGGGATACAAGACGCGAAACCCGCGCAAGAATAGTTCCAAGTATATCATTGAACGTCGGAAGAAGTAATAGCCATGTCTCGTTCACTTAAGAAACCCCCATTTGTACACTACAAACTCAATCAACGAGTTGACGCTGTGCATGCATCCGGCAAAAAGTCGGTGATCAAGACCTGGTCTCGAACCAGCACCATTACCCCTGACTTTGTGGGTCTGACCATTGCCGTCCACAACGGACGTCAATTCATTCCTGTGTTCATCACAGAAAATATGGTTGGCCACAAACTTGGAGAATTTTCACCCACCCGAACGTTCCGTGGTCACGCGGACAAAAAGGATAAGAAGCGCTAATCGTCATGGGAAAACGAAAAAGAATTGCCGCTGACGCGCGCAAAGAGGAAATGAAGAGCACGGCCATTGCCAAGCTCAACAATTGTCCTACATCACCACGAAAGATGCGTTTGGTTGCAGACAGCGTCCGAGGGAAGGATGTTTTTCAAGCTTTGAACATCTTGAAATTCAGCCCTCAGGAAGCGTCGAACCGACTGGAAAAATTATTGCTCTCAGCCATTGCGAATTGGGAAGCAAAAAATGAAGGTGCTCGACCAGAAGAAGCGGATCTAATCATCCGTGAAGTGAAAGTTGATAGCGCCCGAATGCTGAAGCGATTGCAAACAGCACCTCAAGGTCGCGCGCACCGCATTCGCAAGCGTAGCAACCACGTAACCATCATTGTAGACTCCGTCAAAAACTGATTCATGGGACAGAAAACAAATCCGATTGGCAATCGCCTAGGTTTCATCCGAGGATGGGATTCGAACTGGTACGGAGGAAACGACTACAAGGACAAACTTGTAGAAGATGAGCGCATCCGTGAATACCTCTTGGCTCGTTTGCGCAAAGCAAGCGTTTCAAACATCATCATTGAGCGCACGCTCAAGTTGGTCACGGTTACCGTGAAGTCAGCCCGCCCCGGTGTCATCATTGGCAAGGGAGGTCAGGAGGTTGATAAGCTGCGCGAGGAGCTCAAGAAATTGACGGGTAAGGAAGTGCAAATCAACATCTTTGAAATCAAGCGTCCTGAATTGGATGCGAAGCTGGTTGCGGAGAGTGTTGCGCGTCAAATTGAAGCACGTATTTCACACCGCCGCGCAATCAAAATGGCCATTGCTGGCACGATGCGATTGGGTGCTGAAGGCATAAAGATCAACATCGCAGGCCGTGTGAATGGCGCTGAGATTGCTCGTTCTGAGTCTTACAAGGAAGGGCGCATTCCATTGCACACATTCCGAGCGGACATCGACTACGCGTTGATGGAGGCGCACACTACCTACGGACGAATCGGCATCAAGTGCTGGATTTGCCGCGGGGAAATTTATGGCAAGAAAGACTTGTCACCGATTCCACCTCAGAAGCAATCGAAAGATCGCCGACCTGGGAATGCAAGCCGTCCAGGCGGAGGACGTCGACGAACCCGTAACTGATAGAAGATTTAGGTCATGCTACAGCCGAAAAGAACCAAGTATAGGAAGATGCAAAAGGGGCGGATACGCGGATTGGCGTATCGCGGAAGTACCCTTGCATACGGATCGTTTGGAATCAAAACGTTGGAAGAAGGATTTATCACTTCCCGACAGATTGAGGCCGCTCGTATTGCGATCAACCGTTATATGAAACGTGAAGGACAAGTATGGATTCGAATTTTTCCAGACAAGCCCATTACCTCGAAGCCTGCGGAAGTACGTATGGGTAAAGGTAAAGG
>DLQB01000074.1 GCA_002477505.1 Flavobacteriales bacterium UBA7443
CTTATCAGCAGGTGTTGACTTGGACGAGGTGGTCGTCACAGCACTGGGTGTTTCGCGGGAAAAGAAAGCCCTCGGGTATTCTGTTCAAGAGCTTGGAAACGATGCATTTACTCAAGCGAGATCTGAGAATGTTGTCAAGTCCATGACGGGTAAAATTGCCGGTGTGCAAGTCACGTCAGGTACAGCGATCGGAAGCTCTTCGAAGATTATTCTTCGGGGTGCGAGCTCCATTACTGGCGACAACCAACCGTTGTTTGTTGTAGATGGTGTTCCCATGGACAATGCGGATTATTCGAGCGGTAACCAACAACGTTCGGTTGGAGGTTATGACTATGGAAATGCAATGCAGGACATGAATCCGGATGACATTGAGTCAGTCACCGTTCTGAAAGGGCCGGCGGCAGCAGCCCTTTATGGCTCACGCGCGTCCAACGGAGCCATTGTCATCACGACCAAAACAGGCAAGGGACACCGAGCTTCTGGTAAGAAAGGCCTGGGTGTGTCTGTAAGCAGCACAGTTGCTTTCAACGATGTGTTCATTTTGCCAGACTACCAGAACTCTTATGGTGGTGGTGCAGGAACAGATTGGATCAATCAAAACATGGTTGACAGCTTAGGCGAGACTCCGATTCCAGATTATGGATATGATGGGTCGTGGGGTCCAGCTTTGGACGGAACCATGGTGCGCCACTGGGACAGTTGGTACGAAGAAGATGCTGATTTTGGCGAAGCACGTCCTTGGTCTGCTACCGAAAGCGATGTGTCGGAGTTCTTCCAAACCGGTGTCACATACAGCAACAACTTTGCAGTGACTGGCGCGAGCGAAACGAGCTCATTCCGAATGAGCTATACGAATCACAAGCAGACGGGTGTGTATGAGAATTCATCATTGGATCGGAACACGTTGTCTTTTGCGGGCTCTTCTGACATCAGTGATAAGCTCTCTGCAAGCGTCAACATGAATTATGTTCAAAGCGTGGGCCAAGGCCGACCACTGACAGGTTATGGCGAATCAGTGATGAGCCAGTTTACCCAGTGGGGACAGCGTCAATTGAGCATGGATCGCATGCGTAATTATGAAAACGCTGACGGTTCACAACGCACTTGGAATCGAAACAGCGTTACAGACCCGAGTCCACACTACTGGGACAACCCGTTTTGGGAGCGTTACAAAAACGTACAAGACGATCAGCGTGACCGTGTCTTCGGAAACATGACAATGAATTACAAGATCAATGACAATTTGAGCTTTATGGGACGTGCACTGACTGACTTCTACACTGACCGACGTCAAGAGCGTATAGCTGTCGGAGGTGTTCGCGAGTCTTCTTACAGTGAGTACACGCGTCAGTTGCAAGAAACGAACCTCGACGGTTACTTGAACTTCAATAAGGAAATCAATTCTGACTTAAGCGTTGTCGGTTTCGTCGGAGTCAACCGTCGAATCCGTGACTACAAGCGATTGGGTGCTTATACCCTCGGTGGATTGAACACTCCAGGCTTATATACCATTGAAAATGGTGGCGATGGCTATCAAATCAGTGACTATGAGGAAAGCAAGGTGATCAATTCGGTTTTGGCTTCAGCTAGTTTTGGATATCAGAACACATTGTTCATCGATGTAACGGGCCGAAATGACTGGAGCTCAACGCTCCCGGAGGCGAATAATAGCTATTTCTACCCATCTGCAACAGCGAGCTATGTATTCAGCGAGTTGGTTGACGTTGAGGCATTGAGCTTTGGTAAGTTGCGTTTGGGATGGGCTCAAGTAGGCAATGACACAGGTCCTTACCAAACGGGCTTGACCTATGGTGTCAATCCAAACTTTGGCAGTGGCGGTTCTGCAACCGTCCCGAATTCTCAGAACAACCCCAATTTGCGGCCAGAGAAGACCACCAGTTTGGAGGTTGGAACAGAGATGAGCTTCTTCTTGGATCGATTGAGAATTGATGCGACCTACTACAGCAACATCACAGAAGACTTGATTTTTAATGTTCCTGTTTCTGCTGCCTCTGGGTATACCAGCACAGTATTAAACGCGGGTAAAACCCAGAACAGAGGGATTGAGTTGGCAATCGCAGGTACGCCTGTTCAAACCGAAGACTTCCGATGGGACATCGGTGTGAACTTCGCCAAGAATGAAAACGAACTTTTGGAATTGGCAGATGGAATTGAGAACATTCGATACACATCACTCTTCGGAGTTACATTGGAGGCACGTCCAGGTCAGCCGCTCGGTACGTTCTACGGGTATGATTTCTTGTACGATGACGACGGAAACAAACTTGTTGATGGCGACGGGTATTACCTAAGCACGGACGAGGTGGTTCCAATTGGTGACATCCTAGCCGACTTCACGGGTGGTGTTTACACCGACCTCGCATACAAGAATGTCTCATTCAGCGCCTTGGTAGACTTCCAGAAAGGAGGTTCGGTCCATAGCTATTCCAACCAATGGGGTAAGTACTCAGGAACGCTTGCCGAGACAGCAGAAGACGATATTCGTGAGAATGGAGTCGTTGTTGAGGGAATGGTTGCTGAGCAAAACTCGGATGGCGACTGGATTTCCACAGGAAACGAGAACACCACTACGATTGGTGCTCAGTCTCACTTCTTCTACAACCAAGGTTACATCATCCACGCTGCGGACCAGTACGACGCGAGTTTTGTCAAACTTCGTGAGATGCGCTTGGACTACAACTTGCCTGAAAGCATGACGAGCGGCTTGCCATTTAGCAACATCAGCATTGGTGTTTATGGCCGCAACCTTGCAATCTTGCATAAGAATGTACCACACATTGATCCAGAGGTAGCCACGTCGGCTTCCAATGTTCAAGGTTTCGAAGGTGGCCAGCTTCCTGCTGAGCGTACCATCGGTTTCAACTTGAAGTTCAACCTCTGATTGTCCACCTTTAAATAATCATGAAAATGAATAAGCAAATTTTCTTCCTGGTGGGCTTGATTGGAGCCTTAGCCTTCACGGGGTGCCAAAAGGACTTCGAGGAAATCAATACCAATCCCAACGAACCAACAGCGGTTTCACCTGGGTTCTTGTTGACCAATGCACAGAAATCCATCATGGACCGTGTCTATGATTCATTCTGGGGCAGCCGTCGCGCGATGCAAACGGCGCAATACTGGAGTTCAAATCAGTACTCCAATGAGAGCCGTTATCAGTACCGCGAGACTACAGCAAACGGAGCTTGGGCTTCATTTTATGCAGGACCGCTTCAAGATTTACAGACCATCATTGACTTGAATTCGGGAGATAATGCTGCAGATTATGTAGGGTATGGTGACAATGGCAACCAGATTGCCGTCGCCAAAATTTTACAAGCATGGACCTTCCAACATTTGACGGATGCCTTCGGTGATATCCCAATGTCTGCTGCGCTTAAGGGCGGAGATGACACGGCACCAGCCTACGACAGTCAAGCGGATGTTTATACAGGTCTTTTGACCCTGTTGGATGATGCGATGGCGTCAATGACCTCTGGTTCTGGACCGCAAGGGGACCAAGTCTATGGTGGCAATATGGACCAATGGATGAAATTCGCGAACTCCTTGAAGTTGCGAGTTGCCATGCGAATGGCTGATGTCAACGCATCTGCAGCGCAAAGTGCAGCAGAAGCGGCTTTGGGCTCTGGAATGATTATCGCAGGAAATGAGGACAACGCATTGTTCAATTACCTCGGTGGTGCTCCAAATAACAACCCGATCAATGAAGACGCGAAGACGCGAAATGATTTTGCGGCTTCGAATACCATGGTTGATTTGTTGGCCTCCTTAGGTGACCCGCGGGTAGGGGTGTACTATGCACCAGCCGTTTCCTCTGGAGAGTATACCGGTGAGGTGTATGGATTGGATGAAGCCAATGCGGCATTGACGCCTGACGATGATGTTTCACAACGTGGTACGGCTATCCTAGCGGGCGATTTGGCGGGGATTTACTTCGATGCAGCCCAAACACACTTCTTGGCGGCGGAAGCTGCTGAGCGGGGATGGACGAGCATTTTGTCTGCAGAAGAGCATTACAACGCGGCGATTTCCTTGAGCATGAACTACTGGGGAATTGCTGACGATGCAGCCATTGCGGATTACCTCGCACAAGAGGCCGTGGCTTATGGCACAGCAGAAGGTGCTTGGAATGAGCGAATCGGACGCCAGAAGTGGATTGCCTTGTACATGCAGGGTTATGAAGGATGGGCTGAGTACCGCCGATTAGACTTCGGAGTGCTCGTGCCTTGTGCGGATGGTCATTTGCAAGGGGACGGAAGCGTTCCTAACCGATTCACTTATCCGTTGGATGAGCAAACATTGAACAATGCTTCATGGTCAGCTGCGACGGGTGGTTCGGACGAAATCACTTCGAAAATGTGGTGGGACGTCAACTAAGACGATTCACTTACCGAAATAAGAAAGCCCCGCAACTGCGGGGCTTTTTTTATGCGTATCAATCGAAGGTCGCGCCTACAACTGGTATCCGATGCTCATGCAGAAATAGCTCGGTGTCGTGGTGTTGGATGCGCCTGCGAGAATGTAATCACGGGTGTCGCCTAGGAAGTTGAACCAACGCTGCTCAAACCCCCACATCGTCGATCCGATGCGCATTTGTGCACCAAAGACGAATTGAGTGGTGGTCATGACGTCGCTGATTTCCGTAATGCTTGGATTCACCCCTTGTTCCCACGCGTCAAACTGCCAATTTTGAGCGGATTTCTCAGCATTTGGGACCACGGCCACGGCGCCTGTGAATTTCACGCGGTGCGTTGGTGCGTATCCGGCTCCAACCTCAAAGAGCAACGGATTCCAACTCGGCGTCACACGGGGCTGTTCGCTTCCCCACCATCCTTGATAAATGGCGCGGAGGTGAAAGTAATGGTCTGTGAACGCGGTGGCCATCAGGTCTGTTTGGTTAAGCCCGACGGCGGCGCCTGTTTCCTGCAGATTGCTCTTGGCGTAGAAGAGGGCCGTTGAGCGACCAACGCCCAATGACACATCAATAGGCAGCGTTTCCACCGGTTGGTACCGCACGCGAAGCAAGCGCGGCCCGATTTGTTGGCCACCACCCCCGCTGGCATTCCGGAACGTCGACATGACATTGAATTCCATGTCGTTCAGCGTGTTCTGTAATTGCCCTGAACTGAAATCAGGGTGGATGCGTTCTACAGCTTGCCGGATGGTGGCGTCGCTCTCGTTGTAATCGATGGGGGACCAACTGTACCCATTGAGGCAGAACACCCCTTCGATGGTAAAGCGTTTCCCCGTGGCTTTATCGGCGCCAAAGTCCCAATTGAACCCGCCTTGCTTTGATTCCGAGTTCTTCAACAAACTTGGGTCCAAGGTCTGGGCGCTGCACGCGGATACCAATCCCAGGCCCCCTGCAAAAGCGATGAACCGGTTCATTCAAACACGAATTTCCCGCCAAATCCAGCGACTTGCACGGTTGTCTTGCGGAAGAAGAAAGCTCGTTGCTCTCGGACGATGTATTTCGGGTTGACGAGCACGTCGGCGTTGGTTCCGTCGAGCGCTTTGTAGACGGCGGCGCGCTTCTCTCGGGTGTTGCCGTTGAAGCCGAGGTTGATGCCGGGGAAGTCGGCGAATTCGTTGTCTCCGAGGCGGATGAACCCGAGGATGTGGGTTGTGGATGACATGCCGATGAGGCTTTTTGTGGTGTCGACGTTGACGTGGGCTTTGATGGTGTCAACGCCCAATACGACAGGGCCTTCGGCCAAACGTGCCGTTTGGGTCAATTGGGTGCAGCTGTTCAGGCCAACAAGCCCCAACACAATGGCTGCAGGGATAAGGAATTGTTTCATGGTTCAAATTTGGTTGCACGGAATGATCACTGGACGACTGGGCGTTGCATCCAAGTCGAAAGGCGCGGTCTGAAGGTTTAACAGGTGACGACCATCCTCAAGGGATTCAGGGGCGTATACAAACTCTGTAATCGTTGCATGGTGCCTTGGGTTGCCGGGGTAGTTCCAATAAGCGTGATGGGCCGCTAAAGCGCCGCCATCCGATTCACGATCCACGGAAGGCAGATCGATTAGCCAATGGTCAACGCCTTTTTCAGCAAGCCAGGAAGCTGCAGCAGCTTCGAAATAAGCTGGATTGGAATTGGACCAATTGCGGGACTTTTTGGTTGCCTGATTGGGAAGAGTGCGCACGATAATGGCAGGCGGCAACGGTTTTTTGGAATCCCAATGGTTTCCGCATTTCGCTTGCAACTGATTGCGGGAAATGATGCCATCTCCGTCGAGGGTTTCTGGCGTTACCGTGATCAACAAGCAAGGCATGATCGCGGGGATTAGCACCTCATTGACTGAGTGAGCTTCCGGGGAGATGTGGCCCAAACATTCCGTATGTGTTCCATTGCCG
>DLQB01000102.1 GCA_002477505.1 Flavobacteriales bacterium UBA7443
GTTGCGAAGTCGGTATACTTGTCCCGCTGGGTTTCTGGAATCACCTCCTCTACCACCACGTAAATCATCGCACCGGCGGCAAATGCCAGAGCATACGGAAGAATCACCTGCATCTGCATCACGGCGATGGCACCAATGGCCGCAGCTATGGGTTCTACGACTGCTGACAATTGACCGAACCAAACGGATCGCAATGGACTAACTCCCTGACGACGCAACGGCATACTCACTGCGAGCCCTTCAGGAAAATTTTGAATCCCGATACCAATGGCCAAAGCCACGGCCGCTCCGACCGAAGCCCCATCCAATCCTAGCGCCGCCGCACCAAAAAGGACACCCACTGCTAATCCCTCTGGAATGTTGTGCAGGGTAATGGCCAGCACGAGGAGTGTTGATCGGTGCCAATCCGTTCTTGGCCCCTCGGCCTCGTCTTGCCGAAAGTTGATGTGCAAATGCGGCGTGAACTTGTCCAAACCAAAGATAAACAGCGCCCCCAACCCAAAGCCAATCGAAGCGGGAATGACTTTGGCGAATCCCTCGCCCCCGGACATTTCAATTGCAGGAGAAAGCAACGACCAAAAACTTGCCGCCACCATTACACCTCCGGTGAACCCCAACATACTATCAAACCATTTCCGATGCATGTCTTTGAAGAACAAGACCAGCGATGCTCCAGCAGCCGTCATGAACCAAGTGAAAAATGTCGCCAAAAGCGCCGCTTCGAGCGCGCCAAGTTCAGACATAAATGCTACAAGCTCGTTCATGATTCTTGGTTTTCATTACCTCGGTTGGTCGGGATGGCTTCCACCAACAATTGACCCGCTACTTCCCTCGAGACTCGGATCGGAATTCCTTGATCGTCCTTCCACTCCCAACTTCCATCAAATGGAAAAAAATCCATGACTTCAAAATGCTTTCCCAATTGGATTTTAAGGGCGTCCAAGTGACGTAAAAAATCCGAGGCACTATTGGATACACCGCGAACGGTAAACTTTTGTTTCCGTGTTAATGCATCGGCTGAAAACACCCGCTCATTGCCCTTCCAATCACCATTGGAATCAGGAATGGGATCCCCATGCGGATCGGTGGAAGGACAGCCCAGAAAAGCATCCAAGCGGTTGGTGAAGTTGGCATCGCCAATGTGCTCAAGTTCTTCTGCCCATTGGTGCACCGCATCCCACTTGAATTGCAGCTTTTCAACCAAAAACACTTCCCACAACCGATGCTTTCGAATGGTGGAAGTGGCAATCTGCCTTCCTTTCGCTGTCAATTTCGCACCTTGATACGCCGTGTAATCGATCCAGTCCAGTTCGGTCAATTTGTGGAGCATTCCTGTAACTGCTGCTGGTGTCGCGGCGAGCTTTTCCGCAATGGCTTGGTTGGAGGCAATGCCGTGCTCGTGTTGCAATTTGAATATTGCTTTGAGGTAATTTTCTTGGCTAATGGAACCGGACCTTTTCATTAGGACAAAAATAAATATTTAAGCTCACCTAAACAACTGCACTCCTCGAATTGAAGTGAAGCGCTGTTGGCTGGCCATTGTTGATGTATTTTGCCCCATCAATCACACACAAACATCCCATGCGTTTTAAGCCATCTACGAAATCAATCATTGGGCTGATTGGCTTTGCCAGCCTTGGCTATGCAATCTGGCGGTTCAATGAGCTGGTCGGTTATCTGCTTATTTCTGTGGCATTGAGTTTCGTAGGAAGACCATTGGTGCTGCTCCTCCAACGAATCAAGGTGCGCGGCAAACAATTCCCATCTTCCTTCGGTGCAGCCATTGCCCTCGCCTTCATGGTCGGTCTCTCCATCGGTTTAACGCAATTATTTGCACCCCTTTTCGCGGAACAAGCCCAGGCCGTGCAAGGAATGAATGAGCTCGGAATGGAACGGGTAGCGGATGAAACGCTATCCTGGATTGACCACAATCTGAATTGGCTAAACTTGAGTGGAAACGACCAGCCCAACAGCCTTTTCTTATTAGAACAAATTCAGGGCTTTGTGCAGCTCGAGGGGATTGGCAGCTTTTTTGGAGCCTTGCTGCAAAGCGTGGGGGACGGCTTCGTAGCCGTCTTTTCCATTTTGTTCATGACCTTTTTCTTTCTCAAGGATGGCGCTCTCTTTCGAAACATGATTGAGGCCGTGACCCCGGACGAACTCCTGCCCAAAATCAATTCCATCATGGACCGAACAAGTGCATTGCTGACGCGTTACTTTGGAGGCCTTGTGGTTCAAGTCGCCATCATCACCACCATTGTTTCGTTGGGCCTGAGCATCATCGGTGCACCGAATGCTTTTCTGATTGGATTTATGGCAGGAATCTTCAATCTCGTCCCGTACATCGGCCCTATGGCAGGAACGTGCCTTGGCTTGCTTCTGATTGCCACCTCATCCCTGTCCATCCCTTCGGAAATGACGGGAATATTTCTAGGAAGCTTAGGGGTATTCGCAGTCGCACAATTGGTGGATAATTTCTTTACCCAGCCTGTCATTTTTGCCAACCGTGTGCATGCACATCCACTCGAAATCTTCATCGTGATCAGCATTGCTGGAAACCTAGCCGGCGCGGCGGGCATGGTTTTGGCCATTCCAGCCTACACCTTGTTTCGAATCGTTGGCCAAGAATTGTTCAGTGGTTTCAAGGTCATTGATGAATTGACCAAAAACCTCGAAGGATAGAAAAGAAAGAAACCGCTGAAATCCTTTTGAGAACGTGCCCATCGTGGCACTTGCTTAAAGTTCTTGAAAAGATGTTCACAACGGGTCATCCCAGTGAGGTTTGGCGCTAACTTTGAATCCCGTATCCATTATTTAGTTACGGGCATGTCTCCTACTCCTTCCGATTCCCCAGCAAACTCTGCAAACTCTGCCCATTCTGAGACAATCAGAAACAGCCGTTACATTTTTGTCACGGGAGGGGTGAGTTCGAGCTTAGGGAAAGGCATTGTCAGTGCTTCGCTTGCGAAACTGCTTCAAGCGCGCGGTTATTCGGTGACCATTCAGAAACTAGACCCCTACATCAATGTAGACCCTGGAACGCTGAATCCGTACGAGCATGGCGAGTGTTTTGTCACCGTCGATGGAGCAGAAACCGATCTCGACTTGGGACACTATGAGCGCTTCTTGAACGTGCGCACTTCTCAAGCCAATAATATCACCACGGGCCGCATCTACCAATCTGTCATCGATAAGGAAAGACGTGGTGAATACCTCGGACGGACAGTGCAAATCATTCCGCACATTACCGATGAAATCAAACGGAGTGTTCAGATTTTGGGCGCAGAGTCCAACTATGATTTTGTTATCACTGAAATTGGCGGCACGGTAGGTGACATCGAGTCCCTTCCTTACATTGAGGCGGTCCGGCAAATGAAATGGGAATGTCCCGAAGAGACATTGGTAGTGCATTTGACGCTCATCCCATACCTCGCTGCGGCAGGTGAGCTCAAAACCAAGCCGACCCAGCACTCGGTCAAACAATTGCTCGAATTTGGGGTGCAGCCCGACATTCTGGTCTGCCGAACCGAGCATTCTTTGACGGAATCCATCCGCAGCAAGGTGGCACGATTCTGCAATGTCGCATTCAACGCGGTGATCGAGAGCATTGATGCAGAAACCATTTATGATGTACCGCTGTTGATGCAATCCGAAAAGTTTGATGAAGTCGTGCTTCAGAAACTAGGCATTTCTTTCGAGGATACCCAACCTGATTTGACGACGTGGAAGCAATTTCTCCATCACCATAAGAACCCAAAATCCACCGTTAAAATCGGGCTGGTCGGCAAATATGTTGAATTGAAAGACAGCTACAAATCCATCGCTGAATCGCTTATCCACGCCGGGGCCAAGCTCGAAGCCAAAGTTGAAATTGAATGGATTCACAGCGAATCGGTAATGGCCAAAAACGCACATAAAACCTTGGGAGAATTGGACGGAATTCTAGTGGCTCCTGGCTTTGGTTCCCGGGGCATTGATGGGAAGATTGAGACCATCACCCATGCACGTGAACAAAACATACCATTCTTTGGAATCTGCCTTGGCATGCAGTGCGCTGTTATTGAGTTCGCGCGCAATGTGCTTCAATTGGAAGATGCACATTCCACGGAGATCAAGGAATATACCAAGCATCCGGTGATCGACCTGATGGCGGAACAAAAAAGCATTCAAAACATGGGAGGAACCATGCGCCTCGGAGCCTACCCATGTGATCTGAAACCGGGCACCAAGGCACTCGAGGCATATGGGGTAACGTCCATCGAAGAACGACACCGTCACCGGTACGAATTCAATGATGCGTACATCGAACAATTTGAATCACATGGCATGATCGCTTCGGGTAGAAATCCGAACTCCGGATTGGTCGAAATGATTGAAATCCCGGAACATCCTTGGTTTGTCGCATCACAATTTCACCCGGAATATGCGAGCACAGTTGAAGCGCCTCACCCCCTCTTCATCTCTTTTGTCGCAGCATCGATCAAAAACCGAACGACCACCAGCAGCCCGAAGGCCGAACATGCGAAGAAAAACCCTAGTTGATCCCAGCGCTTAATCTGTCGCTTTATGGTTTGCTCCTGATCCACTCTTTTGGTGCCATCGAAGTCAACAAGAGTCCCAGAAACAAGATGGCGACCACTCCTTGTTGCAACTCAAAAAGACTTTCCACCGTTCCGTTCATAATGACTGCAACTGTCCATATGGCCAATTGCCATCTGCCGACTTGAATGGCCTTCCATCCCAGCAGTACAAAACCAAGGAATAGTCCGGTCAACGCCAACCATCCGAGCCGGACACCGATTTGCAACCAAATACTGTGCGGGTTCATGTTTTTATTTTTGGCGTACAGAGAACCATCACGTTCGTAAATAGTAGCCAAAGAAGACGCAACATCGCCAGTTCCAACACCAAAAGGATGATGCGAAAGGAGCTCCATTGATGCTTTCCAGGCTTGCATGCGTCCTCCCGTTGAACCCGTCTTACGATCGGGATTTGTTTGAATGACATTTGCCTGCGGAGAGGACGCTTTCGTGTCTGAAACAACCTGCTGGCGATTGGCCACGTAGTGCTGAAATTCCTGCATTCTTCCAGCATCCGCCCAAGCCGCTCCCAGCAACAACAAAACGCCAGAAGCCATCAGTAGTCGCGCTTCTTTGACCGCAGGTTTGAATCGGCGGATCGTTTCAATGGCAATGACCAACAATCCGACACCCCATCCCGCTTTCGAAGCCAATAAACCTATGGCCAATCCGCCCACTACTACCAAAGCCCTTCCTTTAAAATCAGAGCAGGAACTCAACAAGATTCCGCTGGTCAGATAGAGGGCGATGTACGAGGGATGAAAAGGCCCCGCGAAACCATCGTAACGCATGAGCGAAATGTCCTGCCACCAAAATGCTTGAAAAAATCGCCAAGCCAAATATGCCAACAACCCCCATTCAAATGACTGCACTGCACGGTATTTCCATCGCTCATCCAACATCGCATTTGATTGCCAAAACAAAAGGGGCAGCAATAAAAAACTAAATTTCACCTCCAACGCAAACCAACCTTCCGCAACGTTTTCCGTCCAAAGCATGCCCAAACACATCGCACAGTAGCATACCATGGAGCCTACTGCCAACCCCTTCACAAAAGGGTCCAATGCCCGTCTTTGGCTGGACTCATCGTTTCTGAATGCAATGGAAAGCGCATGGATTCCGGCCACAATACTCCAAATCACAAGTGTAGTGGCACTAAGCCGTGGGTGAACCGGCAAGCAAAATGCAGTCAATGCCGGCATCCAACCCAGCAATTGAGTTGAGGACGGATTCATCGCGTAAGTTTTACGGCATGTTCCCGCGGATGGGAACGCAGGATTAAAAAACGGAAAATCCCCCGCCAATATCCCCATCCGTAACCAAAGTGGATCATTGCATACGCCCGCAAGATACCCAGCACATCCCGCACTGATTCCGATACAGCTATAGCAGAGCCCAATCCTGCGATCAGCCACAAAAGTCCCGCGCTCACAAAAATTGACGCGCCAAAGCCATCCCACATATGGTTCCAAAAACCAGCTGCCTCCAGGGTCCAGCAAAGACCTGACACCCCCAGCAGTGCCATAAAGATTGCTGGAATGGTTTGACGCCAAGTCGTTATCGTACCGTGCTTCCGATTGACAAAAACCTTCCAATAGCCGTATTGGTGGTACTGTTTGAGCAACTTATCGTAGGTGGAACGAACATGATAACTGCTGCGGATTCTCGGGTCAAACCAAATGCGCCAACCGGAATGCAGCAACCGATAATTCAATTCGTCATCTTGATTGCGCACCAACGCCTCATCGAACCATCCAATCTCATCCAGCACTTCCTTTCGATAAGCGCCAAATGCCACCGTATCCACATGGCCAGCAATCCCTCCCGTTCGGAATCGTGCATCACCGACGCCAAACAACGTACTCATAGCCGCACCAATTTGCCGTGAACGATCCGAACCGTGCACCTGCTCCACCACACCGCCAACGCAACCCGATTCAGGGTGTGCGCGCAGTAACTCTGCATTGCGCACGAGAAAGTCAGGGTCAACCTGAGCGTGCGCACCCAAAATAATAATGGTTTCGCCTTTTGAAGCTGCAATGCCCGCATTCAAACCTTGTGGAGTGGTCCGTTTTGGGTTGTCCACCCATCGGAATTGTGCATGTTCCTGCTGCCAAAAATCCAGCCGATCTCGTGTACCGTCATCGCTTCGGCCATCGGCTACTATCACCTCCCAATCTTCACCGGGATCAACCTGATCCAATAAACTTTGAAGCGTAGAATCAATGTATCGTGATTCGTTCAGGCACGGAATGACAACGGAAATCATGCGCTTATTTTAAGAATGAAGTCGTTCCAATTGTGCAACATGGTGCGCAATGTGCGCCCTATTAAAAGCGAGCGCGTCGGAAAGGGAAAGGTAGCCTGCGAGTGGATGTTTGAAAAGCTTCACGGTCCACCAACGCGCATCCTGAAATGAATGGTTCAAGTCAATCCATGCCGGACCATGGCTCTTCCGCCACTCGTCAAAAACCCGAGCCGGGTCAGCCGCATCTCCAGCTGGAGAAATCAATCCACCCGTGGGATCTTTCCATCGCCGGTCGGATTCCAGGAGACGAATCAACTCAATGCCTGCTCGATCTGAATCCAAATCTGTCACAGGAAAATCACTCCATTGCGCATTCGACTTCTTCTTCAAATACCGCCAGAGACCACCTTCCGAAAGCTGCAAATGCTGAATGATTTCAACGGCCCCCCAACTTTCCGAACTCCCATTCTTTTTGTTTTCAGGCACCGCACCCAAAGCTGACTCAAACCTTTCGACCGCTTGAGCATGCCGACTCATCCAGAAATCTAAGCTTTCCGCCGGGCGCAGCATTTCGATATGCGGAATGCCATCCTCCAGGTACCCTTCACCGGTGCAATCAAATCCAAACCCTTCGTAGAATCGAATCAAATACTGCTGGGCTGAAATTCGAATTGCCTGTTGCGGCCAGTGGCGCTGGCAGATTCGAATCGCACGTTCCATCAGTGCGCGCCCCAATCCTCCCCCCCGTTCCGCATGAATCGTCACCACCCGACCGATGCTCGGCTCCGCATAAGACACCCCAGGAGGAACCATTCGAGCTGCAGCCAAAGCCGATTGACCGTGCTTCGCATTCTCTTCCATCGCGATCAAATGAATGCATTGGACATCCTTGTCATCCAAATCTGGATAGACACAATCCTGCTCTACCACGAAAACATCGGAGCGCAAGCGCAATGCCGCAAACATGACCGACGAATCCCAATCGTCCCAGTTGGTTTCAATCCAATTCACGGGGCCAATTTACAATGTGAATGGCGGTAATATTCGTCCCGGTCCGCAGTACTTTCGCATCCATGGCCGCTACGAACATTTTATCTGTCGAAAACCTGAGCAAACGCTTCGGCGAGAGGCTGTTGTTTGATGGCATCACCTTTGGATTGTCACAGGGGCAAAAAACCGCTCTTGTTGCCCGCAATGGAAGCGGGAAAAGCACCCTTTTGCATTGCATTTGCGAATTGGAGCCTTTCGACGAAGGACGCATCAGTGTTGGCGGAGAAGTCCGGTGGTGCATCCTTCAGCAGGAACCCCCGTATCGAAAAGAAGAGAGCATCCTCGACAACCTCTACTCAGGCGATCTGGATGCCGTAAAGGCATTGCACGCCTACACCCTTTCCCTGCAAAACCCCGATGACGAAGCGGCGAGTCAATTGGCCTATGACAACATGGACCGAACCCAGGCATGGGATTTCGAGGCGCGAGGAAAGGAAATCCTCGGAAAACTCAACCTTCATGATCTCACACGCACAATGGGTTCCTTGAGCGGAGGTGAGCGCAGAAGGGTCGCACTGGCCAAAGTGCTGATTGAAGAACCGGATCTGTTGTTTCTCGACGAGCCGACCAACCACCTCGATTTGGATATGATCCAATGGCTGGAGAAATACCTCGCTCGATCCAAGATGACCCTGTTAATGATCACCCACGATCGTTATTTCTTGGAAAACGTTTGTGATACCATTCTGGAATTGGATGCCGAATCGCTTTACCGCTACAAAGGGAATTACAGTTACTACCTCGAAAAGCGAGAGGAGCGGCAAGAAATCGCATTGGTCAATCGAGATCGAGCCCGAAGTTCTTTCAAGCGCGAGCTTGCTTGGATGCGTTCTACCCCCTCCGCACGCACCGGGAAATCCAAGGCGCGCATCGATCGCTTTTATGAAATTAAAAAGCAAGCCCGCATCCGACTCGAGGAAGATCCCATGAGCATCAAGTTGAATCCGCATCGGCTCGGGGGCAAAATTGTGGAGTTGCACAAAGTCAGTCAGGGATTTGGCGACCGAACCCTTTTCAGCGGTGTGACACACCATTTCAAGCGATTCGAGCGCATCGGGATCGTCGGAGCCAATGGTTCAGGAAAGTCCTCGTTGCTCGAATTGATCACCCAACAAGCCGATCCCAAAACGGGGAAAGTTGTGGTCGGAGAAACCGTCGTATTTGGCCATTATCATCAATCTGGCGCCCAGTTTCCGGAAGGCATGCGTGTCATTGAAGCGATTTATGAAATCGCCGAATTCATGCAACTGCAAGGCGGACATAAAATCACAGCATCGCAACTCCTGGAGCGCTTTCTCTTCCAGCGCTCTAAGCACCATCAGTTGATCTCATTGCTCAGTGGTGGCGAAAAAAAGCGACTGCATCTGCTGCAAGTATTGATGGCCAATCCCAATTTTTTGATCTTGGACGAGCCGACCAATGACCTGGACATATACAGCCTTCAGGTTTTGGAAGAATTTCTCTTGGATTTCCCCGGCTGCTTGATCATTGTCAGCCATGATCGTTATTTCATGGATCGCCTGGTGGAACATATCTGGGTACTCGGGGCTGAGCACAGCGATCCCGGAGCCATCCAAGATTTCCCGGGCAACTATTCGCAATACCGATTGGAAGTCGCCGAGCGTCAGGCCCAGCAGCGCAAATCCAAGTCCGAGCCCGCACCGAATGCCGAAAATGCCGATGCCAGTTCAACAGCCCCTAAAAACGATTATTCCAAACGACTTTCCTTCAAGGAAAAGTTTGAATTGGAGCAGCTGGAAAAGGACCTGGAATCATTGGAAAAACAGAAGTCTCTATTGACCACTGCGTTGTACGAAACGCAAGAGCACGAGGAGTTGCAGCGTTTGGGAGACGAACTGAAAAGTGTCTCCGAACAATTGGAAACCGCGGAAAACCGATGGCTGGAGCTCTCCGAGCGTGAAGCTTAATTCCAATCCGCGTCGCGCGGTTTGAGGGTCACTGCTGATCGTAATCAATCTCAAAGGGTCCTTCACCCTTCAATTTGGCCTGACAGGTCAAGACAAAGCCCGCCTCGGTCTCAGACGCCTCAAGGGCGTAATTCACATCCATTTCAGCTTTGCCCTTGGTCATCTTAGCGCGGCACGTGCAGCATACTCCGCCCAGGCAGCTATACGGTGCATCGAGTCCCGCATCCAGCGCAGCATCAATGATGGATTTACTTTCAGGAACTTGAACCACCGTTGTAATTCCATCCAGGACGATGGCCAATTCGTTTCCTTCAGCAGCTGTGGCAGTGGATTCAGCAGAAACCTCCGATTTCTGCTCAGATTTCGGTGCACTTGACGTGAAGAGCTCAAACTTAACTTGATTCTCCGCCATGCCCGCCGCCTCCAATGCGGCTTTACAACCCCAAATCATCTCCTCTGGACCGCATAAAAAAGCCGCATCCATCTCATCCGCATTCACCCATTGACTGGCCAAGATTGCCGCACATTTAGCTTGGTCCAATCGACCGTTGAAAAGTGCGATGTCCTGCGGCTCCCGGGTCATAATGTTGAACAAACGAAAGCGATCCATGTGCTGATCTTTGAGTTCTTGCAATTTTTCGCGAAAAATGATGGCGTTGGTTTCCCGATTGACATAAAACAGCGTAAAGGTGCTACCCGGCTCATTTCTGAGGACTTCTTGAATTTGACTCAAGACCGGTGTAATGCCCGATCCTGCTGCGAATGCCAAAAAGTTCCTTTGGGCGTTGGATTCAATTTCCAACGTAAACTTTCCATTCGGCACCATTGAGTCCAGAGAATCTCCTTCCTGGAGCTCTCCATTCGCCCAGGTGCTGAATTTCCCGTGTTCTACGCGTTTCACAGCAACCCGCAGTTCTGAATCGCTCGGCGCACTGCACAAAGAATAGCTTCTCCGGACTTCTTCGCCTCCAATATCTGTCTTCAAAGTGAGGTATTGACCCGCTTTAAAATCAAACGACGGTGCATTCCCGCTCTCGGGCTCAAAAGCGATGGAAACACAGTCTTCTGTTTCCTTTCGAACGTTCTTGACCCGCAGTTTATGGAATTGATTCATGGCGCAAAAATAGAAGAGTTTATTGTCTTAAACCATTGGGAGCCCCGATTGTTATCTTTGCATCAATACTGCTCGAAATGACTCAAGCCATGGACCTCAACGCACGCTTTGAAGCGTACATCGACGCCGATCAAAAAATCGAAGCGAAAGACTGGATGCCCGATGCCTATCGGAAGACGTTGATCCGGCAGATCAGCCAACACGCGCACAGCGAAATTGTTGGAATGCTTCCCGAAGGCAATTGGATCACCCGAGCGCCCAGCCTCAAACGCAAAGCAATTTTATTGGCAAAAGTGCAAGACGAAGCGGGACATGGACTCTACCTCTATTCCGCTGCCGAAACACTGGGTGCCAACCGCGATGATTTGCTCGATGCGTTGCATGAAGGCAAAGCCAAATACTCGAGCATTTTCAACTATCCTACGCTTACTTGGGCGGACATGGGCGCAGTTGGTTGGCTGGTCGATGGTGCAGCCATCATGAATCAAGTCCCCTTGTGCAAATGCAGTTACGGTCCTTACGCACGTGCCATGGTCCGAGTTTGCAAAGAAGAGAGCTTCCACCAGCGCCAAGGATTCCAAATCATGGTCATCTTGACCGAGGGAACCGAAGCGCAAAAAGAAATGGCCCAAGATGCATTCAATCGCTGGTGGTGGCCATCCTTGATGATGTTTGGCCCGAGCGATGGCGATTCAACCCACTCTGCACGTTCCATGAAGTGGAAAATCAAACGTTTCAGCAATGATGAGTTACGGCAGCGATTTGTGGACATGACCGTCCCCCAGGCCGAGCTTCTGGGGTTGACCGTGCCAGATCCCGACCTCAAGTGGAATGAAGAAACGGGGCATTACGAATACGGAGCCATCGACTGGACTGAATTTGAAAACGTGATCGCGGGCAATGGTCCGTGCAACAAAGAGCGATTGGAGGCTCGGAAAAACGCGCACGAAAATGGCACGTGGGTGCGCGAGGCGGCAGCTGCCCATGCAGCAAAAGTGGCCAAGCGAAAATCCAACCAAATCAACGCGGCATGAGCAGAAAACATGGAGATTGGCCTTTGTGGGAAGTGTTTATTCGCAGCCGACAGGGGCTGAGCCACAAACACGTTGGCAGCTTGCATGCAGCTGATGAAGCCATGGCCCTCGAAAATGCGCGTGATGTCTATACCCGGCGCATGGAAGGATTGAGCATTTGGGTGGTCCCTGCGTCGGCCATTACAGCCTCTTCACCGTCCGAAAAAGATGTGATGTTTGACCCCGCCAACGACAAAGTTTACCGGCACCCTACTTTTTACAATTTGCCGGATGAAATCAAAAATATGTAGTGCCATGGAGGGCAACAATTCTTCATGGTTACTCTGGCTGGCAGACGATGCGCTCATTTTGGGGCAACGTCTATCAGAATGGTGCGGACATGGTCCTGTGCTCGAAGAAGACATTGCCTTGTCCAATGTGGCGCTGGATTTGATTGGCCAGGCTCGCGCGTTGCTCACGCTCGCTGGGCAGCGGGAAGCCAAGGGCAGAGATGAAGACCAACTGGCATTCTTCCGAACCGATCGCGCATTCCGGAATTTATTGCTCGTGGAACTTCCGAACGGTGATTTTGGGGACACCATCGCACGTCAATTCCTGTTTGATCAATTTGCATTGCTTCGGTATGAGGCGTTGGCCCAGCAAACGACTGACTTGGAACTTGCTGCTATTGCTGCGAAAGCGGTCAAAGAGGTGCGCTACCATGCCGCGCATTCGGCCAAGTGGATTGTACGACTCGGGGATGGAACAGATGAAAGCAAGGTCCGCATCCAAGGCAGCATCGACCGGCTTTGGGAATACACGGGCGAATTTTTTATGGATTACGGAATGGACTCGCAATGGGCGGACACAGGCATCTTGCCACCACTAGCCTCATTCGAAATGAGTTGGCTCAAGGCGGTTCAAGATGTTCTCGCTGAGGCAACCTTGGAATCACCTTGCGCCGACTGGATGCAAAAAGGAGGCCGCATGGGAGAACACACGGAACACCTCAGTTTCTTACTGGCCGAAATGCAAGTCTTGCCGCGCACGTATCCTGACGCGCAATGGTAAATGATGTTCTCAGGCGAATTGAGAAACGCTTGCACAGCGTGATGGATCCAGAACTTCCCTTTTTAACGGTTATGGAATTGGGAATGATTCGTGGAATCATGATGGAGAGCGACACCGCAGTTATTGAATTAACACCGACCTACACCGGTTGCCCTGCGACCGATGCCATCACAGAGGATTTGCAAAAGGCAGCAGAAGAAATATACGCCCCTGTTTCCGTTCGATTGGTGATGTCGCCGGCATGGACGACCGATTGGATCAGCGCTTCCACACGACAAAAAATGGCCGAACATGGTGTCGCACCGCCGGAAGGCCAAAGCGCAGACAAGGCTTTTCTTTTGGGGGATGAACGCATTGTGCCCTGCCCAAGATGCAAAACCACAAACACAAAACTCGTTTCCCCTTTCGGTTCAACAGCGTGCAAAGCGCACTTCAGCTGCCTGGATTGTCTGGAGCCCTTTGATCATTTCAAGTGCATTTGAAACCTGAGCGCGGTGTTTCGCGTACCAATGCCCATGCAAGCATTGTCATTTCTCCTCTATCCTTTTCACAAGGTAAAGCGAACGTTTCAGACGCTTTTCCTGTACCTACGTCCTACCTGGATTGAATTAGCACATGGAGGGGTTGATCCGATTTTCCAGCGTGCCTTGGACACCTGCGTGCCGTTGACAATGGAGCACAATTTGGCGGTAATAGCCACGATAGAGGAACCTAAAAACTTAGCGGACAGCTTCCTCAATTACCTGGTTCTGCTCACTCAATTGCGGACGCGTCGATTGGTGCGGTTCACGCAATATCATTCGGACGAGTTAAACAAAGGACACAAGCGGTCTTTGAAGAAAATTTACAAGCACATCGGGATGATCCAGTCGCTGCGATCCAACGCACTGGCCTACAATCCTTCGCGATTCAAACGCGGACAGGTCGATGCGCTCAAGAATCAAGCAACCATTGCGATGGCAGACTTGCACAAGGCCGCCTGAATCAACCTTGATCTGCCTGTCCCATCTGCATGCGATTCAAATCGCGGTAGACTCCTGACTCTATAATAAGTTCGTCGTGCACACCTTGCTGCACAAGGCGTCCATTTTCAAGAACAAAAATCGCGTCGGCATCTCGTATGGTGCTCAATCGATGCGCGACGATGAGCGATGTTCGTCCTTCTGTGATGCGCTCGGTGGCCCGTTGAATCAACAATTCGCTTTCGGAGTCAATGCTCGAAGTGGCCTCATCCAATACCAATATTTTAGGAGAGGCCAAGTAGGCGCGCATGAATGCGATCAACTGCCGCTGTCCCACGGACAAAATTGCTCCGCGTTCCCTTACATTTTGCTTCCACCCCTCGGGCAATCGCGCAATGAATTCATCGGCACCTACCACCTTTGCAGCCGCATCCAAATCAGCCTGTGAATAGCCCTCCTTATACATGGTCACATTGTTGATGAGGTCATCCGAGAAAAGGAATACATCTTGCAAGACCACGCCTACTTGGTTCCTCAAGACACGCAGTGGAATGGATGCGATGTCTTCTCCATCGATTCGAATGGTGCCTTTTTGGTGGGCATAAAAGCGACTTAAAAGGTTTATGATGGTTGATTTGCCAGCGCCCGTTGCTCCGACAAAAGCTATTTTTTGCCCGGCCTCAATTCGAAATGAAACGTCCTGTAACACCCATTGCTCTCCTTCATACGCAAACCAGACATTTTCAAATTCAATGTCGCCACGAAATGCATAGGACGAATCACTCGCAGGGTCTTCCATGCCCTCATCTTTGGCCAGCAACTTGAATACGCGATCTGAATTGACGATGCCCATCTGCAGGACATTGAACCGATCGGCCAACTGACGGATTGGCCGGTACAGCATGAAAACATAAAGTATAAACTGCAAGAGGATGCCCAGGGTCATCCGCTCGGCTAAGACATCCTGCATGCCCCACCAAAGCAAAATCGCTACACTCGTCGCGGAAAGGAGTTCGACCAGCGGAAAGAAGACACTAAATGCCCAAATGGACCGAATATTCGCGTCACGGTGTGAAGCATTGATCTTCGCAAACTCTCTGGCCTCCCGTTTCTCACGTCCAAATGCCTGCACAATGTGCATGCCCGTGACATGCTCCTGAACAAATTCATTCATTCGAGACACCTCATTTCGCACATCAATGAATGCCTTTTTGATGAGTTTCTGAAAAATACGTGTCGCAAACAACAATACTGGAATGGGGGCAAGAACCAAAAGCGTCAATTCCCAATCCACCCAAATCATCGTTCCAATGACCACGAAAAGTGCCAGTATGTCTCCAATGGCATTCAGGATTCCATTGGAAAAGACATTGGCTATTCCATCAATGTCACTGACATGTCGGGTGACAAGCGTTCCCACGGGTGTCTTATCGAAATACCGCAAGCGAAACTTCGCCACATGTTCGAACAACTTGGATCGCAAATCCAAGCTCACACTTTGCGCCACCCAATTTGCCATGTAGGTGACACGAAACTGGAGCAACGCTTCAAAAATGAGCAGGCCAACAACAGCGCAGAATATTTGCAATAAATAAGCATCATCGCCCGCCGGTATGGCATCATCCACCGCAATCCGAATCAGAGCAGGCCGTATCCAAACCATTCCAGAAAGCAGCAGAACCAAGCCACCTGTGACCGCAAAGCGAAAACGGTACGGTTGCGCTTGCTCGATGATTCGCTTCAGCGTGGCTGCATCAAAAACCTTCCCGGTGACGGACTCCTTGGTCATTTTCCATTTGCTTCCTGGCCCCATTTTCCATGCCATGGCACGAAGTCTGGATAAACCACTCGATTTAAATACAGACCATCTGCTGGGGCTGATGAGCCCGCTTGACTGCGGTCCTTACTGGCTAGAACAGCCGTTAAGTCTCCAGGTTCGATTCTTCCCTGACCGATTTCCAACAAGGTGCCAACCATGGCACGCACCATGTTTCGAAGAAAACGATCCGCGCTGACTTCATACATCCATCGGCCTCCACCATCCGCAGAGATAATCCGCGATTGACGCACATCGCAAATGGTGGTTTTTTGTTCGGCTCCTGACTTGCAAAATGCTGCAAAATCTGCTTTCTGAATGAACAGAGGCGCGGCTTCTTGCATCCTTTGAAAATCTACATTCCGCATGATGCGCGCCGAACGATTCACCAAGAAAGGATCTTTGGCGGTATGCATGTGGTAAACATATCCCCTTTCGGTCGCATCAAATCGCACATGGGCCTTGGCATGAACGGGTGAAATCCGGTGAATGGCGATGGCCTTGGGCAACATGCCATTCAATTTCCAAACCGCTTCATTCCAATTTTTGAATCGCTTGATTCTTGGCGCTTCTTCGGGCCAATCCGAATGGGCAACAAAATAAGAAGCATGAACGCCAGCATCTGTTCGGCCGCATCCCATGACAGCCATGGTTGTGCCCGTGAAAAGGGAAAGCGCTCGCTCTAATTCTTCTTGTACTGTAATTCCGTTGGGCTGTCGCTGCCAGCCGTGGTAGGCGTTGCCATCAAAAGACAATTCAATGTAAACGCGCATCATTCAGAACCTGAGCCGAATTAGGCCCAAGAGGCAATCTTCTCACTCTTGTAATCGCCCGCGAACAACTTATCCTTGACTTTCGTGAAGGTTTCAATTGTATACGCGACGTCCTCCAGCGTGTGCACAGCTGTTGGAATCAAGCGGAGCATGATGGTATCCTTGGGCACTACTGGGTAAACCACAATGGAACAGAAAATGCCATAGTTTTCGCGCAAATCCAATGTCAAATT
>DLQB01000096.1 GCA_002477505.1 Flavobacteriales bacterium UBA7443
ATTTCAATGACTTGATCAAAATAGGCTTCTGGATTCGAGTAAACCTCTGCGTCTCCGGTGAGGTACTCGCGGATACCGTTGGCCATTTCCGCGACATCTGCGCGGCCTGTGGCACGCAAGTACCGCTCCATGCTATCGTCGTACCCGAATGTCGATGTCGTCGCTCCAATTTCCGCCCCCATGTTGCAGATTGTGCCTTTGCCCGTGCAGCTCAACGACTCAGCTCCTTCGCCAAAATATTCCACGATGCAACCTGTGCCACCTTTCACGGTGAGCACGCCTGCAACCTTCAAAATCACGTCCTTGGCGGAAGCCCAACCCGAAAGTTTTCCAGTGAGTTTGATTCCAATCAACTTGGGAAACTTCAATTCCCACGGCATGCCCGCCATGACATCAACCGCATCTGCTCCGCCAACACCTACAGCAACCATGCCCAGTCCACCCGCATTGACGGTGTGTGAATCGGTTCCGATCATCATTCCTCCTGGGAAAGCATAATTTTCCAAAACCACCTGGTGGATGATCCCTCCGCCTGGCTTCCAAAAACCAATGCCGAATTTATTCGATACCGACTCCAAGAAATTGTAGACTTCGTTGTTCTTATTGATGGCTTCTTGAAGATCTGAATCCGCTTGCACCTTGGCTTGGATCAAGTGATCGCAATGCACGGTAGAAGGAACGGCCGCTTTGGCCTTGCCCGCCTGCATGAATTGAAGCAATGCCATCTGTGCCGTTGCATCCTGCATCGCAACACGGTCCGGAGCAAAATCAACGTAATCCACACCGCGCTTATATTCCTGTTGGGCATCTCCCTCCCAGAGGTGCGTATACAAAATCTTTTCAGCCAATGTCAGGTTCTTGCCTGTCATGCGGCGTGCCGCTTCTACATTCTTGGGGAATCGCTCATAGACCGAGCGGATCATTGCCAAATCAAAAGTCATCTTCTCTTTTCTTTAGGCTGCAAATGTAAGCAGTACATTCGCACAACATGAAAAGGGAGCTGCTCATTGAAATGATGCGGATCGCTGTGCGGTCGATACGAAGTAATTTGCTGCGCACTTCGCTCACCATCGCGATCATTGGTCTCGGCATCATGGCGTTGATCAGCATGACGACCGCAACGTCTTCGTTGGAGGCCAACGTCACACAACAATTCTCGTCCTTGGGTACCGATGTTTTCACCTTTCGCCAGCGTACCGAGACCGGCGTCAACCGCGGACAAAGAGTCAAAGCGGGCGAGCCCATCACCTACGAAGAAGCACAACGTTTTGCAGAGGAAGTTTCGGATGAGATCACCGCGAGTTATTCGGTTTTCGGAACGAGCCAGGCCACGTTGAAACGAGGGCAAGAACAGACCAATCCCAACATCCAAATCCTTGGAATCGAAGAGCATTACTTGGAAGTTAGTGGTTACGATTTGGACAAAGGAAGGAACCTAACCCCCAAGGAAGCTCGGTCATCTCAGCGTCTAGCACTGATCGGATCGGATTTGGCCAATGCATTGTTCGACCCTTGGGAGGAACCCGTTGGCGCAGATTTCTCGATCGGGTCGCAGCGTTACCAAGTCATTGGTGTATTGAAGTCGCGCGGCCAATCATTCGGCATGTCACAGGACAATCAATGTTATGTTCCGATCCCGTGCATTCGACAACAATTCTCAGACGAGAACAGAAGTTACCGAATCGCTTGCAAGGTGGAGAACCCCGGGCAAATTACAAGCCTTGCTGAAGAAGCCATGGGGGTAATGAGGGTCGTCCGACAGGATCGGCCGGGCGAAGATTTATCCTTTCGTGTGGCGATGAGCAATAGCCTCGTGGACACCCTTCAGGAAGCGACAAGCGGGATTACGATGGCCGCGACCATCATCGGGATCATCACACTTTTCGGGGCGGGCATTGGCCTCATGAACATCATGCTCGTCAGTGTTTCGGAACGCACTCGGGAGATTGGCACACGCAAGGCGTTGGGTGCAACACCTAATGCCATTCGCACCCAATTTCTCATCGAGGTTATCATCATTGGTCAGCTGGGCGGAGCGGTTGGCATTGCACTCGGCTTGGCAGCCGGAAATGCCATTGCCTTTTTCATGGAAACCCCTTTTGTACTGCCCTGGGGCTGGATGATCTCTGGCGTTATCTTGAGCCTGCTCACCAGCATTGCAAGTGGCTATTACCCTGCTCGTCAGGCCGCCAAACTGGATCCCATCGTGGCGCTTGGCCGGGAGTGAATCAGGACGTTTCGCGTTCCAGGATTTGTGCCATTCGCTTGCGCTCCTTTACAATGACCAAGCGCGCCTCTGCCGTTGTTCCTTCAATGGAAGCCAGAAGCGTTTGCCAATCCGTCTCGTCGCGAGCCGGTATTGGCTCTAACGCCACATCTTCCGTGGCTGAGTCAAGGGACAGCGCCAGAAATTCTTCCATGTAGCGCACTTGAAGATTGCAGAGCGCATTTCCGAATCGAACCAACATATCTGGATCAAGTGTCGCCGCCATGGCCGTCCGCAACCGTCGGATGTTTTCGACGTGGTTCCGAACCAGCAAAACAAAGTTGGGGCCCGAGGGCAGGAGCGGCGGCAATTCAACGGGTGCGCCCAACGGCTCCACGTTCAACACCCGAGAGACATCGCTCAGTTGGACGAGGCGATTGACGCGGGATCGGAACAAAGCCGGCACCACCGGCTGCCGCATGAAATGGTCCCGAACCGCAAAGGCTTCTGCATCCAATCGTTCCATAACATTTTCGATTTCGATTGGCTCTGAAAGCCCGAGCAAAGCGTGCGCTGTTCCTTTATCCATTCTTTTTCAATCCGTGACAGAAAGTGAAGATAAGCCAACAATTCAATTCACCCTCGTTTTGAAGCCCTTCGGTTGTTAAATTTGTAACAAACAGAAGTCCTTATGAAAATGATGACCCCTAGTACTCTTTTAATTGCGGCTTGGAGCCTAGCAGCTTGCAGCACCGAAACGCCTACCGACTCCAACGCTGACTCGGCTGCTGCGAATTCAACCGAAACAGCGCTTGCAGATGCGGCTCCGCAGACCGCTGAAATCTCCGCCCTTTTCAAAGACGGAACCAATGATCAAAACAGAGGCGACAAAGTAGGACCGGTTCGCGTGCACGGAACCATGACTTCTAGCACATCAGGGGAAGTGATTCTTTATGAAAGCGAAGGAAGAAACAGCTCGGAAGTGGCTCGCACCACACTGGTCAACCGCACTTTTGACTTCGGCGAGTTGGAGTTGGGCCGCGGTTTTTTCAAAATCAGCTACAACGGCGAAACCAACGCTACGGATATCATCATCAACCCCGATGAGCCCGACCTCTATCTCCAATTCAAATCGAGCCGGTTGAGCGCCACCAAAAGCGCTGAAGGTTCGGCTGAGAATACAGCATGGTTTGCTTTCCAGACCAAACAGGTCCAACACGATCAAGCCGTTCGCAAACTCCGCCAGGGGATCAAGGATGCAGGCGCATTTCGCAGCCGCATTGAAGCCCAAATCAAGGACAAAGAAGAAGCATTTGCCCTCGAGCAACATGCCATGATGGACGCCAATCCCGGTACCTATTTTGCAAAATGGCTGGGGTGGAAAAACCCCAAATACCCCACCCTCCAAGGACGGTTTTTTGAAGACATCGACCCCTTGGACAACAGCGCTGTGCGGTCCATGGCATTGAGCGACCGTATCCAGAAAATGATGCGCTCATTCAGCGGAGGCACAGACAGCGGTTTCCTCGCCTGCATCGATTTAGTCAAGGCACATTTCGAGCCCAACCCCTTTGCGTTGGAAAGTGTTCTTTATTCAATGCTCGATGGGTTCTACAACACTGGAAAAGAAACCATCTGCCAGTACATCCTCGACAATTACATTTTTGACGAAGACTGTGGAGCTGACTTGAGTGATGCCATTCGGCTTCGAGCACAAGGCATCATCAACCTCCAAGTGGGCAAGACCCCGCCGAATTTTGAAATCAACAAGTGGGATGGTGGATCACTGGATCTCTATGAAACCGTCAAGAAGAATCAATACACCTTGCTCATGTTTTGGGCTTCTTGGTGCCACAAGTGTGAGCAAGAAATGCCCAACATTGGTCCGATGTACGCGAAGCATGGATACAAAGGGTTTGAGGTGGTCGGAATTAGCCTGGACCAAGTACAAGCTACATGGGAAAAAGCCATCAAGGACAACGGTATGACCTGGCCCAACGTCAGCCAATTGCAGGCGTGGAATAGTCCTGTTGTAGCCGATTACAAGGTCACGGCGACCCCAACCTATTTCCTTTTGGACCAAGAAGGCAAGATTGTATTAAAACCCAAGCGCTACTTTGATGTCGATAAATTCTTGAACGAGAATTTGAAATAACCCGCTGCGGCAGGTTCAGCGATCGCGCCACATGCTCAGAATCACGCCATCAGCGAGACCAACCTTGGGCACCCAAATGAAATCGGTCTGTGCCAGCTGAAGGATCCTCAGGTAAATCTCACCTGCCGGAACAATGACATCGGCCCTGTTTCGCTTCAAGCCGAACAATTCCGAGCGCTCAGCCAAGGGAATGGCCGATAGCTCCTTCATGATGGATTCGATGGCTGAAACTGGCAAGTTGGTATCTTTTTCAAGCCGAGCGATTCTGTGGTAGCGATTGATATTCCCCCCCGTTCCGATGGCCAGCCAAGGCTTGTCTCCTCGGTACTCATCCATGAATGCTTTGATTCGCTCCCATTCGCCTTCGGGTGTTGTGCCTTTCAGCATACGCACGGTGCCGAGCTTGAAACTTTTCAAGGCGATGCGTTCGTTCGCGCGGACAACAGAAAGTTCCGTGCTGCCTCCTCCTACGTCGATGCAAAGCAAATCACGGTTGAATTTGCGGCTCGCGTTGTTGAAGTTTTGAAAAATCAAGCCCGCCTCTTCTTCTCCACTCAGGCATTCAATCTTGATGTCCGATTTGCGAAAAACAGAAGCAATGATGTCGTCACGGTTCTTGGCACTCCGCAGCGCACTCGTCGCGACGGCTCGGAACGCCTCAACTTCTTGCACATCAATGAGGTGACGGAATGCCATCATGACCTTCACCAAGCTTTTGGACTTGGCCTTGGATAGTTTGCCCCGTTCAAAGACTTCTCCGCCCAACCGCAATGGAACACGGTAGTAGGCAATGCGTTCTTGCTGATGATCCGCAGCATTGGTGTCATCAATGTCTTTGATGAGCAGACGAACTGCATTGGAACCTATGTCGATGGCAGCATAGCGCATGGGTCCTAAAATTAATACTTAATTGGTTTCATTAGTCAGGCTGGGCGTAGACCTGATGCGTCAATTCGGACGCATCCACCGTCTTACCGCCCTTCTTTGGCGCAATGAATGCATTGGAAAAATGGACGTCCACTTTGCGGGCATGCACATTGTCCTTGAGCTGGTGATCCAGGTACTGTGCGAGAACCGATTGCAATTGGATGTCTTCAATCGGAACACTCACCTCCACACGGTGATCAAGGTTCCGCTTCATCCAATCTGCTGAACTCAAAAAATACGTTGGCGACCCATTGTTCTCAAAATACAGAACCCGAGCATGCTCGAGGTAACGCCCCAACAAGCTGCGCACCTTGATGTTTTCGCTCATTCCTTTGACTCCCGGAATCAACGAACAGATGCCACGGACAATCAAATCAATTCTGACGCCTGACTGACTCGCGGCATACAACGCCTCAATCATTTCTGCATCGACCAGGTTGTTCAGCTTCAAAATCACGCGGGCGGTTCGTCCCTGCTGTGCATGTTCAGTTTCTCGGTCCAGCAATTCCAAGAACGTCGAGCGTGTTTGATACGGGCTGACCACGAGTTTCTCAAAATCTGGTCGCTCGTAATTGTTGGAGAAAAAGCTGAAGAGCTTGGCCACCTCGTCGGTGAGATCAGCGTTGGCAGTGAAAAGTCCAAAATCACTGAACACCCGTGCCATCTCCTCGTGAAAATTTCCCGTACCGATATAGGCGATGCGCTGCCGTTTCCCCTCCACTTGTCGATCGATGAGAAACATCTTGGAATGAACTTTCAATCCCGTTACCCCAAACTCCACCTGTATACCCGCCTCCTGGAGCACATTGGAGATTTTGATGTTGTGCCTTTCGTCAAAACGCGCCGCCAATTCAATCACCACCTGCACCTTTTTTCCATTATAGGCTGCGTTGACAAGTGCATTGATGATCTTAGAATTGTGCGCCACTCGGTACAGGTTGATGCAAATCCGCTCCACCGTAGGGTCAATCGCTGCCTCTCGCAAGGCATCTACGACTTGTCCAAAATTGTGGTAAGGATAATGCAGCAAAACATCGCGTTTCACCACTTGATTCAACATGCTGCTTTTGCCCTGAAAGCACTTGTGCTTATGAGATTTTCGCTTCGGAAAGACCAAGTCACTCCTGCCGAAATCGGGGAATTTCATCAAATCTTTTCGGTTGTGATACCGGGTACCCGAAATGATGTTTTCACTTTCTCCTAAGTCCAATTTATTCATGACCAAGTCGAGCATGGCCGCCGGCATCTCTCGGTCATAAATCATCCGCACAAAATCCCCATTCTTCCGTTGGCTGACGCCATCCGCCATTTTGTCCATCAAGGACATGGATAGGTCATCGTCCATGTCAATCTCGGCGTCCCGTGTGACCTTAATCGCATGCGCATAAAGGCGATCGGGCTGAAAAAGCTGAAAAATTTTATGCAACTCTTTCCGAATCACATCGTCCACAAAAGCCACAGACCGATTGCCTTGTGGCGAAGGCAAAATGACAAATCGCGGACGGTGTGGTGGAATTTGGACGAGGGCATACTCTTTGGTCACTTTGGATCCGTGTTGGGTCTCAAGTCCCACCATGAAATACAGAACACCGTCCTTCAAATCTGGAAACGGACGGCCTTCGGTGATCATGATTGGAACCAAATGCGGTCGGATTTGCTGCTTGAAGTAATTGGCCACAAAGTCCTCTTGTTCCTCCGAGAATTGCTCTTCATTGAGAATTCTGATCCCCTCTTCTTCCAGGGCCTGTTCCACCCGTTCGTATGCCTGATTGTACTCACCCTGAAGTTCCACTACTCGATTGGTAACGGCTTGCAATGTGGATTGCACGCCAAATCCTAAAGTGGTCGTGCTCGATTCATCCACCAGCATGGCGCGTTGCAAATTCGCAACACGTACGCGGAAGAATTCATCCATGTTATTGGAAAAAATCCCCAGGAAGCGAACCCGCTCAATCAAGGGGTTATCGGTCCGAACCGCCTCCTGCAGGACGCGGTGGTTGAAGGCCAACCAACTCAACTCTCGATTGATCAATCGATCCGAATGAATAGGATTTTTAGTCACGCTCAAATATACTTTGTTAAGGTATCGCTGCGCGATGAACGGCTTAACTTTGCATCTTTAATTCAAAC
>DLQB01000177.1 GCA_002477505.1 Flavobacteriales bacterium UBA7443
GCGTGGTTGGCGATGACAAATACCCTTGGTCCGAAAGCGTTTACCGTGGTCGTGGATTGTTTCTGTGTGCACACGATCTTGAATTTGTTCATCCAATCACGGGAGAAGTGCTGCGAATCAATTCGTTGCCTTCCAAAAAATTCAAGTCAATCCCATGGATTCACAAAGTGCTCAATGAAAGAGCTCTGCCCCTATCTTCGTCGGACTGAAGCAACGCTGAAAGCATCTCTTCTGAAAATGTTATTACGATTCATCCGATCCCTCATTCGAATTCCGGGCTTCTTATTGATGTCCTTGGTTTACGTGTTGATTCTGATTTTCCTCAGATTGATCTGGGGAAAAGACTTGAATCGCATGCATGGCGTTTTGCTTCATTTTATCCGAAACGTCTATCGGCTAATGGGCATACGTGTTGAGGTTCAAGGCGAACTGCCGGATGAACCGAGCATCTATATGGGAAACCACCGAAGCTACGTCGATGCTGTTCTGGTTCCCGCCAAGCATCCCGTGGTATTTGTAGCGCGAAGTGAAAGCAAAAGCTGGCCAATCATTGGTTGGGGCGCGACTTTGCTCGGAACCATTTGGGTCAATCGGAAAGATCCATCCAGCCGCAAAAATACCCGAGAAGAAGTGAAGAGTCGCCTGCGTGATGGACTGGGAATTGTGATCTTTCCGGAGGGTACAACCCACACAGGCCCCGACTTATTGGAATACAGGCCTGGCATGTTTTACATCAGCGCAGAAGGTGGCTTTCCCATCACACCCATCGCGTTGGAATACAAAGATCCCGATATCGCATGGGTTGGTCAATCCAAATTCATTCCGCATGCCTGGAAACATTTCAGCAAGCGACACATCGACATCAAAGTGAGCATCGGCAAAACCCTCAAAGGAAGTGATGGCGGCGAGCTGCTCAAAGAAGCCCATGACTGGACGGCGAAGGAAGTACTTAAGCTGCGCAAAGAATGGGACAGTCAAGCAAGTCAATGATTCGAATGGTGTCGAAAATTAAATATTGGAGTCGGTTCCTCTCTTCCAACTGGCAAACGGTTCATCTGGACTACCCCGTGGCCTTTCGTCCTCGGTTTCAACCTGAAACAGACCTCGGCCTCCCCGAAATTCATTCTTTGCTTCAATCGCATTGGGATGAAATTGAAGCGAAGGTGGATTTGATTCAATCGTATGAGGAGGATTTGGTGAAAATTAAAAAGCGAAGCGATGAGCCCAATGCCCTCTTGCCAGGCTGGAACAACGGCTACCTGCCTGGGCTCGACATGGCTGCATTATTCACCTTTGTTGCCCACTACCAACCCAAACGTTACATGGAGGTGGGATCAGGCAACTCGACCCTCGTTGCAGCGGCTGCAAAAGCACAGCATAGCCCATTGACGGAAATCACAAGCATCGATCCCTATCCGCGCGCTGAAATCGACCAATTGTCTCAAGTGATTGTTCGGAAACCATTTGAAGCGCTCGAAGCCGATACTTCTCTGGAATCGTTAGAGGCAGGGGACATATTGTTCATTGACAATAGCCACCGAGTGCTCCCCAATTCGGATGCCACTGTGTTTTTCTTGGAATGGATGCCACGGCTCGCCGATGGCGTAATCGTGCACATTCATGACATCTACCTGCCTTGGGATTATCCACAAAACATGTGCGAACGAGCCTATTCAGAGCAATACATGCTAGCCATGGCGCTTGTGAGCAACCCCAAGCGTTACACTCCTTTCTTCCCCGCGTTTTGGGTAAGTGAGCAAAAAGCACTGAGTGGCAAACTTGCCTCCATTTGGAACCACGCCAACACGCGAGGCGTTGAGCAACATGGGGGGTCCTTCTGGATCAAAATCAACGGATAAAACCGCTCTATTTTTGAATAATCAATTGCGTCTGGATGGCGTCATTCGCGCTGAAAGAGGTGTCCATCAGGCGCAACGTGTAGGCACCGTTTGGCAATTCCGTTACGGAAACAACAAGGGTTTCTGACGACTGAAACGATTGTTCCATTACGACCTGACCAAGGGCATTCATGCATTGCACAATTCCTTGACGGGACCAACCGGCGAGTCCTTCGATTCGGACAAAATCTTGTGCTGGATTTGGGTACATGCGCATACCGGCAGCCTCCATTTCGCCTACGCCATTGACTAGTACATCAAGTTCCAAGGTCACTGTTCCCGAACAATCCATGGAAAATTCCATTTCTTCAACCTCCACAGTGGCACTTTCACCTCCGATGGATAAATCCCACGCTACTTGGATTTCAAGCAAGCCAAGCCCGACAGATTCGCCAATGATGGAACCATTGATAACGCTCCATTCATACGCATTCGCCGCATCGCCGTTATAACTATAAACGGAGGTTGTTCCCGCGGTCGGATTCATTGGACCGGAAATGGTTCCCGTGGCGACATAAAAGCACGAACCATCGTCGACATTGGATTCTGCTGTAAAGTTGCATGCCTCTTCATCTGTGCAGCCCTCCACTGCTGGCACTCCTGCACAGATGCAGTCATCTCCAATTGCATCGAATACGGTTACTTCGTTTTCATCATCACAGGCATCACCGGTGCTGAAGCAACTTCCATCATCCGCATTGGACTCTGGATCAAAGTTACAGGCCGTTTCGAGCGTACAACCGGGCACCACAGGCACGCAGAACGCGTGATCGATGCCATCTCCAAAATCAGGATCTCCCATGGCAATAATGACCTCGCCCGCCACCGTTTCGAGGACGTAATTGCCATCCAAATCACATCCCGGCCATTGGCTACCAAACATGCCGTCACCATAGGAATCGGTCAACGTCAGGACATGGCAACCGTGCGGAACACATCCTTCCCAAACTTCCTCGGCTCCGTCCTCTTCAAAAGAACCCCCCGTTGCTCCAGCAATTTCATTCCCAGCCTCGTCTACGATGGACCACCCCACCTCTTCCGGCCAACAATCCGTGGTAATCGTTAAAATCAAGTCCTCACAGGGATAGGCGCATGAACCGTCATCGATGGTCGCGCCTTCATCAAAATTCAGCGCACCCGAATCGGTACAGCCCGGCACCTCAGCAGTGCAGTCCGGTGTTGTGAACAGCAATGTATCGCTGACCAAGGTGTCCGAAACGAAGTACAATTCATACGTGGTATTGGCGGCAAGGCCATCCAAAAGCGCCGTGGCACCATTTTGAATTTCAACGCCATAATCCTCTGCAAACCCACAGGTCCAATCGGCATCTGCCGTATCACGGAAACAAAGAATCTGAGCCGCGCATAAGAAATTTGAAAACTCTGCATTCAGTGCCACGAGGGTTTCGACGGAATCGCTTGCAGCATTGTACACGCATTGTGGCGTTGCTTCAAAGCTCAAAAGGTCGCATTCGACGGGACCACAGGCCTCTAACGCCAGATTAACGGAATTGGCAACATTCAGTCGTCCTCCCGTTGCCACCTCCGTCAAGAGGTTCGGCACCAAGTCCACGCCCTGATAAATGTACCCCAACACCATGTCCGCAGCAGCTTGTGGATTGGTATACGACAACTCCGCCAATTCAGGACACGGAACACTGTAGACCAAGCCAATGGCTCCTGCCACGCAGGGACTTGCAAACGACGTACCGCTGGTATTTCCATAACCACTGGACCCACTCGGCAGATACACTTGATCGCCCGGAGCACCCAAATCAATGGTCGTGACGCCATAACCGCTGAACGTTCTGACGTCATTGTCATTTGTAGCCGTGACCGAAACCATGTAGTCGGAGCTGCAGGCGGTGGGCATATCCCCCACCACATCTACATTCAATGCGGAATTCGTGGTCGCCCCGCAATTCAAAATACCCGATTCTCCGAGCTCGTCGTAGTAAGCGCACCAAACCGGATAATTGGCTGGGTTGGCCTGATCAATGCCCCAGGAAGCATTGGTGGCTACTACGAATGCACCGTCAGCACCAGCGCTCGCGTTGTAGATATCCCGCATGACTTTGGGGTATTCGTACGCCGCAATAACATTGGCTTCTGACAAACCTCCGCCCATGTCGATTTGCATGATGTCTACGTCCCAATTCACACCAGAACCTCCGATGCCATTGTTGCCCGTAGCCCCAATCATTCCGCTTACGGAGGTGCCGTGACCGTCGGCCGCGATGTTATCGGAGTTATTACCTGTATTCCAACCATTGAAATCGTCTACATAACCGTTGTTGTCATCGTCCACGCCGTTGCCTGGAATCTCCGCTGTATTCGTCCAATGGTTGTCGATGAGGTCAACATGGTTGTAATTCGATCCTCCACCTTCCAAGACAGCAACGACAATGCGCGCGCCATTGGCCGCGACGCCTCCGGTCGTCACATCCCAAGCCAAATCGGAGTCAATATCGTGGTCACCATTCTCATCGTGGTGCCATTGTTGGCCATAATTGGGGTCGTTGGGAACGGTTTCGCGCTCGTTCACGACGTGATTCAATTGCACGGCTCGCACGTGACGCTTGCCTCGGAGCAGTGACAATGATTCCGCCCAATTCGACGATTCCACGGAAAGATGGTAGATGCCCGCAGAAGGGGATGGAATGCTGATGATTTCAAAAGCCAATTCAGATCGAAGGCTGGCGAAGAACTTTTCCTGAGCCACATCTTCATCGAGCATGACCAAAATTTCATTGGGCACAAAATCAGTTTCGGATGCATCGACCTGAGCATTCACAACTGTCAAAACGGAGAGTGTACTCAGCACGAGGCACAAAGACAGTGCCCGCCGGATTTGCAGGTTTTTCATTTTCTTGAGGTTGACACAAAACTAAGCAGGATTTTTTGACAAAAGATGAAACTTACGGATGCCATTTGCGTATTTACGACATCTATTTCTACAAACATGTGTTCCATTACTGCCATACTCAACAATCAGGGTACTCCAGAAGAAATGCGCTCCACCGCGCTTCAGATATCCAAACTTCAACGCCACCGCGGTCCGGATTGGTCCGGCGTTTATCAAAATGATTCGGCCGTACTTGTGCACGAAAGATTAGCAATTGTCGATGTAACCAGCGGTGCACAGCCGCTGATTGATCCGGAACATCAAACAGCACTCGCCGTGAATGGCGAGATTTACAACCACAAAAACATTCGGAAGTCCACTGCGAATTATCCTTACCAGACCGGGAGCGACTGCGAAGTAATCTTGGCGCTTTACCGTGAAAAAGGTGTTGAACTCGTGAATGAACTCGAGGGTATGTTTGCTTTTGTCTTGTTCGATCCTCGGGACCAATCATGGATGATTGCTCGAGACTCCATTGGAATCATTCCCCTTTATTTTGGCCATGATAAAAATGGCGCACTGCTGGTCGCCTCGGAGATGAAAGGAATAGAGCACCTCTGTGAAGATGTTTCTGAATTCCCTCCGGGTCATTATTGGAAGTCTTCCGATGACGAGCCCATTCGTTACTTTCAAGAAGCATGGATGGATTGGGATAACGCTCCTAAAAAAGCCTATGACAAGGAAGAGCTCCGCGCACAATTGACCGAATCTGTTCGCACCCATTTGATGGGTGACGTTCCCTATGGATTGCTGATCAGTGGCGGTCTCGATTCCAGTGTAATTGCGGCAATCGCTCAGAATTTCTCCAAAAACCGCGTTGAGGATGATGGCAACAGCGAAGCCTGGTGGCCACGTGTGCACAGCTTTAGCATCGGACTAGAAGGAAGTCCCGATGTCGCTGCGGCACAGAAAGTTGCCGACCACATAGGTACGGTACATCACCCCTTGGCCTTTACGATTCAAGAGGGAATTGATGCCATTGAAGACGTTATTCGTCACATTGAAACCTACGATGTCACGACCATTCGAGCGTCCACCCCCATGTACCTCATGGCCCGACAAATCAAAGCCATGGGCATCAAGATGGTGCTCTCAGGCGAAGGTGCGGATGAGTTATTTGGCGGTTACCTCTACTTCCATCTCGCACCAGATGCCAAGGAATTCCACGAAGAAACGGTCCGTAAAGTATTGGCACTGAATAAGTACGACTGTTCGCGGGCCAACAAATCCATGATGGCTTGGGGAATCGAAACGCGGGTGCCATTTCTGCACAAGCCATTCTTCAACTACGCCATGGAAATGGATCCAACGGCAAAGATGGGTGGCAACGGTAAGATCGAAAAGCACATTTTGCGGGAAGCCTTTGACGGCATTATCCCAGACGAAATCCTTTGGCGTCAAAAAGAGCAATTTTCAGACGGTGTAGGTTACGGCTGGATCGATGGTCTCAAAGACCATGCTGAGGCCAAAGTCAGTGATGAAGAACTCGCACGTGCAGCGGTACGTTTCCCCATAAATACGCCCGACACCAAAGAAGGCTATTTTTATCGGACGCTCTTCGAAAAGCATTACCCGAGCTCAGCGGCAGCCAACTGTGTTCCTGGCGGCAAGTCCGTGGCATGCAGCACAGAAAAGGCCCTCGAGTGGAGCGAAAGTTTAAAAAATGTCGTGGATCCCTCTGGTCGCGCAGTGACCTCTGTCCATCAAGATGGGTATGACAAAAACGATGAAGAAGGCGCCACGACCTGATTGACCAAAAGCCGTCAAGTCTTGTCGAGCAATCGTCTTTGATACCGTGATTGCACGAGATCAACCAGGATCAAAACAGTCACGGAGAAATAAAACGTGGTCTTGTTTAAGGCATGCACTTCTCCTCCAAAAAGGGTGAGTTTTGCAAGATGGCCTCCTTCTGAGAGCAACATGATCCCGACCAATAAAAGAATGAATAAACCGAGCACCTCATAGGCTCGGTTTTTTCGCAAGAAAACAGCCACTCGGTTCGCCAACGCCAGCATCACAATGCCACTGATCACAATGCTCGCGATCATCACGGGCATGGAATCGGTCAGTGCGATGGCAGTCAGAACAGAGTCAAATGAAAAAACGACATTCATTAAGACGATGGCTGCAATTGCGGCACTGGCTTTCTTCGTAGCACCCGCAGATGCGGAAGCGTGCAAATCACCGGCCAACATGTGCCAAACCTCTTTGATGGCGGTGTAAACAATGAAAGCCCCGCCAAACATCGCGATGAGGCTATGGCCATTGAACTCACCTGAAATGACTGGATCCCAATCGATTGAGAAGACAGAAGCTTGAAACAGGGCGATCAATTGAACCAAAACCATCAGGAGAACCAGCCGCATCACCACTGCACCGATGATGCCAATGCGTTGAACGCGTTTTCGGTCGCGTTCGTCCACACGGCCGGACTCAATTGCAATGTAAAGCAGGTTATCAATGCCCAATACGGCCTCAAGGGCGACGAGCATTAGCAGTGTTGAAATCAGCTCAATCCATTCCATCCCAGTTGCATATTAATGTTCGTGAATGGCCCTACTCGAGTCAAATCGAAAGCGAGGGCCATAAATCCCACCTTCGGCTCGTTTCCCAACGGAAATCGCCATGTTAATACCTGCGGCTCGTGGCAATCCCAATAGCGCCTTGACTCGCTTGGAATCCAATCCTTCCATGGGGCAAGAATCGAACCCTTCGGCACGCACGGCGAGCATGAAGTTTTGAGCGGCTAACGCCGTCGACTTGTGGGCCCATGTCGCCATTTGTCCCAAATGAATCGGCTCGCGCGGCGTAGGCTTTTTCAATCCCCGGAAAGTCAGCCAGAGGTATTTGAAAGGGCGAAAAATTCCGAAAGGCCCTTGATTGTAAACCAGTTTGGTGATTGTACCAAAATACTGCAGCGCCTTGGCGGGTGACTTTGGATTGGCCTTGAGCATGCTAAGCATGTGCTCATTGTTTTCTCGCCATCGATCCGGACGGGCCACGAAAACGACAATCTCTTGTGCAGTCACCGCCGCAGGTTGACCCAAACAGTGCTCTGCCAGTTTTGCCTTCTTTTCCGCGGTTCGCACCCAGTGGATTTCCCATACCTGCAGATTCGAAGAGCTCGGAGCGAGCAATGCCGCGTCCATCGCACGGCGCATTACTGACTCAGGGACAGGCTCGTCCGTATAAATCCGAATACTTCTTCGGGATTCAACTACATCGTAAAATGCGCGCGCATCTGTCTTCGGAGCCTCCAAAGGCACGCGCTTTGAATTCCGAGCTTCTGTTGAATCAAAAACCTTGACTTTAACCATGTGACCGTGGTACTTTGAATTGTTTGATAACCCCCTCTGATGCCGTGAATTCTGACGCCAATCCGACCTGGATTGCTTCCGTAATTCGCCCAGCGGCGGCGGCAAATCCAGCTTCATCCCGGGCGTGAATGACAGCGAGCGGACGATCCTTCATACAGGTCTCACCCGGCCGAATCCAGTCCGAGCAACCCACGGCATGATCAATGGTCTGACCCGCAAATGTTCTGCCTCCACCGAGCGCAACAACGGCCAAGCCCAATTGACGGGTGTCCATGCGCAAGACCGTTTGACCGGCCCAATCCGCGGGCGGAAAAAGCGGCCGGACAATATGAGCCTCTGGGCATGTCTTTTCGAAAGAGCTTAGCGTATCCACTGGACCCCCCATTCCATGAACCGAACGCTCAAAAATTTCAGCTGCCCGTCCGGAGCCATGGGCATCGTCCAACGCGGCCCTTGCTTCCGACTCATTTCTACTGAGTCCCGCGAGCAACAGATTTTGAACGGCCAAGGCCCATGTCACTTCGCGCAATCTTTCCGAATCCCGTTCCCCCTTTAAGAATGAAATGGCCTCCAACACCTCAAGGCCATTGCCGGCGGTATTCGCCAAAGGTTGATTCATATCGGTTAGCAGCGCTGTGGTTGGCATTCCAGCAGCGGTACCGACCGAACACAAAGACTCTGCAAGCTCCCATGCGACGGATGAATTGGACATGAACGCTCCGGTTCCGACCTTGATATCCATGACCAAGCTCTGCAGGCCCGCAGCTAGTTTCTTGGATAAAATGCTCGCTGTAATCAGGCCATATTGTTCCACGGTAGCCGTTACGTCTCGCGTCGCATACATGCGCTGATCAGCCGGAGCTAAGTCTGATGTCTGACCAACAATCGCAAATCC
>DLQB01000170.1 GCA_002477505.1 Flavobacteriales bacterium UBA7443
GTTTATAGCATTGCGATTCATCCAGATGATCCGAACCGGGTGTGGCTCGGCTCCGGTTCTGGCCAATTGTGGCGAACCTCAGATGGCGGCGTGAGCTGGGAGGCATGCGGTAGTTCCAACTTTCAAGGCGCTGATCGATGGTACCGCGATATTATTTTTGGGCCGAGTGCTGATGGACAGGAACCCATGCTCTTTGCCGCAACCAATTACGGCTTGTTCCGAACGGCCGACGAAGGCAATACCATGATTCAAGTGAGTGGAGGTGAATTCATGGAAATTGCCTTTCATCCCGAGGCAGATAGCATTTGTTATGCCATCCAGCTTTTAGGCGAAAGCACAATTTTCAAAAGATCGACAGACGGCGGACTCACGTTCACTTCCGGGGCAGACGGCTGGCCGAGCATTGCCTCGGGAGAAGGCCAAAGGCGCTGTGAGATGGCTGTTTCTCCCGCGGATCCCGACTTGGTCGTTGTGCTTGCATCTGGATCAACCGACGATGGTGGGGGGTTATTTGGCATATATAAGAGCGTTGATGCGGGCGAAACCTTCGAATTCATTTGCTGTGGAAATGGCCCAGGAGGACCATGGGCTGCGGACACCAATCCCAATATTTTGGGGTGGTCAGAAGATGGAACAGGCGATGGAGGCCAATATTATTACGACCTCGCGTTGGACATCAGTCCCACCGATGCAAATCGTCAATTTGCGGCAGGTATTTGCGTCTGGCGCTCTGAAAATGGCGGTGTGGATTGGGATTTGAATGGCCACTGGGTAACGTGGGCTGGCGAATTCACGGCAGACCGTTATACCCACGCAGATGTCCACGATGTGAAATTTTTCACCCGATCGGATGGTACGGTGGATTTGTGGGTGGCTTCGGATGGTGGTCTTTACCATTCCGGTGATCAAGGAGACCATATGGAGCCAAGGATGTATGGACTCCATGGGACGGATTTTTGGGGATGGCAAGCGGGTTGGCGAGGCCCAGAGGTCATGGTGGGTGGAACGTACCACAACGGCACTTTGATTCGCAATGGCGACCTCTACAAGTGGGGGGCAGAAAGCGATTCGTCGGGGGGGTGGCTCGCGGAGTTGGCCGGGGATAATTTTCGGGGTTTTATCAACCCGGGCGATCCGTCGGTGGGCTATCACGATGGCGGAGCATTCCGATTCACCAATGATCGATTTGATCGCATCAACAGTTTGCCATTCGACGGGACGAAAAAGCCCAACACGGCATATTGGTTCGGTGAATACGGCAACTTGGAATGGGATCCCACGTGCTACCAATGCTTATACTCTCCGGTGGGTTCCGAGCTTTGGCGTTCGGAAGATGGCGGGGCCACTTGGTCATTAATCCATGACTTTGGAGGTGAGAAAATCATTTCGGTGAAGGTGAGTCCACGGGATCCGGATCGGTTGTATGTCTCTCAAAAACTAAGTGGATCCCTCTGGCGAGTTCATCGCTCGACGGATGGAGGAAGCACTTGGGAAATTGCGACCCCGACGCCTGCAGAAAATGGCAGCAACAACAACCAACCAATTTATTTGGATGTCGACGGGACCAATCCGGATGTTCTTTGGTGTGTGCTCACTGGCACACAGAATGGCCACAAGGTGTTGCAGAGTCAAGATGCCGGCGAAACGTGGCAGGACCTTACCACAGCCACCATCGCAGGTGAACGCGTCGTAAGCCTGGCCCACCAGCGTGGAACGGATGGAGGCGTATACATCGGCACCACGCAAGCCGTTTATTACCGTGACAATGCAATGGACGATTGGCTGCTGTACAACACCGGGCTGCCCATGATCAACGTTTCGACGTTTCTGCAGCCGGATTATTGCGGCGGCCATATTCGAACGGCCGGCACACGCGGGGTGCATCAAGCTGAATTCAAGGAGCCTTCATCGGTGTTGGCCGGATTCATGGCCGATCGCCGGCGCATCAATTTGGCATCACCGTGTACGGTTTCTCCCATTCATTTTGCCAGCGTCTCAGTTGCCTTGTGCGAAGGCGCTCACTACGAATGGGACTTCCCTGGCGGAGAATCCAACGGCGAAGGGGAAAGTGAGGCTTGGGTCTTGTACCAAGAGGAAGGGAGTTTTCCTGTAACGCTCACTGTTACGGATGCGGAAGGCAATTCGGATTCTTGGACATGGGAAAACATGATTGAAGTCGTCAACGAACCCGTGGTTCAAGCCGGTGGTTTTGAGGAGAATTTTGATGGCCCCATTTTCCCGCCTGAACATTGGCGCATGGAGGTGAATGGCCATGCATGGGAGCAGGCTTGGGACTTGACCGATGGCACCAATGGTGTGGCGCAATTCCCTAATTATTGGGTGAATACAGAAGGAGCGACGGACTTGCTGATCACGCCTGCATTTGACCCAGCAGGAATGAATCATGTAACGTTCGATGTTGCCCATCAGATGTATGCGGACAATTCGGATGGCTTGGAACTCTGGGGCCGCCCGGGTGGAGAGGAGGAGTGGACGTCGCTGTGGGCGGCTTATGGGCCAGATTTGGCAGTTCCAGGCTGCTATATGTGGTTCTGGTACGATACCGGAGGAGAACTGGTGTGGTCAACGCAAGAGGTGGCAATTCCCCTTGAATGGTCTCAAGGGGACGTGTCTTGTTTGGAATTGGCCTTTGTGAATGTCGGGGCGTATGGCAATCATATTTGGATTGACCATGTCACTTTGAATGCAGCTTATTCCATTCATGGCAATGACGACCTAGGCGAGCTGGCGATGTATCCCAATCCAAATGATGGACATTGCCAGGTGGTGGTGCCAGATGATTTTCTTGGAAAGTCCTACCGCATTCATGATGCTTCTGCGCGGTTGGTGCACCAGGGTGCATTCAAGCAAACACATGAACGATGGGGGCTGATGCTGTCTGCTGGTGTTTACACCGTTCAAGTCGAGGGGCAACGTGCATTGCGTTGGATCGTCCAATGAAGGAGCCCACGCACCAAGCTGATCCAGGCGACTGGATTTACGCTGCTGGACGTGTCATTTTGGATACCCGCTCACCCGGTGAATTCGAAAAAGGACACATCCCTGGAGCTACCCCGCTGCCCATCTTCGAAGACGATGAACGCGCGGTCATTGGCACCTTGTACAAGCAGCAAGGAAAACCGGCAGCGGTGGAGAAAGGGTTGGAGTTTGTTGGGCCTAAAATGGGGGAATTGGTGCGGCTGGCGCGGGCATTATTTGAAGCGCAAGAAAACCGAGAACCCATCATTGTTCATTGTTGGCGAGGCGGCATGCGCTCGGGCGCTGTGGCATGGCTTTTAGAAACGGCGGGGCTTCCGGTCGTGAAATTGATCGGCGGTTACAAAGCATACCGAGGGTGGGCACGAAAGGATTTCGAATCCATTGCATGTTTGCGGGTGGTAGGTGGTATGACCGGTGTTGGCAAGACCAAGGTCTTGCATGCGTTGCAGAACACAAGCGCTCAAGTCCTCGACTTGGAGGGCATTGCGGGGCATTTGGGATCAGCGTTTGGAAACCTTGAACGCATTCCTCAACCGAGTTCAGAGCAATTTGCCAATGATTGCCATCGCATTCTCAAAGGATTCGATTGGAGTTTACCCGTGTGGACAGAAAACGAAAGCAGGGCCATCGGTACGGTGCACCTGCCCCAAGAATTTTTTGATTCCATGCGTGCTTCACCCGTCTGGGTGTTGGAGCGCACCCAGGAGGAGCGCCTTGATGTGTTGTGCGAAGTGTATGGGACGGCAAGCACGGAATTGCTCGAAGCAGCTTTTGAGCGCATCCGAGAAAAACTGGGCGGGTTGCGGTGTCAACAAGCGATTGATGCCCTGCGAAACGATGATTTGCGCGCTGCCGCGGCCATTGGTTTGGTCTACTACGACAAGCTTTACGACCACACGCAACAGCGCTATCCACGTGAGGATAACTATACAGTGGATGGCAAGGGGAAAACACACGAAGAGATTGCTCAATATTTGCAAGCGCTGGACTGATGCAGGGCGTATTTTTTGATTCAAAAACACAATAGAATGGACACTGTTCAACTGACCCAATTTTCCCACGGTGCTGGCTGTGGTTGTAAGCTTTCACCTGCTGTGCTACATGAAATTTTGTCGGGAGTGGATCGGTCGGAATCTTTTCCTTCCTTGCTGATTGGCAACGACACCAAGGACGACGCCGCGGTAATGGATTTGGGGGATGGCACGGGAATCATATCGACGACAGACTTTTTCATGCCGATTGTGGATGATCCTCGCACGTTCGGACGCATTGCTGCTGCGAATGCCATCAGCGATATTTATGCCATGGGTGGCACCCCGCTCATGGCCATTGCTATTCTTGGATGGCCGTTGGGTAAGATTCCAGAATCGGCCGCGAGTGCGGTTCTTGATGGTGGTCGAAGCATTTGTTCAGAGGCGGGCATTCCATTGGCAGGTGGCCATAGCATCGATAGTCCTGAACCGATATTCGGTCTTGCCGTAACGGGTCGGGTGCCACTGAATCAATTGAAGGCCAATGCAGCTGCGCAACCGGGAGATCATTTGTTCTTGACGAAACCGTTGGGTGTTGGGATGGTTACGACCGCACAGAAAAAAGGCATTGTGACCGAAGATGATTTGAAATCTGCGGTGGATTCCATGCAAGCATTGAACGCCGTAGGGGCGAAATTGTCCCAAGTCTCGGCCGTGCATGCCATGACTGATGTCACGGGCTTCGGATTGCTGGGGCATTTGGTTGAAATGTGCGAAGGAGCGAAACTTTGCGCCGAAGTTGATACCGCTTCGGTTCCCTTGTTATCCCCAGAGCGACTTAGGCATTACCATTCCATGGAATGCGTACCCGGAGGGAGTCGAAGGAATTGGGCCAGTTATGGTCATCATGTCGATGCACTTGAGGGATTCGATCGTGATCTCTTGTGTGATCCCCAAACAAGCGGAGGATTGCTGGTGTCGGTCGGAAATACAGGATTGGAGGAGGTGGTGGCCATCTTAGAAGAAGAAGGGCTGCATTCCCTTTCTATGGGCGCCTTGGGGAGAAGGGAGGATTGGAGCGCTGATGCTCCATTGATTTCGTTTCGCTAAAAAGGGGACAAAAAAACCGCCGATCCAAAAGGACCGGCGGCTCACGTTCAGGGACGTTCAGTTTCAGAAAATATTAGTCCTTGCTGACAGCCAAGCTGTAGATGACCAATCCGAAGCCAATCTTGTTGATGGCGTCACCGATGTTGTAGACTACGTCCATGTTGAGTCCAATTCCGTCAACGAAATCGTACCAACCTTCGGTTCCGATCATATATCCCAAAGGATAGATGCCCCAACCAATGAGGACAAACTTGCACAGGATGCTGTGAGCACGCTGCACAGAAGCAGAAGACTTGTCTGCTAATGCTTTTGCTTCACCAAACATGATGAGGTAAACAATGTAGAAGTACGCGATACCAGAAAACAATCCCCACATAGCAGGTCCTGTTCCAGTGGTGTATACGGCCTCACCCATATATCCGGTAACGAGCATTATAACTGAAGCCCAGATGAGCTTCCAAAGCAAACCCGTTTGAGCGCCAGCGGCTTTGAGGATGAGGTAAAATTCAACGCACATTAACGGAACTGTCAATGTCCAATCTACATAGCGGAAGAATGTAGGTGATTCACCTACTTCTGCCCAATAGTCGCGCATGTAGTAGTAGTGAACTGCGGCGATGAATGTGATCAGTCCGCTGACCAACAAGGAAGTTTTCCATTTTCCTTCGACCATGTTGATTGAAAGAAAGAAAAATGCTGATGCTGCCATCATGGCCATCGTGCCTACGAAGAATGTGAATCCGACGTAGTCATCCGTTGGCATAGCTTTAATAGCAGATAGAATAAAAGAAGTCATGTGTTTGGGTTTTGGTTACAATTATGAAACGTGTCCTGAGAACATGGAATTAACATCCTTTGACAAATGTTGTTCAATGCAATCTCGAAAAAGTTAGACACTTTTCATAATCCACTTCTTAACGTTATGATTTTAAATTGTTTAAAAGATGAAAAAGGAGGTGGGTTGGGAGCCCCATCACCGTAAAGTAGGATCCATTGAGCGAAACAACGCCCGCAAAACCAATCAAGTCTTGTACTCCGTACCCACCGGCTTTATCAAAAGGTTGGTACCGATCGATGTAGTGGTCCATCAATGCGTCGTCCATTGCGGCGAAAGTTACCGTGCACGTGTCCACTGCTGATTTGATTCCGCCTGCTTTGGTCGTGACAGCGATACCGGAGGCAACGGTGTGCGTTCTGCCATTCAACTGTTGGAGCATGGTTTTCGCTTCCGCCACTGACTTGGGTTTGCCGAGCACTTGCCCATCACAAAGCACCACAGTATCTCCTGTGATCAGCACATCGTGGTCTTCCAATTCGTCGATGTAGGCTTTTGCTTTTTTGCGCGTCACGTATTCTGCAACTTCCGTTCCCGTGATGGAGGAGGGAAATGACTCGTCGATGTCTTTGAGCCGGATAATCGGGTCCAGTTCCAAACCCCGGACCAATTCGAGCCGCCGGGGAGATTGACTGGCGAGAAGGATGCGCTTGCCTTGGAGATTTTGGTGAATCATGGTGCAAAAGTACCGTTTCCAATTCGGCAACGAGCCGGAACGACCAAGTTACCTTTGCTTTTTCAAACTGGATTCTGTCAAAGGGACTTAGCATTATGGCACATCAGCGCATTCTTATTCTGGATTTTGGAAGTCAATACACGCAACTTATCGCCCGTCGGGTGAGGGAATTGAATGTTTATTCAGAAATCATACCCTGGCACGCATATGACGGATTGGCCGAGGATATACACGGTGTGATTCTCTCGGGGTCTCCTCACAGTGTCCGCGATGAAGACGCGCCAAGGCCCGACTTGTCCACGATGCTGGGCAAAGTCCCGGTGCTTGGGGTCTGCTACGGTGCGCAGTACTTGGCTCAAACCCATGGAGGGTCCGTCGAGGCTTCGAATACTCGAGAATATGGCCGAGCGCTTCTCGCGGAAGTGAAGACCACGGACGAACTGCTTGGAGGCATGAGTGCGCAATCCCAAGTCTGGATGAGTCACGGGGATACCATTCTCTCGTTGGGGGAAGGCTTCGAAACGATCTGCAGCACGCACGATGTGAAATTCGCAGGTTTTCGAGATACCCGCCGCCCGGTTTGGGGCATTCAATTCCACCCCGAAGTTTGGCACAGTTCCGAGGGGACCATTTTGCTGGGCAACTTCGTTCAAGGCATTTGCGGATGCGCCGGCGATTGGACGCCTGCCAATTTTGCGGATGAGACGGTCGCTCGGTTGCAGGAACAAATTGGTGACGACCGCGTCATCCTTGGCCTCAGCGGTGGAGTGGACTCCACGGTTGCCGCGGGCTTGCTGCACCGCGCCATCGGAAGCCAGCTGCATTGCATATTTGTCGACAATGGTCTGCTGCGCAAAAATGAATTTGAGCAGGTCCTCGAAACCTACGAGGGAATGGGGCTGCAAGTCAAAGGCATCCAAGCGGGAGATCGTTTTTTAACGGCACTGGCAGGCGAATCAGATCCTGAAAAGAAGCGCAAGGCCATTGGTAAAGTATTCATTGATGTGTTTGATGACGCATCCAAAGACGTTGAAGGGGCGAAATGGTTGGCGCAAGGCACCATTTACCCGGATGTCATTGAAAGCGTGAGTGCCACAGGAGGTCCTTCGGCTACGATCAAGAGCCACCACAATGTTGGGGGATTGCCGGACTTCATGAAGCTGGAAGTTGTCGAGCCGCTCCGGCTGATTTTTAAGGATGAGGTGCGTCGTGTGGGCAAAGAGTTGGGCATCAAACAGGAGATTTTGGGTCGGCATCCTTTTCCCGGACCCGGTCTGGCGATTCGCATCTTGGGAGACATCACCAAAGAGAAGGTTCGCATCTTACAAGAAGTGGATGCGGTATGGATCGATGGGTTGAAAGAGGCGAATTTGTACGACGAGGTTTGGCAAGCAGGCGCAATTTTATTGCCGGTTCAAAGCGTCGGTGTCATGGGGGATGAACGAACGTATGAGCAAGCCGTTGCCCTACGCGCCGTGAGTAGTACCGATGGCATGACCGCAGATTGGAGTCACTTGCCTTATGATTTCTTGGCCAAAGTGTCGAATGATATCATCAACAAAGTTCGCGGCGTGAACCGGGTAGTCTATGACATCAGTTCCAAGCCGCCGGCCACCATTGAATGGGAATGAGATGATTTGCATTCCTGCCGAAATACCGCTGGACTTGTGTGCGATTGATGATGAACGAAAAGCAATCTACCACAGCAATAATTCAGTGTGTATTTGGGTTTTTGTATCCGTAGTGGACCGCAATCGTTTTATGAAAGAGACTGCTGGAATGAACAAAGCTGCCCGGGAAGATTTTTACCTTGCGCATTTCAATACGGAATTGCCATTATGAATATACTGTTGAATAGGCCGATGATTGGAGCATGCATCGCATGGTTGTTTTTGTGCACTTCAATCTGCAATGCGCAATCATGGTACACGGTGCTGCCGGGTGATACCTTCGCGCGACTCGCCCGTGCCAACAGCCTTACGATGGAAGAATTGACCGAAGCCAATCAGAGCGTCGCATCGCCGCTGGCGCCCGGCCATCAAATCTGGATTCCGGCTGCAAAGGAGTTATTGGTGGCTGCGAATACGGTTGTCTGGAGAGGGGCGACCCATGAAGTGGTTGCGGGTGAAACGTGGTACGGCATTGCCCGCCAATATGAGATCACGGACACGGAATTGAAGGACGCCAATGGCCATATCGTGGAGACATTGGACATCGGAGATCGCCTGCAAGTACCGACCATTGTGCCCGCGGATACGACTCAGGTCGTTTCATCTGAAGTCGACTCGGGCATGGAAATCACGCGAGGCAGAAGGCTACCTGTACTCTCTTCGGATACGCTGCGGGTATTGGCCATGCTGCCCTTCATGCTCGAGGTAGACACCGTAATGGGAGGAGAGTTTGATGCCAAAACAACCCGCTTGCGCGAGGTTTCATTGGACTTCTTTCATGGCATGGAGTGGGCGTCAGAATTGTTGCAAGACAGCGGGTATGCGGTTCAGCTGCGGGTAGTAGACACGGAGCCAGATACGCTCGGCACTTATGCTTGGAGCGAATCTGATTTGATTTGGTCGGATGTCATTCTCGGGCCGCTGCGCAGCAGCAGGATGGATTCGATTAACCGGGTGTTATCACAAACCCTTCCCCAAACCCCGCAATGGGTTTTGACCTCATTAAAACCGGCTTTCTGGTCGCATCACGCGGCATCTTTTTCGCTGCGGTCCGATGAACGGGATGGGATGTACAAATTGGGCTCGCTTGTGGCCCGGAACCATCCCATGGATACGATCTTGTTTCTGGAAACACGAGGGAAAGACGTGGACCTCGAAACGGCCTTCAAAGCGGGATATTCGAGCATTCGCGGCTCGTTGGAGGGATTGGAATTCTTGGCTGCAAACAACCGATTTGCAGAGGGCATCACCGCAAAAATGGATACCGCAAAATTGAATGTGGTGGCCATTCCATCGGGCAAATATTCGCAGTCGATGTACGCCTATGTTCAAACCGAGCTTCAGTTGGCGGATTCTTTCCCGGTTCGCGTCTATGCGCATCCGGCCACTGCCGAGCTGGAATTTTTGGAACGCGATTTTATGACCCGGTCCAATTGGACGATACCGGTGAGCAATCGCATCGATTGGTCTGATCCACAAGTTCAGCAGCAAACGCTTCGTTTTCGGGAAATGTATGGAACGGATCCCACAGCGTATTCCATCCTAGCATTCGATGCTTTGGTGGAGACGGCGAAGTGGATGGGGCAAGACAAACGCGCCGCGCCAGTGGGAGCTTCACCAACCCCGATTGAGCACGGTGTTCAATGGACGTGGGACGAACCGGCAGCGAGGTTTGTCAATAGCAACTGGCACATGCGCATGTTCTCCGACGGAGATTGGGCACGCTTGATCAACGACTGATCGCGGTCATAGCCGATTGTCGATGATGCTCACCCCTGGAAAAAGGGAGGCGTCAAATCTGAACTTGTCCGCACTTACAGCAGCGCGTGGTTTGAAAGACGTTACGTCATAGGTGACATCGGTTCCTTCGCGTCCTTTTACAACAGCCCGGACCATTTCCATTTTGGCCTCATCAATGAAGAGTTGGATGGTGTGGAATGGCTTTTCATCCGCTTGATTGGGGTAAAGGTTCACGTGGGTCACCGTTCTCCCGTCAATTTCCGTAGCGCCTTTCAGTTCGTTTTTGAAATCATCCTCCCAAAGCGTGAAAAGCTTGGATGGGTCCATGCCCTCTTCAGCCATCGCGTCCGCGTCGTCTACATAGCAATCGTTCACCGCCGTTTCGTACGTCCAAATCGTAGTGCCATCGCAAATGATGGTGTAGTCGCCTAGGTCCAAGTAATACTTTTCTTCATCGATGAAAATCTTGCCATTCTGCAGGGCCTCGAAGTCGCTCACTTTGTCCACCATGTGGGAGGTGTAGGTGGCTTCGATAGAGCCGTATGCCTTCGCCTCATTGCTCAGTTGACTCAGAATGGATTCCGCTCCTTGTGCCAACAGCGAAGAGGAATTCAACATAATTAGCGCCAGTGCGCTCAAAAGGGACGGCAAAAATTTCATGGTGCGAAGATGCTTCATGCATCTCCTATCTGCAACATCTGTTCCAAACTCATTTCATCCGGAACGAGAACTTTGCGTGCTTTTGACCCTTCGAACGGACCGATGATTCCCGCGTCTTCGAGTTGGTCAATAATGCGGCCCGCCCGGTTGTAACCAATTTTGAGTTTCCGTTGCAGCAGGGACGTCGATCCTTGCTGGTGCATCACAATTACACGAGCGGCATCAGCAAACATGCTGTCGCGCTCGTCGTCACTCAAATTTCCGCTTTCGCTATTGCCTTCCGGCGTGTATTCTGGGAGGATGAAGGCATCGGGGTAGCCCTGTTGGCTGCCGATGAACTCACATATAGCTTCCACTTCGGGGGTGTCAACAAAACCGCATTGGATGCGAATCAAGTCGTTTCCTGTGCTCATGAGCATGTCACCACGGCCGATCAATTGATCCGCTCCGCCCGCATCTAAAATGGTGCGGGAGTCAATTTTGGAGGTGACTCGGAAGGCGATTCGGGCTGGGAAATTGGCTTTGATGGTTCCGGTGATGATGTTCACGGAAGGCCGCTGCGTGGCGATGATCAGGTGAATGCCAATGGCACGCGCCAATTGAGCGAGACGAGCAATGGGCGTCTCTACCTCCTTGCCAGCCGTCATGATCAAGTCGGCGAACTCGTCCACCACCAGAACAATGTACGGGAGGTATCGGTGCCCTTCTTCGGGATTCAGCCTGCGGCGGACAAATTTTGCATTGTACTCTGCGAGGTTGCGGCATTGGGCTTCCTTGAGCAGGTCGTAGCGTTGGTCCATTTCAATGCACAACGAGTTAAGCGTCGCAACAACTTTGGTCGTATCCGTGATGATGGCCTCCTCAGAATCGGGCAGCTTCGCGAGGTAATGCCGTTCGATATGGTTGAACAGGGTCAATTCCACCTTCTTCGGATCCACCAAAACAAATTTCAGTTGCGATGGGTGTTTGCGGTAAAGCAGGCTCACCAGCATCGCATTGAGTCCAACCGATTTTCCTTGGCCTGTGGCACCTGCCATGAGCAAGTGCGGCATTTTGGCCAAATCGAATACAAACGTTTCGTTGGAAATCGTCTTTCCCATCGCAATGGGCAGAGCTGCTTTCGATTGGTTAAACTTATCGGACGCAATCAGCGCGCGCATGGAGACGATGTCCGGATTGGAATTGGGTACTTCAATCCCGATGGTTCCTCGTCCTGGGATGGGGGCAATGATTCGAATGCCCAATGCCGCTAAACTCAAAGCGATGTCATCTTCGAGGTTTTTGATCTTGGAAATTCGAATGCCCGGCGCAGGTACGATTTCATAGAGGGTAACCGTAGGACCCACTTCTGCTGAGATGCTCGAAACTTCAATGCTGAAATTCCGCAACGTTTGGATGATTCGGGTTTTGTTGTCTTCCAATTCCTCTTCACTGACTTGGACCTTGCCGCTGCCGTGCGCAACCAAAAGATCCAAGTTGGGCAATTCGAATCGGCTCAAATCCAAGGTGGGGTCGTATTCCCCGAAGTCTTGCACTTTTTGGTCTATTTCATCATCGGACAATTGCGCCTCATCCGATGCTACTTTTACTTCGAACGCCACATCATCGTCGTCTTTTTCG
>DLQB01000087.1:0-2981 GCA_002477505.1 Flavobacteriales bacterium UBA7443
TCCAAGACATTGGAAACTTGCGCATCAAGTTGTGCAGTGTTACCAATCGCTAGAATGCAGAGCAGGGTGGGGATGATGAACCTATTCATGGTGTTCAGATTGTTCAGGATACTTTGAGTTTCATGGTCGCCAATTGCCGTTCTGTTCCATCAGGCATTTTGACGACAATGTCTTCGATATAGATGACATTGCCTCGGGTGACACGGCTAAGAAGCTCCTTCATATTGTCTGTTAAACGGTTGCTGTTGGATTTTCGTTCCACCAGGGTGCCGTCTCGGCTAACGGATATGCTGAAGCTCTTGACAATGACTTTTACATCGAAATCGAAATTGACCATTTTCGCTGCTACTCCGGGAGCACCGAGCAATGTGTTTTTGCTAATGGTGCGGTCAGACGGTGCTTTTCCGGCGAATGAAGGCACGGGGTCAGGAATTCGTTTCACACGAAAGTCCCGAGGGGGGAGTGACTTCTTCGTGCCATCGGGCATGGTAGCAGAAACGCTGATTTTGGCATCTTTCGCTTTGCCAGGATCTACAACGTAAGAGCCATCGGGCTGTTTTTTGATTTTGTTGTCACCTGAGATCCGCACATCGAGTCGATCACCGGGTACGCCGGGCACCGAAACTTCCACGGGATTGGGCAATCCTCGGTAGAATACATTCATTTTGGTGGGAGACACGACCAATGCGGGTTCTGCAACCGTGAAACTCGGAGTGTAGAATGCATAGGGCTCAACATTTCCATCAGGGCCCTGGAATCGAATCAAACCTTTGTAATTGACATCACCGAGGGACATCCCGCGGGTCGAAATTCGCAGCTTTCCAAGCCCGTCGGCACCAATGGGTAGGCTTTCGATTTCCTCGTAGTCAAGCATACTCGAATCGCGTCCATTCCATTTTTTATTTTCGATAAAAATGTCGGGTGGGTTGGTGCCGTCAAATGCCGCCAATAACACATCCGCACGAAAACTGTCTCCTCGAAGGATATAGTTCGACTCTGGTACCACCAAGGGTAACAAATTGGTGAATTTGTAGGATTTGGCGTCAACGCTTCCAAGCAACCAAGAGAGGATGTCTTCCTGAATATCCTGTACGTCCAGCGTCATTTTCGTCATCAGCGGCATGACAGCTGCAAGCGGCACATGGTAGAAGTTCGCTTGTTCCCAGCTGACCTCACGGTCTTCAACGATTTCGGTCGGAAAGGCGAATGTTTCGTTGATCTGTGCTTTAATTACTTCCGGCAAATCTCTTCGTAGGCCTAAATTGTCCGTGACGGAGATATTGCGAAGGTACTCAGCGTATGAGCTCATTTTGGTTCTCAGGTCAACTGCCGTCCATTCACCTTCAAGCGGGGTTGCGGGTTCAGCCAAACCCATGTAGGTAGTGAGATTTTGATATTCGTCCTTGATGGGGACGTGTTTCAAATTCAAGACGGTATCCATACCATTTTCGTCCTTTCCAATGTAGGCGGGATAATTCAAATCGCCCACTTCGTCGTAGTCGCCCGCAGACGCTGCCATGATCCGGGCCTTGAGTTCATTGACATAACCGATCAACGCTTCAGAACGCTGGTTAACGACTTCAGCTCGGTCATAGAATGGTTGAACCTTTTCCTTGTTCTGCAGGTACTTGGCCTGCAGTGCAGAAGAGGTTTCATTCACTTTGGAGTCGAGTGTTCCTTGCGTGTTGCGCAAGCTGTTTTCGACTTTAACGAATCCGTTAAGGACTTCTTTTGATATGTTCAAGGCGAGAAGAGCGGTGAGTACCAGGTACATCATTCCGATCATCTTCTGTCTGGGTGTTTCTTTTCCTCCAGCCATGGTTGATTCTTAATGGTAATAAATCATCGAAAGCCCCATGGCTTATCGACCCATTGCATTTAGCATGTTTCCGTAAACCGTGTTCAACGATGCTAGCTTTTGGGAAAGTTCCGCGATGTTCTCTTTGTACATCTTGGTGTCTTCCACAGAGTCGTTGAGGTTTTGGACCAAAGCTCCCATTCCCGCGTACAATTCCGAATTGACCTTCAGTTGCTCCAATTGAGATCCATACATTTCATTCAACGAAGTCAAATTTTGAGTCATGGTATTCATCGCATTTCCAACTGTTTCACTCATGTCTCCAGCAGCCTGCAATCCTGTGAGGGATTCCGAAACCTTCGTGTAGTCATCAGCCAATTTAGCCACATTTGAAGTGGCCGAATTCAAGGCGTTGCCATAGTCTTGCGCAGCAGCTGAAACGTCAGCGGCTTCGCCCATTTTGGCGGCTTGGTCACCCAAGTGCCTCATACCATCTCCGAGGCGCTCGATCAACTCGGACTCGATGTTGGCTTGTCCCAACATGTCGTCCAATTGACCGGTCACATTCTTTTTGGGAGGGGATCCATCTGCAGGAGTTGCTAATTCTGGGTAAACCAGAGACCAATCGGGCTCTTCATGTGGTTTTTCAAACGCTGAAAAGAAGAAGATGATCGCCTCCGTACCCAATCCTACAATCAGCATCTCCGAAGCGAACGGGTAGTGATTGATTTTAAATAGTGCTCCAACGATTACGACGGCTGCGCCAATCCCGTACATCTTCGCCATCAAGTTTTTCCAGCCTTTGCTTCCTGGTTTCATTTCAAAAAAGTCTTTAAATGTGGTTTCAATTATTTTCTAATGGGGGCGGGTTGCTACGCTGAGTCGCAGTTTCGACCTCCCTATTGGATTAGTTCCAATCTTCCGAAGGTCCGCTCTTGCCGCGCCCCATGTAAGTCATAGCGCTGCGAAAACCAACGTATGCTTTACTGGTGTCGCGGTATTCAAATGAACGTGTTCCCGTTTGGCAGTAGTATCCGATGTCTTTCCAAGATCCTCCGCGTATAACCTTACGATGCAGGGTTGGTGGGTCATCAACTTTCGCGTGATAACTGTATTCGGGACTCAGATCATGCGAGAAATCGTACACCGTTTCGTCATAGGCTGTGCTCGTCCATTCCGCTAC
>DLQB01000087.1:3047-4566 GCA_002477505.1 Flavobacteriales bacterium UBA7443
TCAACGTAGTCTCCGCGCATCGGCTTGAAATTAGCCAATGGACATCCTTGAGCGTTTCGCATATACGGTCCTCCCCATGGAAATGGACTCAATTGCAGACCGCCTCTAGCGGCATATTCCCACTCTGCTTCTGTCGGCAAGCGGAATCGTTGTACCTCGGATTGCCCATTGCTTGCACGGAAATTGTTCATGAGTATCGTCCTCCATGCGTTGAACGCTTTTGCTTGGCTCCACGTCACGCCCACCACAGGATAGTTGTCATAGGCGGGATGGTGGAAATAATGCATCATGTCCTCGGAATAAGAATAAGTCGCATCACGCACCCATACCAGCGTATCGGGGTAAACATTGATTGTTTCTTCAATGATGAACTGAGAACGATCACTGTGTCCGCGGACGCTATGCAATTGATTCAAGCTATTTACCTCGCCGAACTCTTCGTCCAATCCTCCTTTGCTTGCGGCAGCATCGAAATTCATCCACCAGTAACGGAAGTTCAGTTTTCGGGTGTCGTAACTCGCTGTGTTGTAAAATTGATCAGAGCCTTGGAGGAAGTATTCATCATACAGAAGATCGAAAATATCTTCGTCTTGCCAATCAATCGGGGTTTCCCAATTCAGAATGTACCCCTTGTCGATAAAGCGATCCAGTTCCCGTCCCAAGGCGTCTTCTGCAAAGAAGAAGTCCTCGTTATCGTCTTCGGCAAGGGTGTTGCGGAAAAGCGAATCCTTCACCCAACTTGTGAATTGGCGGTATTCGTTATTGGAGATCTCATGCACGTCCATGTAGAATGCTGGAATACTCACGGTTTTTGAACGCGTGTTTAGAGCGAACGGGACGTCTTGGTCACTGGGGCCCATGGTGTATGAACCGAGGTGAATGTAGTTCATTCCGTAAGGGTTCACTTGAATCCAATTTTCACGCGGATAAACCCCAATAAGTTCGCCTTGGGGTCCAGCGTAACATCCGAACAATGTGGCCGCTGTGATGAGAATAATGAGTGTCTTTTTCATGTTGCTTGCAGGCTATGAATCCAGGTAGGATTACGAATAATAACTCGAAAATGTTGCCATTTCGTATGAGGCGCTCAGAGGAATCGTGGATTTGCGTAACGATTCTTGACGGGAATGCTTTCAAATTTGAAGCAGTAACTCAGGAACACTTCATGAGAACCTGAGGAGTAGTTGCGAAGTTCAGAAGTGGTCGCATCATAAGAGTATCCGAGTCGAAAAATCTGCTTCGAGTAAGTGTTTCTCTGCTTGTCTTCCATGGCGTACTCCACTCCAAATGTTGGCGCGACTGCATCCGTCGGTCGCCAGCTTACTCCTGCCCAAATCATATTGTCCCAAAGGACGTTGACATTGATGTCCGCTATGGTCGCAGCGAGATCTGTTTTCGCAAGAACGTTCGTTCGAAGTACCAGGTAATCGCCGTCCAAAGGGTGATTATAACCACCCATCGCGTAGACGTGACGACGAGGTTGCATGCTCAAATCGGCAAGCTCTGTTTCCATCAGGTG